>DASXXV010000193.1:0-35349 GCA_036502905.1 Occallatibacter sp. | reverse complement strand
CACTTCAACGGCAGTCGCTTCCGAGCTAATCGTTAGCCGAATGTCGTAGACAGCAAGCTGGCCGACACTGAGGATGACGCCGTTTGCCACGCTTTTCGCGAAGCGCGGAGCCTGGGCCTCGACGCGATACGTTCCCGGAATAATCGCCGGAATGACATAGCCGTCACGAGTTGTCGTAGCATCTTTCACGACGCCCGTGGCTTCATTGGTCAGGATGACTTTAGCGTCCAGAATGGCGAGCCCGCTCGGGTCCAGTACAGCGCCTTTCAGGGTCGCTGTAGCGGAATCCACCTGGGCAATGCCGGCTGCGGTGGCGGCCCAAAGCAATGCCGCAAGCGCGAAACACCGTCTGCGCAACATCATCTATACCTCGGTTCGCGTCGGACAGGAGTAGGGGGGCGACCGCCCGGCTCTGGGGAAAGGACCTAAGACTCCTATTGTGCGGCGTTTACGTCGATCGCGCAACAGCAATTTGTCCAAGGCTCTAGCGTACGGAGTTCCGCCCACTGCCGGACGTGGAATCCCATGCACCCAATGGCCAGGCACTCACCAAGTTTCACATCACCCTTCCAGGGCCGGCGGAGCGTGGATCCATTCGGCTCAAGTGGGTCAGCCTGTCACTTCTAACCAACCTGGCTGCGGTACGAGTGAAGCACCAGATTCGGACCATTCTTGGCCAGCCGTTTCGAATTGATCATGTGGCTGCGAGCGCGTCCGTCGATCTGGTTGCCACCTAAGACCTCCACCGCATCCCCGTAATCTTGCACGAAGAAGCCCACATGACCGTGCCCGGCCGAGGCTTGAGCGACGTCCGTGCTTTTGAAAACGACAATATCCCCTTTTTGGGGAGAAGCGGTTTTTTGTCCGAACTGTCGGAAGCTCCCGGAGCTCGCACTCTTCGTCGCAGGAAGTCCGGTCGTCTGCTGGAAACACCAGTTGAGGAAAGCCGCACACCACGAGGTCAGATCCCCCTCAGGATTGGTGTTGGTCGCTTGAAAGAAGGTCACGATCACCGGATTCCAGCGCTCCGGCCACCCCATGATGTAGGGCTTCCAATCGTCGCCGTAATCGCCCCGGCCTACGGCAACGAAGTACTCGGCGACCGCAATGGGCGATGGCCTGGTCGGAGCCTTTCCCAGGATTGTGCGGGCGGTTTGTTGTTCCGCCTTCAATGCGGGATACTTGCCCAGCTCACCGCTCAACGACGGGATCGGGCCATCGAAATCCGGCTCCGTGCCAATTCCCTTCGGAAGAGGAGCCGGGTTCGGTTGTTGCTGCGGAACTGCAACACGCGAGAACATGCCCAGCGCAAGCAGCCCGCTGCGTTGAATAAAAGTCCTACGGCTCCTCACGTTGATTCTCCTTCCTGGACGGAGCGCCGGGAATCAGCTCATTCCGAAGATCGCTTCGGGGGACTCGTGCCGCCACCCAGGGCGGCTCCACCCGCGGTCACTGGCTTGGGCTTACTGGGGACGCACAGTCTTACTTCGCCGTTTCCGAGCAAACCGTAAACGAGCGCCCGTGATCCGTACGGCTCCGCAGTTTTGCCGGAGCCGTCGGGCTGGTCGCGCAAACCGAGAATGGCGTCAAACACGGCCTGGTCGAGCATGTAGCGCTGCTCCGACGAATGGTGGTCGATGGCATTGACCAGAGTGGCCAAAAAGTCGCCTCCCATTCTGGCATCCACTTCCACGCTGGAAGCCACCACCGTATAAACGCCGTGATTGTTGAAGTCTTTCACAAACTCGAAAGCGCCTGGGTTGGCCGTACCGCAGGCATCGATGATCGCCACAGAAGGATTGCCGAAGGACTTGGCAACCACTGGAGCGAAGATGGAAGAGATGCTGCGATCGAGAAACAGGCTGTTGCTGTCGTGATGACTCAGAATCATCACAGCGTAATTCTCCGGGTTGGCATCTTTGGTCTGATCCGGTGAGACCCAGTTCTTGAAGGCATCCACGTCTTGATAGAGTTTGGCGTGCAGTTGGTCGGCTTGAAAGGTATCGATCCAATCCGCGAATTGGCGGCGAGCCAGGATCAGCGGATTCCCCGCGAAGAGGTTCAACGGCGGCATCAGCAGCACCCACTTCGAGAGGCAGGCCCCATGTTCCGAGTAGTCCTGCAGTCGGAGCGGGGTTTGGATGCGGAAGTGAAAGCCCAGAAACTCCCGGCGACCATCCGGTAACGGAACCCTCGTGAGTCCTAATGGGACAACAAACCCGTTCTCCGCATGCTGGGGTAACAGGCGGATGAACAGCGATGGGGCCACGCCCCCGTTTGGCGGGGGGTGGGCCACGGCTCGGGAGACGAAGTCCTGGAATGCGGTTTCCGCTTCCGAAGCCTCACCAGCCGGGAACAAAAGCCGATACAAAGAATCAGAAGCATTGTTGAGGGTCTTCTCGCTATAGAGCGGACGAAGGGTAGCACTGGCGGGATTGGGATTGTCCGGCCCATTGGCGGCCAGGCGAATGCCCGGCAGGATGGTGAGAAGGAACTGATCGTGGAACCAACGTGAGCCGCCGGCGAGTCGCCATTGTTTGAAGTCATATCGTCCCCACCCGCACGTGTTACATCGGAAGACCCCAATCAGCGTTTCGGAGTTCAACTCGACGAAATGCAGGGCAGCGTCGGGCATACTGTGGTTCACATTGGTGTCGACACCGATCACGCTGTAATTGGGTATATCTGCTGGCTCGCATGGTTGCTGCCCGGGACCGCGAATGCAGGTCGAGTACGACAGTTCGGTCACCGGCTTATCGTCTTCGTCCCAGAACGAAAAGGCAATCGCACCATTGCCGTGGACTCCCTTCTTGGTCTTGACAACGAAGGCTACTTGGCCGAAATCGAACGGCACATCTCCGCTGCCTTTGGCCAGCAGGGCAAAAGGATTTTCATTCTTGCGGAATCGGTACGGGTGTTTTCGCGCCTCGCGCATCTTCTTGAGGTTGATCAGGAACGGATGAACCCGGTCAGCGCCGGGGAGTGGCTCGAAGAAACGCTCATCCGGCAGCGCCAACACATTCAGCTTTGCCAGGTCATGATTGTTCTGCTTCAGCCAGTTATCAAAGTCGTTATTGGTTTCGGTGGAAAAGACCCCACTATCAAACTGCTGGTAGGCCAGCGAGGCAAGATCAACCACGACAAGATACGAGTGATCTGCCTCCATCCGGATTGGTTTGTAGTTGGGGCTGTCTGTTCCCGAGTCTTCCTGCCACACGTTCCAGAACGGCTTATCAAAATCATCTTGCTCCCGGCCCGTCTCGTCGGTTCCAAAGTCATCTGTTTCGGATGGCGCTGCTGGAGTTTCCGGGTCGGCAACTGCGGGCGCCTCACGCGGTTCCCCTGCAGCGGAAACCGAATTCCTCTGGGCGGCGTCCGAAGCCACCAGGGGATTAAGGCAAAGCAGCAGGGCCAGGACCACCGAGCCGGGGATGGCTGCCGTCATGGACGACCCTCCTTTGAGGATGAAGGTTATGGCCGGTCCGGAAGATTGTTCCCGGGCGAAAGTATCTACCTAGATACCAGCAAATTCGGGAATTTTCAAGCAATGAGTGAACCTATGTGCTGCCCGCCCCCAAATAATGAGGCTCTTCCTAAGTATTTGTTGGACGGTCTACCCCCCTTACCGCACTGCGCACAAAGGGGAACGCAGTTGGCGAAGGATGGTTGCGTGAACGAACGCCCACGACCGGTCCTGTTCCAGAACATGAGTTTCATCGGGTATCACAAACCAGTGTTCCCCGGTGGGGCCCAATGCGTCTGGCCCGAAGACCTTTTCGATAAGGGCGCGGCCGCGCAGCGGTGAAAGCATCGCGTCCTTTTCTCCATGAATGCCGAGAATCACGCGGGGGCGCGCGTTTTCCCGGTCTCTGTACTTCATCCAATCCACCGGCACGCCGGGCAGCGAGACCAGAACCAGCATTCCCATGCGGTGCGGCGCAAGCAGCGCTGCCTGGAGCGCGATTTTGGCGCCGTTGCTATGGGCCAGCACGACGATTCGATCATACGGAATTCGCAGTGAGATGTGCGCGTATTCGCATGCTGCCACCACATCGCGCGCGCGCTCGAGCGTATCGCCGGCGTTCTGGAAATCAATCCCGAACCCGGCCGTTCCACGATAATTCACGCCCATGAAATCCACTCCGTGTTTCAGGTAGGTCTGGATATCCTCTTGCCACAATGGCATCTCGGGCGACTCCAGGTTGGCATGTACGCGAATCACCACGGAACGCGATTCATGCTGGCCCAGAGGCGATTCCCAGAGCAGGATCGGAATTTTCATGCCGTCAAATGAGGTAACGGAAATCTTTTTCGGTCTTATGGCTGCCAATGCCGAAAGCCGGGCAGAAGCCAGCATCTCAGTCCCCGCCCGATATAGAAACACCTTCATCACCTGGATTGAGGCTTCGCCCCGATACGTAACCGCGATCGCCTTTCCATCCGGGAACAAGCTGAGAAAGTTCGCCGATCCACCGCTGACCAGCGGTCGCGGCTCTATTCCGGCCTGCTCGGAACCCAGAAAAAGCTCACTCACCCCCGCCCTATTTCGGTTAAACAAAAATCCATGGCCGGGCGGTAACCAGGCTGGGGAGCGGAGGTCTGCCTTTGCCGAATACAGAACGCGTTCCGTTTCGGTGCCCGCGTCATAGGCGTTCAGGTATCGAACGCCTTCCTTCGTCTCCAACAGGATCAGGAACGTCGTGCGGGGTTGCCATGCGACATCCAGCACCTTCCCCGAGGTATGCGCAGTTATCCGGCGAAGAACACGAGGGGACGATGCATCCGCGACAATCACCTGATGCGATTGATCGTCGGGCACCAGAGCCAATTGCCGGGAATCTGCGCTCCAGGCGAACATCGAGTAATGTCCGGGGTAAATGACGGGCTCGCCGGACCCATCCGCGGTCACGATGACGATGGCCCGGAATTCCTGGGCAAAGGCCAGCTTACTTCCATCCGGCGACCATCGCACCAGGGGCTGATTCGAGGTTTGCGGAGTGCGGATGAGCCGAACCGTGCCATCGCGGAGACTCCACACGAAAAGGCGACGCAGATTGGTGCCTGCATCACGCGAGAAGAAGGAAATCGACCATCCGTCGGGACGCCAGGATAAATGCACCACGGGTCCTTTCCATTCGAGCTTCCGGACGATCTTCTGCGTGAGGACATTCAGCACCAGGAGCGTTGTGTCCTCTGATCCCGAGGGACGGGCTTGTTCGAGAATTCGCATGCCGTCGGAAGATACGCCGATCGGCACAGGGTAGTACGAAAACATCTCGGAAAAAATGAAATCAGCGGAACACGGGCTCACCGGGCGTGGCTTTTGTTCCTGGGGTTCACCGGGCCAGGAGTGGTGACCGGCGGCCTGGCACCAGAGCGCCGCGATCGCCAGGGCGAAGATGGGAATGAGTCTGCGCATTCGAGCACTCAAGGGAGCGAATGAGGAGAATGGATCTGACGGCAGTCGCCAACACCCGCGCGGCTGCCCGCTTCATCCGGGAATGGAACTTCGCCGAGTGCCAAAGCGGTTTCGGCATTCCAGCATGGAGATATGTATTGCGCCAGAACAGGGGGAAGCAAGTCATCAATTCTCTGGTAGGGACCAATGTAAAGCTGATTCTGGTGAGCCGCCGTAATGGGCGGGATCAACTGGGCCTGCAGCACCGCCCGATGGAGGTAGCGCGCCGCGCCCTGTTCATGGCCGGCCACCAAATTTATCCTGGCCATACCGAAGTAGGGGCCGGGATGCAGGCTATCGAGTAGGTTGGAACGGCGGTAGCAATCTGTCGCCGCCTCGGTGTTGCCGAGAATCGCATAGGCATTGCCAAGGTTCAGCCACGCGAGCGGCAGGTCGGGAAGAGCCTCGACCGCATGCCGCAGCAGCGTCACTGCGTGTTGTGCATCCCCCAGGAAAAGATACAGCTTGCCTAGTTTCGCTTCCAGAATGGGATCGGCCTGCCGATCGTTTCTGGTTTGCATCCGGGAAATCGACAGTCGGACGAGTGCATCCGCCTGGTCTGCCGGCCGGCTGCGGAAGTCCCGGAGAAATGTCGAATCTACCAGCGACGGCGACAACTCCAGAGCCGTCTCGACCTCGTTTTGCGCTTCGGCATGGCCGCCGGATTCTTCCAGAAAAAGCGCATAACTGACGTGCATCACCGCGTCGCCAGGGTCATCCCGTATCGCCGCCTGCCAATGCTCCCGGGCTGCTTGATCGTCTGCGGTCAAGTGCTGGAGCCAGGCTAGATTCTGGTGCGCAACTGCAGCGCGATGGTTCAAAGATAATGCCCGCGAGTAATCGCGGATCGCGCTCTGCGCGACCGTCATCTCCTTCGCGGTCAGAGATTGTCTGCCCGAAGTGGTATGAGAGCAATGAGCGGGAAGCGTCTGCGCCACGACGTATCCGCGCCACGCGTAATATCGCGAATTCCAATCCCACAGATGGATCGCCTCGCCGATATCTATCCTCGCAGCCGGAAGGTCGGCGCGGCGCATATCTGCGTAGAATGCCTCAAGCCTGGCATCGGCCCGATCGTATCGATCTTCCATCCATCGGGCCGGCAGAAGCAGCACCATGCTCGCCAGGGCGAAGTAAGCTATCTTCATTCAGAATCTCCGGAGCTGAAGCGATAACTGCTAAGAGAAGCGCGAACAACACTAAAATCAAAGCATGACTGAACAGCGATGCGTAAACGAGTTCGCGGCAAAGGAGGGCCGCGGCGCCGGCGGCCAAAGCGCAATACAGCGCCTTGGCGGCGGATCGTTCATCGCTCCGGGCGCGCGGCCCGAGAGGCTGTGATCCGGACTTGGGAAGTGGCACCCCAGGAACTGCCGGGCCCCTCGCAGCTAAACGATAGGTGCGCATGCCCCGCAGGAATCGATACCCAACCAGGATGGGCAAGCTCGCATAAAGAACCAGTCCCGCAGTTCCCTTCTCGACTAACAACTGCAGGGGCAGACTGAATGTGCTGCGCACTGTTCCCGTGGTCTCGGATTCATTCGCGGTGCCGGCCAGCGCCAGAGCTGAGTTGGAGGAGCCGACGCCCCACACCGGGTGCGCAGTGACCACGCGTGCCGACCGCTTCCAGGTGGCGAACCGGCCCTCATTACTTCGCGTTTGCGAGGGATGCGAACCCAGATAGGCCTCCAGGACGCCGGGATCGACAGCGGAGGCGCACACTACGATGAGGCTCAGCAGAAGCAACCACAATCCCGCGCCTGTCGCTGCCGCGCGAGTCGAGGTCAGCGCAAAAAGCCGGATGAGTCCCCAGGTTGCCAGGACAAACAGGACCGTGCTCCACAACACGGCCCGCGAAAGCGAAATCACCAGCGCGACGCTGATTGGAATCGCGAGAATCGTCGCACCCAGAGCCAGCCCTGTTCGTCCCATCCTCCACAGATAGAGCGGTGCGGCTGCCGCGAACGGAAGCAGGAGCAAAAGGAGGGTGAACCACTCGCCCACCACCCAGCGGCCGTGGGGAAGAATAAGCCGCGATCGAAAAGCCACCAGGTCTGAAAACCCGGCATGCGCCAGCGCCACCGCATTGCGGTGAAATTCCCGGATTCCCGGCAATGCGATGCAACATCCGCCCAAGGCGAGAACCACCGCCACGATGGCCAACTGCTGCGGCGAACGAAGCACTGCGCGGGCAATGCAATAGACGGCGAAGGCCTGAATGACGGCTTCTGTGGTGCGAACGGAATTGGCGCGATCTATTGAGAAAAGCAAGGAAGGGATCTCAAAGAGAAGGATCGCCAGCACGTTCCAGTCCGGAGCCGTCATGCGCGCCGTAGAGGTGCGCGCGCCAGCCCCCAGGGCCGCCAGCATCAGGGCGATCAGCAGAAACTCGATCCAGGAAAGATCCAGGTAGATTGCGGCAAGATAGCTCGACAGGAGGACAACCCAGCCGGTTTCCTGCCACAACCGCAGCCACTTTGCGGCCGCTGCGTTCAGCCCATTCGGGAGCCGCCGATGCATGCGTGATCGCGTTCGAGAAGGACTGCCGACACCCATTGGCTTGCAACTCCTCCCTCTCAAGACTCACATCGCGTTTCGGATGGCAGGCGTACGGGCCGCCTGGAAATAAGCGCGCGGCCGTGTCTAACGACGACTCTCGGCGCTGCTTCGATTTCCGGAGAGGAATAGCCGTACGTGCTTCAGCCATGCATCGTCGGCCTGAAACAGGGCGTTCGAATGGTTGACCAGGGTTTGCAGGGAATCCAGCAGAGCGCGCCCGCGATCACCGGCTTTGTCGTCCGGACTCAAGTGAGCGAAATCAGACATGCGGCTCATGCAGAGATACTGCACAACCGTTTTCGAGTATGGACTCAAGCCGTATGCTTTCGCCGCCCACTCGTAGGCA
Source organism: Occallatibacter sp. (assembly GCA_036502905.1). GTDB lineage: Bacteria > Acidobacteriota > Terriglobia > Terriglobales > Acidobacteriaceae > Telmatobacter. Next base: position 26,986 of record DASXXV010000193.1, on the reverse strand, counting down.
CTCTGGCCCATTTGCGCAGATGCCAGGGCCAGGTAGAGGTATGAATCCACCAGCACAGCGGCTGGTGTGTGGGAGTTGTTGATCACCCTTGAAAACAACTGGAACGCGCCCGGCCAGTCGTGGCGCAGGATGCGAATGACGCCCCCGGAGAAATCGACGACTTCAGTGTGGGTGCTGGAAAGGCGGGGTAAGCGGATCCATCCCACTACGCCACTGGGGAGTATCACCTTGGCTGAGTCGGGAGCTTGCTCCAGCGCGCGAAAGTAGTCCCCCACTTCTCCCTCAGTGCTGCTTCCCTGGGGGCTCGAATACAGGACCAACCCGGCGGGCTGCTCCAATTGAGGCAAAAGGTCGCCGCGCAGCACAATGGGCGAAAAATCGATCTGCCTCCTGGGAAGGCTTACGGAAATGTTGGTGCCGTCCGGTGCGGGAACCGACCACACATTCTGGCTGTCAAAACCGGGAACATTCGTGCGAATCAGCAAAAAGGCTTCAACTACCGTGCCCGGACCATACCGCCAGGCGCGTCCCCACAGCACTGTCTGGGGAATGTCTTCCCTCTGGCGGGCGGCGAGCGCTTCCGCTTCTGCGTAGCTGGTGGGAGGATTGGAAGTTACATCCCAGGTGATGGAGCCCTGGGTCTTTTTTCCATCCACCGTGGAGGGAATACGCAGCGTCTGCCAAACCTGCAGATTGAGAATGATGCCGGTCTTTTTCCCAAGCTCCAAGTTGCCCGTACTGGCGCTATCGAAAGGAGCCACCATCATCGTGATCTGCTGCGCTGCCGCAGCGATTGTGAGGAGGATGCAGAGCATTGAGACTGCGGCGGCACGCCTCATTTTCCCAGCACCATGGGCGCCGGAGCTCCCAGTCGTTCCAGCGAAGTGTCGATTGCAGCCACCAGCTGGGGACCATTCGCGCCGCTCACCTGCTGCGCAATCTCCCGCGCATGAGACAAATAACTGATCACGATATCTTGAGGGACCCCGCGGGAAAGCGCCTCCTGCGCCAATGCATATAACACCGAAACCGTGTGGATATCGCGCGTGGTGCCGAACTCTTGTGGAGTCAACGGCAACTCGGCGATAAAAGGATCGTGCAGGTCCCCACTCAATTCCCCTGAAAATACCTGGCTATGGAAGATGTTCACTCCGTTGCTCCGGAAGCAGAGACCGCTCAGGACCTGCAGCGACGAGGTCGTATCCCAGTAACTGCGAATCTCCTGGGAACTGAGATTCAGGACCTCTCCCGCGGGAACAATGTTCAGCTCCGACAAATAGTCATAGCGCGCATCGTTGCTGGCGAACATCCCGCGGATCGAGTTGACCTTGGTCTGCAGGATTCCCTGAAAGGTGGAAAAGGCATGGTTATCGGAATCGCAGTCTCCCGTGTAGCGGAACAGTGTGAGCCGCAGCCGCTGTTTCGGGTCCGAACTCGAAAGGTACGCGTCCCAGGTATTCAAGCTCAGAAGATACTGGCGATCTGGATCGGACAGGCTGAATCCGCCCGCGCCTTTCAGTTTGAGGATGGCCGTCTGGGCGGCTTTCGCGTTCACCACGAAGCTCGCTTTGCAGTCCTCATAAACCGCAGCGTCGATGGGTGGTTTTCCCTTGGGAAAAACGAGCACATGCGCCGATTCCGGCAACGTCGGGCAGTCGCGTGTCGTGCCCATCCGGTGCAAAATGATCGTAACGTGATTGACTGAGGCCCCCGCAGCCCCTCTTACGGCCACCGTGAAGATGATGACCGCAACCAGAGTCATCCCCAGCGCGACCACCAGCAGAATCCGTTTCTTTGACCGCGTACCCTCTCGCACCCATTCCAGAATGGCATCGTTTCCGGTGAGCCCTTCCGGGGGAGCATTGTTGGTTAGCGTCCTGAGGGCGCCGAGCCGAAGCCCATCGTCTTTGAATTGCGCCAGAATCTGGCGGGTCTTGCGTTCGGGATTCCCACGCAACCAGGTGGTCACCACCCAGGCGAGCACAACCAGGGCGTATGCCACAAACGCCAGAGGAGAACTGGCCGCTTCCGGAATGTATTTGAGAAAGTCGGTGATGGAGCCCATGGCCATTCCTCAAGCCCCTTCGGACCTCCGGCCGTGGAAGTTCAGAAGAGAGAGTGGTGGAAGTGTATCTGATTCATTCGCGGCTGTCATCAGATCGCGAGTGCTCCGACTTTGAGTGCCCGACACTGTGAGGTCAGCGGTTCTGATGGTTACAATCAAAACGCCCATTCCATTCGCCATTTGATACAGATGGATCGGTATCGCTCTCAGTCAAAAGGAAGCAGCCTTCCAACAGGAAGCAGCCTGCCCTGGGGAAAGGAATCACGATGAGCACAATCCGGATTACAGATACGGTCGGCGCGATCGTTGATCTTCAGATTCGCGACGATTCGCCGATCGCAAAAGCCAACCTAGCCCAATTGATCCCTGCGGCGGGAGGGTTCTTCGGGCAAATCTCCAAGCCGGTTAACGAGTGCCAAATCAGATCAGCCTCTCTTGGGGTTCAACTGTCGGCGCCATCTCTGGTTATCGAGAACGCCGCGGCATTCACGACCACAGGAGGGATGAATTGCACCCTGCTCGTCACTGCTCCGCCCGATAAGCTCCTCTTTGCAGACGATGGATTTTCGCCGGTCATCCCGGTCGCCGCAGATCAATGTTGGGTAGGCTTCGCGATCGAGGGCAACCTCTCGTTGTGCCTGGGAGCGACAGTTGACGGGTTTGGCGTTTCGCTAAAGGGAGTCTCCCACGGCGGGCTTTCCACCTATTCGCGGTTTGAAGCCACTCCCGATTGGCCGCTGCTGAAAAGTGCGATTGAAGGAGCCGTGGAGAATTTTTGCGTCACTTTCTCCGCGGACTCAATTCGGCAACAACCGGCGAACACCGTCAACGTTTCCGAGTTGTCGGGAACGGTCACCTTTACTGGTTCGTACGAAATTCCGCTAGCTGCCGGCGCATTTGCAACGGTGAATTTGCCGTTCAATTCTAAGATTGCCGTTGCTCCGGACGGGATCGTCGAAATTCAGGGCGCCCTGGCAGTGTCTGGGGAGTTCCTGGTGCGCTCCTACAAGCTTTCGGAGAATATCGTCCGATTCGGCCTTTACAAGCAAAAAGGAACGACCCTCACCGCCAGTATCTCGGCGAATGCCGACATCGACGCGAACGTCGGGGGCACGGACCTTCTGGGGCTCCTGTTGAACGCAGTTCTTCCGGGAGTAGACGTCGCCAAGAGTGGCATAGACGCCCAGAACGCCAAAGCGTTGAACTCGGTCATCAAAGACACGCTGGATCATCGCATTGGAGTTGAACTCAACGCCCGGTGCGCGGCGTCAATGGCCCACGAAGCGGCGGTCCTCTACGAGATTCATTTGGAGGATGGAGATGCTCAAAAAACCGGCGACGCGTTGAAGGCGGCCCTATCCGGCGACTGGACGCTGCTCGCGACTCTCCCCAATGCTTCGCGATTGCGCGATGTCGTGGCAGATACGAGGGAACAAAAGCTGGTGCTCTCCCTCAATCTATTAGGCATCTATAGCGCCGCCTCGGTCACAGACTACGTAAGCAACTGCACAATACTGCGCGACGAATTAGGCCACCTGACGATTATTGACAAGGCGGACGCGAGCCGCATTGCGGAGAGTGCTACTCCCTATTCGGCCGATGCGGATAAACTTCGCCACGCGTTAGCGCAGGATTTTATGGTAACCGCCACCTATGTCGCGGCGGGTGCGAGATCCAGCCCGAGCCTTTCGGTCGTCCAGACGTATTTTGACTACGAAGAGAGCATGAGTTCCTCGCAACTGGGGGCAAATGTGCGCCTGGGAACCAACCTGGGTGTCGTACCCCCAGGCACGTTCGACAGCGTTCTGGCGAAGAACCTTCCCGTTGCTCACGGCAGAGTGAGCCTGGTCCTTCGGTTCGAAAGTGCGGAGGTCATGTCCATCTTTTTTTCCGATACCACTCGCTTGACACCGCGTTCCAGCGAAGAACTGGAGCGGGTGGGGCGCACCGTTCTTGCGGCGCTCCTCGATCCATCCGATGGGATAGATGCCGCGCGAATGGAAATCCTGAATAATGATGGGGCGTGGGAAGCGATGGATGACAACGGGAATGTTGCGAATTTCGGAACCATTCCTTCCCTGCGGCGACTGAATTCGAACCAGCTTGAGGACGTCAGCGCAGACTGGGTTGGAATCAGGTGGTGGGCGGATACGGTGAGCAAGGCGGGACCAGCCATCGTAAACCTGAATGCGGCATGGGATGGCCAATCCCCGGATCCAACTTCCAATCCCGAGTTCATGAAAAGGCGGGCGGAACTCAATGACGTTCTAAAAGGCGTCGTGCAGGATACGAAGTCTGCATTCACAGGAACATGGGGCCCCGCTGTCATCGCCGCCCTCATCGGCAAGAGGGGCAAAATCCAGATGGATTTCGCCTGGGATGGCAACATCCAACATTTTGAAAAATGAGTCGGCTGGTTTTGGGAACCGCCGACGCCAAGGACAGGCATAGGGAACTGGGGCGACTCAGAATGTGCGCGCCCGCCGGCTCCAATTTTCCCAGCCTGTTCACATCTGCCGCATGCGGCGTTGCCAAAACGTCCGAAATCTAGAAACGCGTCTCCCAGCGGACCATAAACGATCGCGCCGGCGCGATGGCGTTTCCCGAAAAAAGGCCTCCAAAGTCGAGGACATTGAGCCGGCCATTCAGGTTCTCAGCATCGATGTGGACCGTGCTGACCGTGTGATCACGGTGAAATAGTTCCGCGCTGAGAGATGCGTTGACCGAGAGCTGGGGCAAAATGCGGCCGCGCGAGAAGTTGAGACGGTTCACCACCCCCGGACCATATTGAGCCAGCGCTTGCTCCCGCGTGCCTCCGTATTCGAAAGGGAGGCCCGACCCATAGCTCGCTCCGGCGGCGAGCAGAAAACGGGAAAGAATCTTGTACTGCCAGCGAGTCGCCAGCGTGTTTCTTTGATCCTGGGTGGCGGAGAAATGCCCGCTGAGCTCGGATGCAACATTCTGCGCGTCCTTCCCCAGGAACAGGCCTCCCGTTACCGGGAACCACTCCCTGGCGACCATATACGAGTAGCTCATGAATCCGCTTACGGGTCCGGCGGCCGCCACCTGGAGCCTGCCCTCCGCTCCGTAGACGATGCTGCGATCGAAGGAAATCGGGTAGCTCACCCCGGTATTCAACAGTTGATCGTCATCGGCGGCGTTGCGCGCATATCGCCGGTACACCGATGCATCAATGCGCAGGCGATTCCGAATTCCTTTGGTTGCGCCAAGTTCGAAGTCATCCCCCGTCGACGGCTGAACCGGCAAACGCAAAAAGTTGCTGTTGATCGCGCTGATCTGCTGAGAACTGGAGAGCAGGATGTTGTCGAACGACGGGGTCTGAAAAACCCGGTCATACGATGCATGGAGCACCAGATCCTCGCCGGGAAACGCGCGGCTCACCGCAAGCCGCGGACTGAAAGCGTGCCTGTTGAGAAGAAGCTGGTAGTGATCCCACCTTAAGCCCGCGCTGACGGTCCAGTTTTGCAGCCGGAGCAGGTCTTCCACGAACGCGGACTGCTCCAGGTCGGGCCGCTCCGAGGCGAAAATCAGACTCGGATCCGTGCCCGGATCAAATTGTGCCGGGTCCGTAATTTCGTATCGGAAGTTCTCGTGAAGAAAAACTGCGTCCGATTCCACGCCGGCTTTGAACTCGTGAATGCCGTGGTGCAGGGAGTACGTTCCCTTGAAGTACCCTTCATTGAACCGGTTGTGCAGGAAAGCCGCGATCGGCGTGGGATTCTGGTTCGACTCGAGATCCTTGGAGTTTTCGCGCAGCATCCCCGATAACAGGATCAGGCTGTCGGGCGATGCAATGTGCTGGTACCGCGCCGTCCCGATGGTCTCAAAGTTATCGCCGTTCTGGACTTGCCCGGCTTCCTGCTGTATGAGTTCGTTGGGAATCAAAAAGCGCGAAATCTCGCGGCGCAGTCCCGCCGTCACCCGGTCATCGCTGTCCAGGTCGCGTTCCCATGACACCGCGAAATCGGCCGTGGTTCCGGTATTGGTGTAGTTCTGCGGAACGACGGGGTTGAGGTAGTGATCGGTGTTCGAGCCGGATGCAGAAGCCGCAAATGAATCCCGCCTGCCCGTCTCGCGAATGCGGCCATAGCCGGACAGCGTATCGTAGCTGCCTCCCGACACGACGAGATCGCCATGCAAGCCTGGATCGCGCTCTTGCCGGGTATTCAACTCCACCACGCCGCCGATCTTGCGTCCATACTCGGCCGGAAACCCCGCCGTATAAACACTCATCGACTCAAGGTCATCGGCTTCTATTTCCGGACCAAAGCTGGGCGAGCGGTTGTCGGTGAGGGGAATTCCGTCCACCACGAACTGCGTCTGATACTCCGACCCGCGGGGGTGGAGAACGGCGTTGCCTTCGTACAGCCATCCGGGTTGAGAAACAACCAGGTCCTGGACGGACCGTCCGGGCAGAGAGGAAAGCCGCCCCTCGATCTGCTCGGACCCGATCTGCGCGGCACTGGAGACGGAATGAACGTCAACCAGGGTGTTCTGATCGCCGACGGTGATTTCGCTTTTTACTCCCGCAAGGCTCAGGCGGATGTGGCGCTCCTGGGGAATATTCGAGTGGACGTCGATGCTGCCGTGAAAGGCGTCGAATCCGCTTTGCTCCACCGTGAGTTCGTACACCCCGAAGGGAATCATGGCAAACGTAAGCCGCCCGCCGGCATCCGTTTCAAGGGACTCGTGGAAATGGCTGGCAAGCGAATCCAGTTCGATCCGGGCGCGCATCCCGGCTCCCGACGGATCGGCGATGCTGATCCGCAACTCACCGCGATTTGGCTGGGCGCACAGGGCGACAGCCCAGAACACCAGGACGACAGGGAACAACCTCACTTTTTATTTCTAGCGCAACCGCGGTTAGGGTGTCGAAACGGATCGAATGCCCCGGAGGAACGAGGGGCTGTCGCCAGCTGAAGCCGCCGCCTGGGCAGAAGGTGCGGATGCTTCAACCGCTCGTGGCGGATTATTGGCAAAACTGGTGGTTTTGTCAAAAATGCAACATTCGATCCCGGCACCGGCGAGTGCCGGACGCTGGGAAATCCGCTCCCAATAGAGCGCAGGACCATTCGGCCCGGCAGGGACCCACGCCCTTTACCCGTTGCCTCCCAGTTCCCTGGCAAACGCGTAGAAGAAGTCGAGCGACTTCCAGTAAGAGTCGGAGGGGATGCGCTCGTCCTGGCCATGGGCGCGATCGTCATCGCGCTCCAGCGCGATGGCCGAGTAGCCGTAGCAGGGTATGCCGGCCTGGGCGAAGTAGATGGAGTCACTGGCGCCGTTTTCCATCACGGGGGTAACGGAAATGCCCGGCCAGATGGCCTGGGTGAGCCGTGTGAGCGGCTCGAAGACTTCCTTTATCGGCTCCGGGGGAACAATCGCCTTGCGCTCGGGAGCGGTCTCCGACACCTGTCCGGCATCGGAAACGTACTGTACCGTGAGCCTGGAATCCCCGAAGAGGGTGATGAGCTGACGCCGGATCTCTTCCGGCGAGTGGCCGGGAAAGATGCGGCAGTTCACGTTGGCACGCGCGGTCTGGGGAAGAGCGTTGTTGGCGTGGCCCCCAAACAGGCGCGTGGGAACGCAGGTGGTGCGAAAGTTGGAGTTGAAACTTGGCTCCGCGCTCAGGCGGGCGGCGGCGGCGGGATCAGGCGGCGTGGCCAGAATGGCATGGATGTCCTCGGCCATCTGCCCGGTTTCGTGCTTGGCGAGACTATCGAAGTAGGTGCGCGTTACGGGATTCAGCTCAAACGGAAAGGTGTAGGCCTGCAGCTTGGCCAGCGCTGTGGTCAGCTCGTAGATCGCATTGTCGGGGCGGGGCCGCGAGCTGTGGCCGCCGGGATTGGTGGCGGTCACCTCGTAGTCCGCATATACCTTTTCGGTGGCTTCCACATCTGCCACCACGGCGCGGCCGTGGTCGAGTTCCACGCCGCCTGAATCGGGATTGATAACGTACGCCGCATCCACCAGCTCGCGGTGCTGGTCCAGCAGCCATTGCGCGCCGTTGAATTTGCCGCCTTCCTCGTCTGCAGTAAGGGCGAGGATGAGGTCCCGCTTCGGCTTGTACCCCTCGCGGTGGAGACGCAGAAACGTGGCCACCAGTGCGGCATCGGAGTCCTTCATGTCCTGGGTGCCGCGCCCGTAGAAGTAGCCGCCCTTCTCGACAAATTCAAAGGGATCAGTATGCCAGTCGGAGCGCAGAGCCTCCACCACATCCATGTGGCAGAGGAACAGGATGGGTTTTTCCGAAGAGGGTGCAGCGGCGCGCAGACGGACCACCAGGTTCTGCTTGCGGGCGTCCGGCCCGAGAAGCTGCACATCTTCGGGTTGAAAACCGGCGTCGAGGAAGCGCTTCAGCATCGCCTGCGTGCCGGCGGTAACACTGCCCTGCGGCGTATCGGTGGTGTTGATCTCGATGAGTTGCTTGAGGATGTCACGGGCCTCGACGCGTTCGGCATGGGAGGCAGGGACGACTCCGGCCTGGGCGGTGGATGCCTGGGCAAATACGATGAAACTCCAGATCAGGGTGATGAAAGCGGCGCGAACCGCGTTGAGGCGCATGAGCGCATTGTATAGCGCGGGCTTGCGGCCGAAACCCGTTTGGCCGCGAGGCTATCCGGCACCCGGGAATCGAGCGCGGAGCAAGCCGTCTCCGCTTCCGACAGGAAAGAGTCCAAACCCCGGCGGCATGTACATCAGGCCGCATTCTTTGCGAGAACCGCGGCATGGAAGCGCTTGATTTTGGGCTGATCCTTGACGAGCAGTCCGGCGCGCCATGCGTCGTCCAGCTCCTGTGCGAATTGGGCGTCGTTGACGTGGCCTGCGGGCTCGGCAAACAATAGTCGCGCGCCCGAAGCCATGGCGGCGGCGGCCTGGCGGAAGAAGCCCTCAGCCGATGTCATTTCATGGACCACCGCGACCGCCAGCACGAAGTCTACTGTGCCCTTCAGGTCATCCACCGCAAGCGAATCAGGGTTGGCGAGGCGGGTTTCGATGCGCTGGATAAGCCCGGCCTTGGTGGCCCGGCGGCGCAATCCCTCGATCATTTTCGGCTGAATGTCTACGGCGATGACCCGGCCCGAACCCACCCGCCTGGCCAGCGGCAGGGTGAAAAAGCCCATGCCGGGCCCGGGCTCGAGAACGGTCATGCCAGGTGTCACGTAAGGAGCGATGAGTTCGTCGGGGTTCTGCATCCAGCGCCGGATCGGGCTGACGAGAAAATACCCTATCCACCAGGGGCACACGTGTTCTGGCATGGGCGTTGCCTCCCAGGTAGTGTTACGTACGGTCGCATTCAACGGTTCCCGATTGTGACGAATGGCTCTTCGTCCGGGGTCGAATGTTGCGCCCCTGCGCCAAACCGATTTATGGTGATCCCGCATTACTTGCGAGGTGGGGCATGTTTTTTCTCGTACTGGTCATTCTTTTCGGCGCTGCCGGGATCAACGCACAATCTGCGCCGGCTCGTCCCAGGATCACGGGCGTTTCGCACCTGGCGGTGTACACGTCGAACCCGTCGGCCACCGACCACTACTACACCGTCACCATCGGCGCGGTGAAACAGGCCGATCCCGAGAATCCCAAAGGCGTGCGCTACGCACTGAGCTCCACCCAGTTCGTCGAAGTGCTGCCCCTGCCCGCGGGTGCCGGGGTCAATCGCATGGATCACGCGGCCTTTAATACCGTAGACGCCGAGGGGCTGCGCAAGTATCTGGCGGCCAAAGACTGGCGGGTTCCTGCCTCTGTGGAGAAGCAGTCGGATGGCGGCCAGATGTTTGAAGTGAAGGATCCGGAAGGCAACCGGATTCAATTTGTACAACCCCCGGCCAATGCCAGGGTGGAGGCGCCCAAGGCCATCGGCCATCACATCATCCACGTGGGATTCCTGGTGCGGGACCGCGAGAAGGAAGACTCGTTCTATAAGGGCCTGTTGGGCTTCAGGCCTTACTGGTGGGGCGGCATGAAGGATGACAAGGTGGACTGGGTGAGCCAGCAGGTTCCCGATGGACACGACTGGTTGGAATACATGCTGACCAGCGGGCCTTCGGGATCAGGCATTCCCGCCACCATGTCACAGCACCAGCTGGGCGTGCTGGATCACGTGGCCATCGGCGAGAAGTCGGTGGATGAAGCCTACAACACCCTCAAGAGCCAGGGCCGCCTGGAGGGCGTGCAGTGCGACAAGGGGACGAAGATCGGAAAAGACGGCAAGGGCCAGTTCAACCTGTACGACCCTGACGAGATCCGCTCGGAGTTGATGAACTTCCACGCCACGGAGAAGCCCTGCTGCTCTCCATTTACCGCGCAAGATCCGGCGGAGTGAGGTGCCACCATGCGACGATTCTTATTGGTTTTGATCCTGTTTTGTGCGGCCGCCGCTACGCGCGCGCAAAAACTTTCCCCCAAATGGGAAGAGCTCACGGCCGGCGACTTTGTGCAGGCCGTTCATGAGTCGCAGGGCGTGTGCGTGCTCCCCTTCGGCATTCTGGAGAAGCACGGGCCGCACCTGCCCATCGGAACCGATCTGCTGGACGTGCGCTACGCGGTAATGAACGCCGTGCAGCAGGAGTACGCGGTGGTGTTCCCCGAATACTACTTCGGGCAGATCTTCGAAGCGCAGCAGGAGCCGGGCACCATGGCCTACAGCCTGACCACCCAGCTCACCCTGTTGCAGGAAACGGTAAAGGAGATGGCCCGCAACGGCTGCAAGAAGGTCGTGATCGTGAACGGCCACGGCGGCAATAATTCCCTGCTGCCGCTGTTCGCGCAGGCCCAATTGGCTACTCCGCGGGATTACGTCGTGTACGTGTTCGGGCTGCCCCGCGAAAACGTGCCCGGCCGCCCCGCCATGAAGAGCGACCCCAAGAACGACATGCACGCCGGCGAAACCGAGACCTCGGCCATGCTGGTGGCGCGGCCGGACCTGGTGCATATGGATCGCGCGCAGAGCGAGTCGGGCGCCGATCAGCACCGGCAGAATCTGCCCGACAACGTGTACACCGGGATCTGGTGGTACGCGCGATTTCCCGATCACTATTCTGGCACGGGCTCGGCGGCCACCAAGGAACTCGGAGACTTCGATCAGAAAGAGTGGTCGCGCCAGATTGCCCTGTCAATCAAAGCCATCAAGGCCGACTCGGAAAGCCTGCGACTGCAGAACGAGTACTTCGAGAAGACCCAGCATCCGCTGGACACGAAGCAGTAGGGCCCGCGTGGTGAAGCAAAGCAACGGTGTTTCCCTGCTTTTGATTACCGGCACAATGGGCTCCGGAAAATCGACGGTGATGGCGGAAGTTTCGGATCTGTTGGCATTGCGGAAGCTTGAGCATGCTGCCATCGATGTGGACACGCTGGGGGTCGCCTGGCTGTCATCGTCAAAGAACGACGATGTGATGGACGCTAACCTGGAGTGCGTTTGCAGGAACTACGCAAGCCTGGGCGTGCGGCGGTTCCTGGTGGCGCGGGCCTTGGAGAGCCCCGCGGAACTCGAGCGCTGTCGCCGTGCGACCCTCGCGGAAAATGTGGTCGTGTGCCGCCTGACGGCGAACCTGGCCACCCTGCAGCAGCGCGTGAAACAGCGGGAGCCGGGTGTTCTGCAGGCTGAATTCGTCGCCCGGGTGGAGACGCTCGACGCAAGTTTGAATCGCGCCGCGCTGGAAGACTTCACCATCGCCAATGAGGATCGTTCCATAACCGACGTAGCGCGGGAAATGCTGCTGCGGGCCGGGTGGGTTGATAAGTGAAGGGCGCCAATCCCCGCGCTCGAGTTAGCCGCAAAATGCTTCGCGTAGAATTTAACTATGCCCGCCGTTGCTGGTCTTGCTCCTGAAATCCTGGCGAAATATGAGCCCGTGATCGGGCTCGAAGTGCACGTCCAACTGCTGACCCGCACCAAGATCTTCTGCGGTTGCGAGAACCGGTTTGGCGCCGAGCCGAATACCAACATCTGCCCTGTCTGCGCCGGCCTTCCCGGATCGTTGCCGGTCTTGAACGCGAAAGCCGTGGAATTTGCCACGCTCGCCAGCCTGGCGCTGCACTGCGAAGTCCGCCCACGGTCAATTTTCGCGCGCAAAAATTACTTTTATCCCGACCTGCCCAAGGGATACCAGATCTCGCAATATGACAAACCACTGGCCGAGCATGGATGGATCGAAGTGCCCACGGCCTCCGGAACTATTAAAAGAATCGGAATCACCCGCGTGCACATGGAAGAAGACGCGGGCAAGAGCCTGCACGACGGATTTTCCGATTCGAACACCCGCACCTATCTGGACCTGAACCGCTGCGGCACCCCGCTGATCGAGATTGTCTCGGAGCCGGATATCCGCACCCCTGACGAGGCGTTCGAATATCTCACCCGGTTGAAAGAAATCCTCCTGTACACCGGCGTTTCCGATTGCAACATGGAAGAAGGTTCGCTGCGTTGTGATGCCAACGTAAGCGTCAGGCCGAAAGGTCAGGAAAAGTTCGGAACAAAAGCAGAAGTTAAAAATGTAAACAGCTTCAAGTTCATCCGCGCCGCGCTGGAATATGAGATCGAGCGCCAGGTTGAGGTGATCGAGTCGGGCGGACGCGTGGCCCAGGAGACGCGCCTGTACAACGCGGACGAGGGCCGGACTTACTCCATGCGCTCCAAGGAGCAGGCGCACGATTACCGCTACTTCCCCGAGCCGGATTTGCCGCCGCTGATCGTCACTGCAGAGTTCCTGTCTGAAACCCGCGCAAAATTGCCGGAGTTGCCCGAAGCGCGCCGGGCGCGCATGATCTCGGAATACGATCTGAATGAGCAGGACGCGCGCACCCTGACCGCCTCGCGCGACTTTGCGGACCGCTTTGAGGCGGCTGCCAGGACCGCCAAGAATCCGCGGCGGGTGGCGAATGTTCTGTTGAGCGAAGTGGGCGGCCGGCTGAAGGCGCTGGGAATTGAGCAGGAGAACTCGCCGGTGTCGATGGCGGGCATCGTGATGGCCGCCGATCTGCTGGACGAAGGCAAGATCAGTTCCCGGCAGATGAAGCAGATCATGGATATCTGTTTTGAAAAGGGCGAGGACTTCCCCGCCGTCTACGAACGCGAAAAACCGCAGCAGATCACTGATTCCTCCGCCATCGAGAAAATGATCGACGAGGTGATCGCATCCAATCCTAAGCAGGTGGAACAATACCGCGCCGGCAAGAAGACGGTGGCGGGCTTCTTTGTCGGCCAGGTGATGCGCGCATCCAGGGGCCAGGCGAATCCCGCGCTGCTCAATGAGCTGGTGATGAAAAAGCTGGAGGGATAGCGATCGTTCGCCTCGGATTTATCGGTTTCTTTTTCAGTTTTCTGTGCGGTTCGGCCTCGGCACAGCTTCACAACGACATCGAACGTATCGCGGCCCGTGCGCAGGCGCGCGTGGTGGGCGTGGACTGCGCTTTGCCGGGAATGGCGCTGGATTGCAGCTTCAACGCGCAGGCCAGGCTGCCCATGCAGTCGGTCTACAAGCTGCCGATCGCACTCACGGTTCTTCAGCAGGTGGATAGAGGGCGACTGAGCCTTTCGCAATCCTTGCGTTTTCTGCCCGGGGATGTAATCTCCCCAGGACAGCACAGTCCATTGCGGGATGCGCACCCGCGCGGCGGAGTGGACGTTCCCCTGCAGGAGCTATTGCGTCTGGCTGTCGAGGAAAGCGACGGCGTGGCTTCCGACATTCTGCTGCGCGTGATCGGAGGCCCCAGGGTGGCGGATGAGTATATCCGCAGCCTGGGAATAGAAGGGATTCACATCGCGGATACCGAGAAGACAATCGGGCGCGACGCCAAGGCCCAGTTTCGGAACTACGCAGAACCGCAGGCGCTGGTGGCGTTGCTGCGGCTGATCGCAGACCGCTCGCCCCTCTCGCCGGCCAACACCAGGCACCTGATGGAGTGGATGACGAACCCTCCCAACGGCGAACACCGTATCCCGGGCTCCCTGCCACAGGATACGGTGATCGCTCACAAGACGGGCACCTCGGGAGAGGATCACGGGGTTACTCACGCCACCAACGATATCGGGCTGATTACGCTGCCCTGCGGCCAGCGGCTTGCGGTCGCCGTGCTCATCGAGGACTCGCCGGAAAGCGAGGATGCGCGGGAAGGCGTCATTGCCGAGATCACCCGGGCCATCTGGGCGCAGGCGGTGACGGCAACCTCGCACGCTATCGGTCGGGACGTCTCCTCGTGCCGCCCGCTGCATCAGTAAAGACCTGTCCTCTGCATCAACGCAGCCCCGGAACTGCGCTCCGGCAGCCTCATCGAGACGCCGCTTCCAGGCGCCGGGCCGCATCGCGCCACGGGGTGCGAACGGTGTATGCAGGCGTCGCGGTAACGGTCTGCTTCTTCACCGTGAGGAGCTTTCGCTTCAACAGCCAGCGCGCTGCGGATTGAGCGGAACTCTTCGAAATCCCGATGGATTCCGCCATCTCCTCGTAGCTGACACGGACTTCAGCGCGGCGGCGCGCCTGCTCCGCGGAGAGCCACAGGTACACCAGAAAAGCCGCCGGTTTGCGATCGTGGCCTACAAGGTCACGCATCAGCACATCGATGATGTAATCGTCCAGCTGCGCCATCTATATCAGCGGCTACTATAGCAAGGATTGGCCGATTGTGTTCGCGATGTCCAGCGGTTATGCTCGCCACACTGGAGGCAGGAACCATGGTTCGTGGCATAAAGTTTGTCGGCATTCCGGTGAGCAATCAGGACGTGGCGCTGAAGTTCTACACCGAGACCCTGGGGCTGAAGATCGTAACCGATCAGGCGTTCACTGAAAAACAGCGCTGGATTGAATTGATGATCCCGGGGGCTGAGACCGGGGTTGCCCTGTTTACGCCCGAGGGGCATGAGAAGCGGATTGGTGAATTCCAGTCGATCTCGTTCTGGTGCGAGGATGTCTTCGCCACCGCCGATGGCTTGAAGAACAAGGGCGTGGTGTTCACTAAGGAGCCAACCACCGAGGTGTGGGGATCTATCGCTGTTTTCAAGGATCCCGACGGCAATCAATTTGCGTTGTCGAGTAACGGGCGGAAACGATAGCAATTCATGGGCGGGCCTGGTCAGCCCCATAGCCCAGAACTGTCCCGTTGATATCGGGACAGCGGCAACCCGGCAGCGCGGGGGTCGTCAGCCGGTTACTTGATTCTCAACTCGGTTTCGAACTCGTTGCGCGCGTCCCAGGAGCTGACCGTCTTGATGGCGCTCTTTTTGCCGTCCTTTTCGGCCCAGAGATCGTAATCCTCTGACTTATTGACCTGGGCAAAGCGGAAGCGGCCCTCCTTGGAGGACGTGTAGCTGCGGATGGACTTAGTTTTGGAATTGCGGAGAAACACTGTGGCCCCGGACACGGCGGCGGAATCGGCGTCCACCACGCTGCCCGTGACCACGCGCTGGCCCAGATTTTGCGCCTGCGCTTCAGGAAGCGGCCCGTGCGAGCCAATGGGCAACACCCCAGCCGCCAAAGCAACAAACACCACACCAGCCGCCAAACTTGCGCGGGACAATTTCATTCTTCCTCTTCCTCTTCTTCGTCGTTGTACTCTTCGTCCTCGTCGTCTTCTTCGCCGACGCGCGACAACTCCAGTGGCCCGACACCGACCACTTCGTACTCCGTCCCGCACTCTTCGCAGGCGACCACATCGCCTTCCTCTATTTCATCCTCTTCAATATCCAGATTATTTTCGCATTCGGGGCAAGTGGGCATGGCAGCCTCCTCTCATAATCGAAACGTCCTGTTTCACGCTTTGGGATGCCGAGACCTTGAGGTTCGACTCCATTCTGTTGGGAATAGTATTCGTAGTTTGAGATGCACCGCCGCCTCCGGTCAAGAGGCACGCAGTCAGGGAAGAGTACAACTTTTGCGGGTAGAGTACAAAGTATGACCTTTCGCAGCGCCGGCTTGGTTTTGTGGCTGGCTGTCACCGGATTGGCGTGCCGGGCGCAGCCGGATTTCCAGCGGTATGGAAAGCCTGCCGAACCCGCTCCGCCCGACCCCGCCATTGTCAAGGCGCTCGCCACCATCGATGCCTCACGCATAGAAAACACGATCCAGGCACTGGTTGGGTTCGGCACCCGCAACACGCTTACCAGCATGGATACCGCGCAGCCTCCAGGCCAGGGGATCGATGCCGCCGCTGACTGGATCGCATCCCGGTTCGCGCAGATCTCGCAGGCCTGCAGAGGCTGCCTCGAAGTCAAGCGCGACACCTTCACTGCCGACCCCGCAAGCGGCGAGTCCTGGGCAAAGCGTATTCCCGGTCCCACGCGGATTACAAACATCTATGCCATCCTTCGCGGTTCCGATCCTGCGCAGGCAAGGCACATGTACCTGGTCACCGGTCATTACGATTCGATCAACTCCAACGTGTTCAAGAACTGGGCCGATACCTCCGGCGCCGCTCCCGGCGCAAACGACGACGCATCGGGAGTCGCTGTGTCGCTGGAATGTGCGCGCGCGCTCAGCACGCTTCACCTGCCCGCCACATTGATTTTCGCGGCCGTGGCCGGCGAAGAACAGGGACTCGTCGGTTCGGCTCATCTGGCCCACCTCGCCCGCCAGGAGGGCTGGCAACTCGAAGCTGTACTCAACAACGACATCGTGGGTGGGAACACCACTCCCGGTGATATGTTGCAACAGAAGGACCGCGTACGGGTTTTTTCAGAAGGCGTGCCGATTTCGGCAACTCCAGAGCAGGAGCGCCGCATTCGCGGACTGGGCGAAGAGAACGATTCCGCCAGCCGCCAGCTTGCCCGTGCCGTTGCCGATACTGCGCGCTCCTATTTCAGTCCCCTGGCCGGACAACCACGGCAAGCAGGGTCCGCCACGGCGTCCAATGATGGATTCATGGCCTTCCCGGTCTTCCGGCCAGACCGTTACGGCCGCGGCGGAGATCACACCTCCTTCAACCGCGAAGGATTCGCTGCCGTTCGCTTTACGGAATGGCGCGAGGATTTCAATCACCAGCACCAGGATGTCGTCCGGCCGCCATCTGGCTCCAGCGACCCTGTTCTTGGCGACCTACCGGAGTTTGTAGACTTCAACTACGTCGCAAAGGTTGCCCGCCTGAATGCGGCGGTGCTGGCTACGCTGGCCGCATCTCCGGGCGAGCCAGGCAGGGTCACGATCGATTCCCGGAAACTGGAGAACGGCACCAGCCTTCTATGGGAGCCGGCCCCCGGAAAAGTGGACCACTACGAAGTTTCCTGGCGCGAAACCACGGCCGCGGATTGGCAATATACCGAAAATGTGGCCTCGCCGTCCGCCGGCGGACCGATCACCATCACCCTGCCCGTTTCCAAGGATAATGTGGTCTTCGGCGTTCGGGCGGTGGACGCCTCAGGCCATCGCAGCCTGGCCGTCGCCCCCGAACCGGCTGCCCGGTGATCGGGACTGGCAGCCCCGTGATCCCGCACGGGCTGCCCCGTGATCCCGCACGGGCAGCCCGGTGATCCGCATTGCGCAATGACACGCACTCGGCTCACGGTTTACCCTTAGGACACCTATGGCACGCTTGGGGCCAATGCCTTTTAGTTTCCCTGAATTTCGCGGCGCCACGCGACGACTGATCCTGGTAAACCTGGGCGCTTTTTTCGTCATGCTGCTGGTACAGCTCGCGGATGCCCGTTTCTACCAGTCGATCGTGATCCATTGCAGTTTTCTGCCCCAGTTTTTTCTTCACGGCTGGATCTGGCAGCCCTTCACCTATAGCCTCGTGCAGGTTGGCATCGGGAGAACACTCTTCGCGCTTCTGTCCCTTTGGTTTCTCGCCGGATTCCTTGAGAACTACAAGCCCGACCGCTGGGTGACTTCCCTTTACGCCATTTCGGTACTCGGGACCGCCCTGGCAGCGCTGGTGATCTACGTGATCGGCAACGTGCTGCACTTTGCGCTGGAACCCATTCCTCTGATGGGCTCATTTGGAGGTAGCTTCGGGCTGCTGGCAGTCATCGGGGCTCTCTACGGCGACACGGAGTTCATGCTCTTTCCGCTGCCGATCAGTATCAAGGCGCGGTACATTGCCATTATTTATGGCCTCATCACGGTGGCCTGGCTGTTTGGCGGCGAGCGCATGTATGCCTTTGCTCAACTGGGCGGCGCCATTGCGGGATTGTTGTATGTCAGGGTGGCTCCGCGCCGCGGCGTTTCCTTTGCGGTAAGCGAAAGCTGGTACGGCCTCCGCAACCAGTACTACCGGTGGAAGCGCCGGCGGGCGGGGCGCAAGTTCGAGGTTTACATGCGCAAGCAGGGCCGGACGGTGCGCCTCGACCGCCACGGGCGACCCATCGATGAGGATCCCGACGATCCCAGCGGGTGGAATTGAGAAAAGAGCGCGGCGAGTGGTCTGTCATTGGCCGCGAGCCCTGCCTGCGCGTAGGATCACGAATCCCGTGATCCGGGGTAAGGTCCCATGAGCAGCATTCCCATCGAGCAGGTTCGTGACGACTACGACCGCATCGCGGCTGAATATGCCCGCCGTATCTTCCACGAACTGGAAGGCAAACCGAAGGATCGCGAGCTCCTGCTGCGGTTTGCCGCCCGCATCAGCGATGGCGGCGAAGTGTGCGATGTGGGTTGCGGTCCGGGGCAGGTGGCGCGGTTCTTGCGTGATAATGGAGTCTGGGTGTTCGGGCTGGACCTCTCGCCGGAGATGCTGGCGCACGCTCGCCGCTTGAGCCCCGAACTCGAATTTCGCGAAGGCAACATGTTCTCCCTGCCCTTGGCGTCGGACTCCCTGGCCGGGATCACGGCCTTCTACGCCATCGTCAATTTCCCGGCCGCTTCTCTTCCCCTGGTTTTCACTGAAATGCACCGCGTACTCCAGCCCGGCGGGCTCCTCCTCATCAGCTTTCACATCGGCGGTGAGGTTCTCCGGCCCGAAGAGATGTGGGGCACAAAAGTCCAGATCCAGTTTCACCAATTCGACTGCGGGATGATCGAGCGCTTGCTTACAGGAGCGGGATTTCGCGTTGAAGAGTTAGTCGAGCGCGAGCCCTATCCGCCCGGAGTGGAATTTCAGAGCCGTCGCGCCTATATTTTCGCGCGGAAGCCGGCACCCTGAGCCCCGCCTCTTTCCTTTAGCGATCCCTGTCCTTGAGCCGGAGTCTCACGCGGCGGTGCCTTCGTCCACCTTGCGGTCGGTGACTTGCTCGTCCATTGGCTCGTCAAGATTGCCCTCAACTACATCCTGCGCCCGGGCAATGGTGGTGTTGGGATGGTGCCGGCGCAGGACGCGGCTGGTGTCGTCGCGCCCCGGTTCCACGCTCACCACTCCCTGGTCCGGCTGCATAGGTCCCACCTCGGTGAAACGGGCGATCTCCTCCTCCGCCGTCTCGTCCACGATGCGGCCCGAGGTATCGGTGGTGTGGGACTCGCCGCCATCCTGCACGAGATTGACCCGCAGTGCATCCAGTTCTTCTTCGGTTTCCGCATCCAGTTTGTCGGCTTCGCCGCTCAGGCTGGGGTCGAGAAACAGGCGCGGGTCATCCTCGTCGGCGCCCCCGGCGATAGCTTCCAGCCGCTCGATGGTGGCGGCATCGGCTATATCATCGGACCGGCCGCCGCCCTGCCTCGGAGCCTGGTTGGGAATGTTCTTCGAGTCCTGCTGCGTGTCTCCGGTGTGATTCGCCATTCGTCATCCTTATTGGGTTTCCGACCTTACTCCGGCCGGATTTCCTCTCATGAGATGCGCGAACCCCGGCACGCGGGCGCTTGCCGTGGCAGGAGTGCCCGGGTGCACCCTGCCGGCGCGGCTTGGTGGGATAGAATTCCTTTGAAATGAGCACCAGGATTGCTTTTCTTTTTCCGGGACAGGGTTCCCAGGCAGTGGGCATGGGGCGAGAGCTGCGGGAGCGCTTTCCCGTCGCCGCCCAAACCTTCGTTGAGGCCGATGAGGCGCTGGGGTTCTCGATATCGAAGCTGTGTTTTGAAGGGCCCGAAGATGAGTTGCGCCTGACCGAAAACACCCAGCCCGCCATCATGACGGTGAGCGTGGCCGCGTGGCGGGTGCTGGACAGCCAGGGCATAAAACCGGCCATCGCCGCCGGGCACTCCCTGGGAGAGTGGTCAGCGCACGTAGCCGCGGGCACGCTCAGCTTTGCCGATGCTCTCCGCGCCGTGAAAGCGCGCGGACGAGCCATGCAGCAGGCGGTCGCCCCGGGTGAGGGCGCCATGGCGGCGGTGCTTCAGCTCGATCCGGCTTTGGTGGCCGAAGCCTGCGCCGAAGCTGCCGCCAAAACGGGATTGACGGTACAGGCGGCGAACCTGAACTCGCCCGGCCAGACCGTGATTTCCGGCGCTGCCCCGGCCGTCGAAATAGCTTCCGCGCTTTCGAAAGCGAAGGGCGCGCGGCGTTCGGTAATGCTGCCCGTAAGCGCTCCGTTCCATTGCGCCCTGATGCAGCCGGCCCAGGAGGAGGTGGCGCGGGTGCTGGGCGCGCTTACCCTGACCGATCCGCAGATCCCGGTGGCCGCCAACGTAACCGGCAGCCTCGTAACCACGGCCGATGCGGCCCGCGACGCCCTGATCCGCCAGGTGACAGGCGCAGTGCGCTGGGTGGATTGCGTGAAAGCCCTGATCGGGGCTGGTCCGCAGGTGTTCATCGAAGTGGGACCGGGCAAAGTGCTCTCGGGATTGATGAAGCAGATCGATCCCGCCCAAAAAGCGCTCAACGTGGAAGACGGGGCGAGTCTGGACAAGGCGCTGGCGGAATTGAGCGGGCTTCCGGCCTAGCTCCCAGGCCTTCGCCTGGCAAAATTGGCTTATCAGCCACCCAGTCTTTTGTTATTCCTGCGTTCTACGGCACCAGCTCTACGGTCCCCAGATTCTATGGCCCCAGGTACAGCTCAACCGGCGAGAAGCCCAGTTTCTTGGTCTTCGGATCGTAGTTCAGGAACAGCGCCTTGCCCTTGAGGCCGTTAATGCGTATGCCTGCCAGCAGCACATTGCCCGACATGCGCGCGGCCACAATTTCGTGGCTTTTGACCGCGCCGTACTCGTTCTCATTGCTGTTGGGGCTCCAGTCCTGCTGGAAGCGGTTGAAGTCGTAAGCGCCGCTTTGCCCGGGATGTTTCTGCCAGTCGGGATCGTGTTGCCACACGCCATAGGCGGCAGCCATGTCGTTCTTTTCCACGTCGTTGAAGAACGCGTTGATGGTGGAGCGGCCGCGCATGTGAGTCCACCAGTTCCACGGCCAGTCGACCGGCCGGCCTGCCACCAGCCAGTAACCGATCACCAGGGCAAAGAAGGTTCCGACCGCGACCCAAAGAACCAGTTGCCGACGACGCGCTCCCGCCGAATCATATTTCGGTGCATCGAGCAGGGTCATCGTGTCGGCTCCTCGAAAGAGAGAGAACAGCAGGACCGAATTGACACCCGCGCTTGCATTGACGTTGATTCTCTCATGTTGTCCCCTTTCGTTTAGACACCGCGACGTCTCATCGTGTTTCCTGTCCACTGCTCACTGTTCACTTTCTACTTGTTCCCTGTTCCCTGCTCTTCTCACTCCTCCCGGCTGTAAGTGTTCCGGTTCTTCTCCTCCTGCCTTTGCAGGGCAAGTTCGATAAGCCGGGTGATGAGCTCGCGGTAGGGGACTCCGGCCGCCTCCCACAGCTTCGGATACATGCTGATCTGGGTGAAGCCGGGGAGCGTGTTCACCTCATTGAGAAAGATGCGCCGCTTGCCCCCGGGCTCCATCAGGAAGTCCACGCGCGCCAGGCCGGAAAGATCGCAGGCTCGAAACGCGGCCACCGCCATGGCGCGGATTTCTTTGGTTTCGGAGCGTGTCAGTCTGGCGGGAATCACGGGCAATGAGCCCTCGGAAAGGTATTTCGCCTCGTAGTCGTAGAACTCCTTCCCGGGAATGATCTCGCCCACCACGCTGGCCTTGGGGTCGTCGTTGCCCAGCACGCCGACTTCGAGTTCCCGCGCCTTGCCCGTCTTTCCCCCCACGCCCTGTTCAATCACGAGCTTGCGGTCGTACTTAGCCGCGACTTCGAGAGCCGGGCCGAGTTCCTTGCGGTCGTGCGCCTTGGAAATGCCCACCGACGACCCTAGATTGGCGGGCTTCACGAACACGGGGTATTGGAGCGAGCTTTCGATTTGGGCGATTGCCTTGCGGGGAGACGTTTCCCAATCGGAGCGCAGCACGGTGACGTGTTTTACGATGGGGAGCCCGGCCTGCGCGAAGAGCCGCTTCATGACGTCCTTGTCCATGCCTGCCGAGGAGCCCAGCACCCCGGAGCCGACGTAGGCAATGCCCGCGAGTTCAAATAGTCCCTGGATGGTTCCGTCCTCGCCGAAGGTACCGTGGAGAACCGGGAAAACGACATCGAGGGACTTGCCGTCCATGCGCGAGGAATGGCTTTCGGAAATCGCAACCTGCGTACCGGATCCATCCGCCGGCTCAGGCGGAAACAGAGTGGGTATCCCCTGGTGGAGCAGCTTGGCGCCGGGCGTAGCTTCAGGGTCGCCGGCGCGCAGGCGGCGCGCAACTCCGGTGTCCCCACCGACAGGTTCGCGTCGGTGGGGTGGCAGCGCGCTGGACTCGCCCTCCAGCAGATTCTGCGCGTCGGCGGCCGCCAGCCAGTGGCCTTCCTTGGTGATACCGATCGGCACCACATCGAATTTCTTGCGATCGATTGCCTTGAGGATGGAAGCGGCGGAGAGCAGAGAGACTTCATGCTCCCCGCTGCGCCCACCAAACAGAATGCCTACCCGAAGTTTTCTGGCCATGCTTCCATTCTAGGTTTCAGAGTCAGGTTCTGATCGTCAGCTCTGTTGCGCCGTGTATCAGCATGTACACGCCGAGCGCAAGGATGAGGATGTAAATAAGCTTGCGGAAGGTGAGCTCTTCAATCTGGCGCAACAGGCGGACACCCCAGAACGTTCCCAGCAGCACGCCGACGATGCAGGTAATGAGGACCGGCCAATCCGCGAGCATGGCCCTGGATTCGATTGCGAAATAAACCGGCATGCGGGCACCGTCGACGATCAACGCAATGGCCGTGGCGGTGGCCACCAGCGCCTCTTTGCGAATGTCGAAGCCGAGTAATGCGGCCGAACGTATGCCGCCCTGGTTGCCCACCAGGCCGCCGAAGAAACCGGACAACGCGCCCGCAATCCACGCCGTTGACCGGCCGAAGTGCTTGCGGTCCAGCAGGCCGGTGAGGCCGGAAACAGCCGCGAATACCAGGAGGCATCCGAACACCACCGCCAGCACTGGGCTGCCGGCCCGGGCATTCAGCAGCGCACCGGCCAAGCCGCCTGCGGCGCTGAGGATTCCGAAGTTGAGGAACACCCGCCGGTCCACCTGCCCGCGCAGGCCGATGAAACGCGCCGCGGTCCCCGCGAGGTGAGGAACGGAGACCATGGCGACGGCCAGCTTGGTTCCGTATCGCACCGCCAGCAGCGGGGTGAGGAGGCTGCCGATCCCGAACCCGCTCATGGCCGCGATGGCGCCAGCGATCAGCGCGGTCAGGAACGCGGCGATGTGCATCATGCAGGGGTGAACTTCGCCAGGTCGTAAATGCCCAGGCGCTTTTCCAGGGCTGCGACCTTGTCCACATAAATGTCGAACCCATCGCCGCCGAACGTCTGGCGTTCAATCTTTTCGAATTGCTCGCCCAGGGCGTCGTACTCGTGGGGCGTAACGATCTTGTGCAGAGCGGGGAAAAGCACCGTATCTTCGCGCGCCTCGTGCGGCGAGTACATCCGGTTGAACGCTTCCAAATCGGTTGCCAGCCGGTTGCGCTCGTCGGCGGATTTCAGGGAACCCGAGGCGGAGGCCAGGATCCGCTCCGTAACCCGCCGCCCGGCCTGGTGCTGGGCATACAGGACGGTGACCAGGTCCACCAGTTTGCCGGCCTTGCGGAAGCGCGGAAACAGGTGGTCCTCCTCCAGTTTCTCGTGGTACTCCTCGATGAACTTGCGGATGATGGTCGCGCCGTCGGTTACCGCTTGCGGGGGGAAGTCCTGCCCCGCGCGGATACGGCGGATGATCTCGTCGTAGGCGATGAGAACGCGCTTCAGGATGCCGTGCTCGCGCATCAGGTCTTCGTTGGTGGAGACATCTTCCTCGCCCTCCTTCTTCTCGTCGGCAAAGGCGGGGATTGAGGGGAGAAGAAGGCTGGCGCCGGCCACCGCGGAGTTGAGGAATTGGCGACGGGAGCGTTGGGGAACGGGTGCGTCCATTTTGGATCAACCTCCTCGCAGACATAGATGGCCGAACGGTGCCGCGCGGCAATAGATTACAGGCGAGTCATGTTACAGGAGAAACATGGATTTGCGGTAAATCGGATGCGGAGAGCCGACGCGCGTGCGTTCATCCTCGCCGCTGAAACCGCTGCCGTTAGAGGATCTTTTTTCCGAAGGCGGAGCAGGCCAGTTCGACCGCCAGATCGGCGGTGCGGTTGTGCTCGTCGATCACCGGGTTGACTTCGACCACTTCAAAGCTGAGCAGGCGGCCGTGGTCGGCTACGATCTCCATGGCCAGATGGGCTTCCCGGTAGGTGGCGCCGCCCCGCACAGGCGTGCCCACGCCCGGCGCATCCTCCGGATCGATCCAGTCCATATCGAGAGAAACGTGATAACCGGCGGTTCCTCGCCCCGCCGCGCGCAGGGCCTCCTCCATAACCGCGCGCATACCGCGCTCGTCGATGTCGCGCATCGTATAGACCTCGGTGATTCCGGCGCGGCGGATGTTTTCGCGTTCGGCGGCATCGATATCGCGCACCCCGATGAGTACGGTGTTCTCCGGGCTGATCTTGGGGGCATAACCGAACAGGTTCCCCAGCGACTCGGGGCCAAGGCCTACCAGGGCCGCCAGCGGCATGCCGTGGACGTTGCCGGACGGGGAGGTTTCGGGGGTGTTGATATCGGAGTGGGCATCGATCCACAGCAGGCCGATCTTGTGTCCCTGGCGGCGGTAGAACTCGGCCACGCCGGAGATTGACCCGGCGGCCAGGGAATGATCACCGCCCAGCACCAGCGGAGTCATGCCTTCTTCCAGAGTCTTCAGGACCGCTTCCGCGGTTCGGTTGCAGGTCTCGGCGATCTGGTTTAAGTAGCGCGCCTTTTCGCTTCCCGCTGCCTGGGTTTCGGCGATTTCCACGCGGATGTTGCCGCCGTCGGTGACGCGATGACCCAATGCCTCCAGGCGGGCTTCCAGGCCGGCGACACGTACCGCCGACGGTCCCATATCCACCCCCCGGCGGCTGGCGCCCATGTCGAGTGGAACACCGATGACGCGGATGCGGCGGGTGGGCAGCCCCTGGGTGCCGCGCGGCGTGCCGGCGCCCGGATTGGGGACTTCAACGACGTTGGCCATGACGGCATGCTCCGTGCGGGTCTGCAGTTCGGTCCGCAGCCCCAAAGCATTGTAAAGAAGTGGGCGGAGGTCTGGCCCCGGGAGCGAACTCGATCGTGTTCAGGATCACATCGCTTACGTAAAAATTCGGCCGCAGATACCCCTAAAAGGTGAGTGCCACGTTACGAGACGCGCGCGTAAAATGGGTTTCACTAAATCCTGAACGGTTGCAGCTACAACTTCCTGGGGCCCGCCGGAGCCCCGGGCGATGGTTTTTGCCTGCCCGCCGATAAGTGGATTGGGCCACGAGCGAGAAGGGTTGGAAGCCATCTCCTGATGAACAAAGCAATCCTGGCACTGGCGATGGTGATTTCGAGTGGCGCAGGTCCTTTAGTTGCCCAGCCGAGGACTCTGACGCAGCAGAAGGCTCTGACCTCCCTGGCGGCAATTCACCTGTTGACCAATGGGGAAGCCGCCAAACACCTTCCGGTCGAGTTTGAAGCCACCGTCACCTACTACCGCGACTACGAGCGGACGCTGTTTGTGCAGGACGGCGACAGCGCGATCTTCGTACTGGCGAGCACCGGGTTGAAGCTGATGCCGGGCGATCGCGTGACTATCCAGGGAAACACGCAGGATAGCTTCCGTCCGATGGTGGTAAGCAACCGCATCCAGCGGCTGGGACACGGTTCCATGCCCCCCGCGGTCCCGGCGGCCTTCGACGACCTGGTCCGGACCCGCTATGACTGTCGCCTGGTCACCGTCCGGGCCCTGGTCCGCGCGGCCGACGTGGCCAACTACTCGTTGCGCAATTCCCGGATGCAGCTGCTGGTGGACGGCAGCGACGTTGATGCCACCCTCGACGGCAACGACATCGAGACCCTGAACAATATGCTGGACGCCGAGGTGGAGATTACCGGCGTCGCCTCCGGCCGGTTCGACGGCAAGATGCAGCTCACCGGGGTCATGCTCCACATCACGTCGACCGCCAACATCAAAGTGCTGGCGCGCGCCTCGCAAGCTCCATGGGCCCTGCCGCTGACGGCGATGGACGAGATTCTGAGCGGGTATCACATCGTCAACCGTACCCAGCGCGTGCGGGTGCAGGGCACCGTCACCTATTACCAGCCCGGCTCGGCCGTGGTTCTCCAGAATGCATCGAAAAGCCTCTGGATCATGACCAAGGGCCGCAATGAACTGCGCATCGGAGACGAAGCCGATGCCACCGGGATCCCGGATGTGCATGATGGATTCCTGGCCCTGAGCCACGGCGAAGTTCGAGACAGCGGAATCCAGGACCCCATCGAGCCGCGCGCCTCCAAATGGAGCGATTTGACCAGCAGCAGCCGCCTTTTCGACCTGGTGTCGATCCGTGGGCAGGTGTTGGCGGGGGTGCGCGAAGAAGCGCAGGACGAGTACGTACTGCTGGCCGACGGGCATATCTTTTCTGCCGTCATCCGCCATCCCAGCTCCCTTTACGGATCGACAACGCCCCCCGCGCCGCCTCCCATGAAAGAGCTGCCGGTGGGAGCAACCGTGGCCGTGACCGGCATCTGCGCGCTCGAGGATTCCAACCCCTACGACCAGAAT
>DASXXV010000192.1:0-54326 GCA_036502905.1 Occallatibacter sp. | reverse complement strand
CCTCCGGGGCCCGACCTTATGCGATCCGGGACTCTTGGAAGTCACCAGATCCGCGGCCCGGTTCGGATTCACACACTCCCAGTATAAGCGCGGTGCCGGCTGTGGAATTGCACTCCGGAACATGCAATGCGATATGCGGTTCAAGAGCGAGGCTTCGCACCCGCCCAAAGAAAGGCGGATGTTTCCCGCAGAGATATCTTGCTTGCGAATTGGCTCGATGGCCGATGTTTTCCGGCGCTCTATATGCCGGGAACCAGGGAGAGCGCTTTGTTGATGGCGGCCAGCACTTGCCCGGCGTCGTTAAACCCCGCCGCGTCTCTCTAACGACGCCTGGTCGGGTCGACCAAAAAACAGAACGGGAAGCCGGCCGGCTTCCCGTTCTGGATATTCGGCGGAAGCCGCGCGTCTAACCGCGCCGCGCCCGCACTGCTTCTTTCGCCTCGGCAGGGCCGGCAGCCGGCACTTCCGGTACCTCGGCCTTGGCCGCCCCGACGTTCAGCCGCTTGCGCAGTTCGGTGTCCATCCTGGCGTAGACGTCCTTGTTCTCTTTGAGGAAGCTGCGTGTATTCTCGCGGCCCTGCCCGATGCGCTCGCCGCCAAAGCTGTACCAGGCGCCGGACTTTTCCACGATGTTGTTTGCGACCGCCAGATCGAGAACGTCCCCTTCCCGGCTGATGCCCTCCCCGTACAGAATGTCGAACTCGGCTTCGCGAAACGGGGCGGCTACCTTGTTCTTCACGATCTTGACCTTGGTGCGATTGCCGGTGACCACGTCGCCTTCCTTGATGGCGGCAATGCGGCGGATGTCGATGCGTACAGACGAGTAGAACTTCAGAGCGCGTCCGCCGGTGGTGGTTTCGGGATTGCCGAACATGACGCCGATCTTTTCGCGAATCTGGTTGATGAAGACCAGGGCGGTGCGGGATTTCGACACCGTGCCGGTCAGCTTGCGCAGCGCCTGCGACATGAGCCGGGCCTGGAGCCCCACGTGGGAGTCGCCCATTTCGCCATCGAGCTCAGCCTTTGGGACGAGGGCGGCCACGGAGTCGACCACCAGCACGTCGATGGCGCCGGAGCGGACCAGGGCCTCGGTAATCTCCAGGGCCTGCTCTCCGTTGTCCGGCTGCGAGACCAGGAGGTTGTCGACATCCACGCCCAGCTTCTTGGCATAGGCGGGATCGAGAGCGTGCTCCGCGTCCACGAATGCCGCCAGTCCGCCGGCGCGCTGAGCCTCGGCAATAATTTGCAGGGTGATGGTGGTTTTGCCGGAGGACTCGGGGCCGAAGACCTCGGTGACGCGGCCGCGCGGAATGCCGCCCACGCCCAGCGCGGCGTCAAAGCTGATGGAGCCGGTGGAGATCACCGCGATGGGTATCAATGCTTCGCGCGAGCCAAGCCGCACGATCGATCCTTTTCCGAATTGTTTTTCGATCTGGCTGAGGGCTAGTTCTACCGCTTTGGCGCGGTCATCGAGTACGGGCATTGGATCTCCTCATCCGCATCCTCAAGCATCTCCCTCAGCCCGAAAAAGGGCGACGCGAGACCGAAAAGCCTGAAGTGCGATTCGTTCGGATTGTAGCAGTCTGGGACATTGAAAGACAGGAGAAAAGCGAAGAAAAGGCGATACTTACTTGGTGCCTGTGGCGGCCGTCACATCTGGGGGGAAAAAGGATGGCTTAAACCGTGTACGCGCCGATGCGGGTCTCGCGCGCCGTGAGGTCGTCGCAGGCCCGATCCAGAATCTCGTAAGCCGCGTCGTGCTCCTTGCGGAAGGAGCGGAAAGCGTCTTCGCTGGCCCAGCGGTCGATGGTCAGGTAGTTCCCCGGCACATACGCATCCTGGAGCAGTTCGGTGCCGCGATAGTCAGGCGAAAGATGGAACAACTTTGCCCAGGCTCCCTCCGGCCCGTACGCCGCTTCGAATGCGGCCATCTTGTCTTCGCCAATTTCGAACTGCCACACTACCACGAACATGCGCACCCCGGTCTTGCCTCCATGGTAGCGCAGCGGATGGGCGCGTTTTTGAGGTGTATCAACTCGGGTCCCCACGGACAGGTCTTGGTCCGTGGGGTGGTCAAGCGTGGCATCCGCAGCTGTGAGCCAGCACCTCCGCGAAATGCAGCGCGCGTTTGTGGCCGAGTTGCAGGATCTGTTCGCGGCAACTGAAGCCGTCGGCCAGCAGGATGGTTGTGGGGGCGGCAGCTTCGACCGCCGGCAACAGGCTCTGGCCGGCTATGGTCCGGGAAACTTCGAATTTGTCCGCCTCGAATCCGAACGGACCGGCCATGCCGCAGCAACCGGCTTCGATAAGCTCCACAGTGGCTCCGGCCTCGCGCAGCAGGGCCACTTCCTTCTTCGGCCCGCCGAATACGGCCTTGTGGTGGCAGTGGCCGTGAATGAGAATGTGCGCGCCGTTCAGGCGGCCGGCGGCGAAGCCCGGAGCCTTCGCCGCCAGCCAGTCCGCCAGCAGCCATACCTGCTGATTGATTTTCCTGGCGCGCGCATCGCCGGGGAACAGCTCCGGCAGCTCGTCCTTGAAAACGCTGGCGCAGCTCGGCTCGAGAAAAATGAAGGGCAGGCCCGCATCGATGTACGGCGCCATCCGAGCGAGTACATCCGCGAGATAGGCGCGCGCGGAATCGAGATGCCCGAAATCGTAGAGGGGGCGGCCGCAGCAGATGTGGCCCTTCGGCAAGATCACATCAAATCCGGCCTCGGTGAGCACGGTCTCTGCGGCCGCGAGAGTCTGAGGATGGTAGTAGTTGTTCCATGTGTCCGGCCACAGGATCACGCTTCGTTCCGCCGCATCCTCCCCGTGCCCGATTCTGTCGGACGTTTTTTGTCCGCCAGGGTGGGACCCCAAGAAACTCTCAGGCACGCTCGTCCTGCTCTTCTGAAAACTCTTTTCCGCCAGCCTCGGCAGCTCTCGCTGCCCCGCTACTCCGGCAATCCGCTTAATCAGTGGATTCGTCAACGGCCCGTTAAGAACCGCATTCGTCAGCCCCGGAAGCAGCGAGCCCCATCGCGCCAGCTTGTCGGCATAGCCGAAGATGTAATGCTGCAAGGGATGGAGCCGGCCCTTGTAGTGATGCGCCAGGAACTCCGCCTTGTAGGCCGCCATGTCCACCGCCACCGGACACTCGGATTTACAGGCCTTGCAGCTGAGGCAGAGGTCCAGCGCATCGTGCACCGCCTGGCTGCGGAAACCCTCGCTGCGCAGATCGCCGGCCAGCATCTCCCACAACAGGCGCGCGCGGCCTCTGGTCGAGTGCTGCTCCTCGCCGGTGGCGCGATAACTGGGGCACATGACGCCCGGGCCCGCTTTGCGGCATGCGCCCACGCCCACGCAGCGTTCGGTGGCGCGCTCCAGGGAGCCGTCGTCGTTGGCAAACGCGAAATGCATCTCCGCCTTCGGGCCGTGTTCGTGGACCGATGTTTCTTCCGTCAACGGGCCGTGGCGCAGGTTTTCCACGGGGTCATACACGCGAACGGGATCCACCACTTTGCCGGGATTCATGCGGTTTTCGGGATCCCAGAGGGCTTTGAATTCGCGGAACGCCTGCATCAGCTCAGGCCCGAACATTTTGGGCAGCAGGGCGGCGCGGGATTGGCCGTCGCCGTGTTCGCCGCTCAGCGATCCGCCGTAGCTGAGCACCAGGTCGGCCGCGCGATCGATGAATTCGCGGAAGTCGCGCAGCCCCTTTTCCGATCGGAAATCGAAATTGATGCGCATATGCACGCAGCCCTGCCCATAGTGGCCGTACATGGGACTGCGGTAGCCATACTCTTTCATCAGCGCGTCGATACCGCGCAGGTAGTCGCCGAGTTTTTCCGGCGGGACGGCGCCGTCTTCCCAGCCTTCCCATCCCTCCGGCTCGCCGGGAACGAAGACGGTAGCACCCAGGGCCGATTCGCGCACGAACCACACCCGGGCGGCCTCGGCGGAGTCATAGATCCGGGCCTGCGGTTTTACCCGCCAGCCTTGCGATGCCTGCAACAGTTTTTCGGCCATGGCGCGCGCTTCGCGAGCATCTCCCGCGCCCATTTCCACCAGCAGGAACCCTCCTCCCGGCGGAAGCAGGCCCACGTCGTCGACCGCCAGGTGCTTCCGCCGCATGAAGTCGACCAGCATGCTGTCGAAGCCCTCTAAACCGATAGGCTTATGCTCCAGCACCGGCGGCACGGCGTCGGCTGCCAGGAACGCATCGGGAAAGGCGAGCGCCGTCAATACGCGGTGCGGCGGGCTTTCGCGCAGATTCAGCGTGGCCGAAACCACGGTGACGCAGGTTCCTTCGCTTCCCACCAGCGCGCGGCCGACGTGAAATCCGTTTTCGGGCAGAAGGTCGTCGAGGTTGTAGCCGGAGACGCGCCGGGGAATGCGCGGAAATTTCTCCCGGATGAGATGGGCGTAGCGTT
Organism: Occallatibacter sp.; assembly: GCA_036502905.1. GTDB lineage: Bacteria > Acidobacteriota > Terriglobia > Terriglobales > Acidobacteriaceae > Telmatobacter. The sequence goes on along the minus strand of DASXXV010000192.1, from coordinate 49,911 downwards.
CGCGCAGGCTGGTCAGGCCCGAGTAGATCTGACCGACGCGTCCGCCGCTGCGAATCATGCGGGCGAGATCCGCGTCGCAGGTGCGGCCCACCTTCATCGCGGTGCCGTCGTAAAGCATGATGTCGAGCGATTCGATGTTGTCGGAGACCTTGCCGCCCAGCAGGCCGTGCACCCCGCAACTGTTGTTGCCGATCATGCCGCCCAGGGTGCAGCGCGAATGGGTGGCGGGATCGGGCGCGTAGGTGAGGTGATGCTTTTCGGCGGCTTCGCGCACGCGGTCCAGAACGATGCCCGGCTCCACGAATGCCAGCTTCTTCTCCGGGTCGAGCGAATCAAGGCGGTTCATGTACCGGGAGAAATCGAAGACCACCGCGACGTTCGCGCATTGTCCGGCGAGACTGGTGCCGGCGCCCCGCGGCAGCACCGCGGCCCCTGTGGCGCGGCATGCGGCGATGGCTGCCTCCACGTCGGCCGCATCGCGCGGCAGCACCACGCCGATGGGAAGCTGACGGTAGTTGGAGGAATCCGCCGCATACAACGCGCGGAACCCCATGTCGAAGTGCACTTCCCCGCGGATGCTGGCCTTGAGCCTGGATTCCAGTTCTCGATGGGCGGCGAAGCGTTCATGTTCGAGCGGAGCGAAGTTGGACAGAATCGGAAAAGTGCTCACGCAGGAATGGTAACGCCGCTAGAACCCCCCACGCTGTCCTCCTGAAGCTCCGCAAAGCTGATGAATATTTGAGCTCCGGCGGCGAAAGCCATGCCCGGCTTTGCTGCGGATCAAAGAGAAACGGCGCAGCTCCTGTAAACCTTAGCGGTAAAAGGATAGAGACATGACCCACCGGAAATGGATATTGGCAGCGGCAGTTGGGCTTCTGGCCTCGTTTAGTGCGATGGCGCAGGACGCTCCCCAGCTCAAGACGGACAAGGATAAATTCAGCTACGCGCTGGGAATGAACTTTGGGGAGAACTTCCGCAAGCAGGGACTGGATCTGGATCCCGCGGTGTTTGCCAAGGCCTTCGCAGAGTCGTTCAACGGCGACAAGACCGCGATCACCCTGCAGGAGATGCAGACCCTGTTGACGGCGGCTGCGCAGGAGATCCGCAAGAAGCAGGCGGCCCAGCAGGCGGAGAAGGGCGCAGCGGCGCAGAAGGAAGGCGAAACCTTCCTGGCCGCGAACAAGACCGCGGAAGGCGTGGTGACCCTGCCCAGCGGCCTGCAGTACAAGATTCTGAAAGCGGGGACGGGCGAGAAGCCGACGCTGAACGATTCGGTGGTGTGCAACTACAAGGGCACACTGATCAATGGGACGGAGTTTGATGCCTCGGAAAAGCACGGCGGCCCGGCCACGTTCCCGGTGAAGGGCGTGATTGCGGGTTGGACCGAGGCGCTGCAGCTGATGCCGGTGGGATCGAAATGGCAGCTCTTTGTGCCGTCGAATCTGGCCTACGGACCGCAGGGACCGGGAGACATCGGACCCAACGCGACACTAATCTTCGAAGTGGAACTGGTATCCATCCAGAAGGTGGCAGCGGCGCCCGCGGCGGGTGCTGCCGGATCGAATTAAATCCAGCGTCAGTGTTCGATCAGAGCCAGTGAAGCAGGAAGAAGCGAAAGAGGAGGGCCGGCGCGTGCGCCGGCCCTCCTCTTGCTGCATACGCCCAGAAATGCATGCTGGGAGTGGTCGATGAAGTATTCCCGGTGGACAAAGCGGCAGTCGAACGAGCCAGGGATGTCGTGCTCGGTCACAAAGGCTTGTCGGCGAGAGATGCAGTACACCTCGCCATTATGCGAATCCACGGCATCAGGAAAATCTTGAGTTTCGATCGAGGATTCGACGGTTTCCCCGGACTCACTCGCTTGTCCTGAGGCGGCAGTTGCGCTGGTTCAGTGCAATTCCGCTCACCCCAGTTTCTCGCGACCAACCGCTCGCCATCAGAACTTCTGGCAGAGAAGGGATTTCCCGCCGAAGTTCGTCAGAGCAGTGTATGCTTGGTGCCTCACAGAAATAAGCAGAATCGCCAATTCTGTCTTCCCCAATCACGAGGTCATCCCATGTTGTTCAATCGCAAGGCATGGTTTCGGCTTATCGTTCCTGGACTCCTGATCGCACAAGCCGCGCTTATCGTTTTCGCCATCCACCGCGAATCGCTGACGTTCGATGAAGAAGACCACATGTACGCGGGCTACAGGATGTGGACTGCCGCGGACTATGGCCTCAACCCCGAGCATCCGCCGCTGGTCAAATTGCTGGCAGCTCTGCCCGTCCTGGGCCAGAACTTCAAGACCGCTCCCCTGATGAATATCTTCTTCAAGGGCGAAGCGATGATGGGCGGAGAGCAATGGATGGCGCTCAATGACGACGCTCCCCGGAGAATCATCTTCCGCATGAGGCTGGCGACCGTCCTGCTGGCGCTTGCCCTTTCTCTACTCATCTTTTTCGCGACACGCGAGTGGTTCGGAGAGACGGCCGCCATCATCGCTCTGATCCTGGCGGTCTTCGAGCCCAGTCTCCTTGCCCACTCCGGCCTGGTGACAACTGACATCGGGTGCGCGCTGTTTTTTCTTGCCGCGGTCTACTCCTTTTACCGCTACGTCAAGCACCCCACCTGGACGCGCGTCTTGATCGCGGGCATTGCCGCGGGCCTGCTGCTCGCCACCAAACATTCCGGCATCCTCGTCGGTCCTATCCTCCCGCTCATGGCGGCCTACGAAGTCCTGGTCGCGCCGCCCGACACACGCAAACGCCTTGCCCTGCGCCTCGCCGGAGCATGCGCCATCATCGCAGTGGTCAGCGTCGCCGTTCTATGGAGCTTCTACGGGTTCCGATTTGCCGCACGTCCCGCAGGTCTGGCGCTGATTCCTTCGCTGGCCAACTATGCCGGCGATCTCAAGCCGTTCGAGAAGAGCATCGTCCTCTGGATTGCGCACATGCGACTGCTGCCCGAGTCCTACATCTTCGGGTTGGTCGATATCCGCGTTTTCGCCAAAAACTTCAACTCGTTCCTCCTCGGCCGCTGGTATCCGCACGGGATGTTGCTGTACTTCCCCGTCCTCATTCTCATCAAGGCAACTCTCGGACTTCTCGCCGCGGTGGCGCTAACGGCGTTTGCTCTTGTCACCGGCAAATTAAACATCCGTTTCAAACGTGGCGATCAAGTTCAGTTGGACCGCGGTCGCGCCCTCACCTATGTCGCCATCGCAGGAGCCGTCTTTCTGGCTGTCGCGATTCAGAATGGCCTCAACATCGGCGTCCGCCACATCCTGCCGGTATTTGCGGTAGCCGTCATTCTGGCGGCGGCAGGCCTCGCGTCCCTGGCCGCGCGGTCCAGGACATGGGCATGGGCCTGCGTCATCCTCCTCGCCGCGCACGTGGCCTCCTCCCTGAGCGTTTATCCCAATACCATTGCGTATGCCAACGAGGCATGGGGCGGAGCGCGCAATACGCACCTCTACCTGAGCGACTCCAATGTCGACTGGGGGCAACAACTGTTTCAGGTGAAACAGTGGGAAGACCGGCACCCCGGTGAGGAGTGCTGGTTCTCGTATTTCGTCGGAGGCTTTGTGCCTAACCAGATGTATGGGGTTCACTGCCACATTCTGCCCAATTCCGTGATGGGAATCATCCCGGCCGGCGCATTGGAAACGGTGCCACCGGTCATCCACGGCGCCGTCCTGCTCAGCGCGTCCGAGGTCGACGGCGGCGTATGGCCCATAAAGGAAATGAACCCCTACACCCGTTTCCAGAAGCTAAAACCGGACGAGGAGATTGATTATGGCATCCTCGTCTACCGCGGTGACATTTCCATGAGCGATGCGAGCGCCATGGCGTCTGCCCTCCAGGCCATACGCCTTCTGGGTGCCAAACAGGTCCAGCCGGCCCTCGCGCTCGCCGAGCAGGCTGTGCAGGCTGCGCCCGGCAATCTCTACGCCCAATGGATTTTGGGCAGCGCCGCGGCCGCCGCCGGCAAGAAAGCGGAAGCTCGCGCCGCCTTCAACAGGGCGCTGGAAGCAAGTGTCGTCATGGAGCCTGACCGCCGAGAAGAATACGACAAGTCCATCCAGGACGAGTTGAACAAGCTGTAACGCTTGGACGGTAGCTCCTTAACGGGCGACGCGATGACAGGAATGCGCGGTAAACTGTGCCGGCGAATGAAACCTGCCGATTGAAATACCCGGTTGGTCGCAGGTGGGTTTGTGAAGTGCTACCATTCGCTCCGTCGCAGGAGGATTCCCGATGAAGTCATTCCGCTGCACCCTTATGTTGCTTTCGGGGCTGGGCATGGGGCTGGTTGCCGTTGTCGCAGCGCAGAATCCATCCCCGTCCAGCGCTGTGGCCCCGAAATACCGCACGCACTTTTGGATCTATGACGTACAGACAAAGACCGCGAGGACCATCTTCACCATCCAGGGAGAGTGGCATGCTCCCAACTGGACTCCCGACGGAACGTACATCATCTCCGACATGGGCGGCGACATTTATCGCATTCCCGTAAACGGCGGCAGTGCCGGCAAGCCGGAGAAGATCAATGTGAGCCAAAAGATGATGGCCACCAATGATCACGCGCTCTCCTGGGATGGCAGGCAGATCGCCATCACCGGTATCACCCCCCCGCTGCCGGCGAAGATTCGATCCGCAGCGGATATTCACAATCCGCTCTTCATCATGAATATGGACGGGACCAGCGCGCACGAGGTTCATCTGGGCTGGCTGCATGGATGGTCGCCCGACGGTAAGTACGTCGTCTATACCCAGTACCACGGAGACAACTTCGACATCTACCGGATCAACACCGACGGTAGCGGCGAACTGCTGATGACCACGAACAAGGGGCAGGATGATGGTCCTGAGTACTCCGCCGATGGCAAGTGGGTTTACTTCTGTTCCAACCGCTCCGGCAAGTGGGATGGGTGGCGCATGCCCGCCGGCGGCGCGGGGCCGGACGACAAGCTGGCCGAAAAGATCACCAACGGCGACACGCAGGACTGGTTTCCTCACATCTCTCCGGATGGCAGGTGGCTCTACACCATCTCCTATCCCATGGATCACCCCGACCACACCTACATCGGCGACGGCATGAAGATTAAGCTGCTGCGCCTCGAAGATGGCGTGGGCGCAAAAGGAGCCGGCCTGACGACCGTGAGGACCTTTTTCGGCGGGCAGGGCTCGAGCAATACCGGCGGCTGGGCGCCGGACTCGAAGAAGTTTGCCTGGACCGAATACGAGAGGATTCCGGAACAGGCGAAATGAATCCTCCCGCGACGGATGTGCTGGTCCCGGACGCGACCCATGTTAAAGCGACACGCGAGTGGATGAAACGGTCTTGATGCGTGGGCGGTAGGGAAGGATCCGCGACAATACTCCAACAACGTCGGTGCGGCACAACCTTCGGCTACCCCAAAGCGCTGTCTGGGGAGGACTACGCGATGATCGTGTTATCGATCAGCCGCGTCGCGCCTACCCAGGCGGCCACGGCGAAGAGCGTACCGGGTGAAGCCGTCTCCACCGGCAGCAGCGTGTCCCAGTTCACCAATTCGATGTAGTCCACGCGCACGGCGGGCTGGGCGGCGAAGTGACCGCGGGCGGCGGCGATAAGCGCGTCGCGATGGCGCTCGCCGGATGCAGCCAGTGATTCCACGTGGCGCACCGCCCGGCTCAGCACCAGCGCCTGCCTGCGTTCCTCGGCGCTCAGATATGCATTGCGCGAGCTCATGGCCAGCCCGTCCGGCTCGCGCACGATGGGGCACACGACAATCTCCGCCGGCAGGCGAAGGTCCTCCACCATGCGGCGGACCACGGCCACTTGCGCCCCGTCTTTCTGGCCGAAGAAGGCGAGGTCGGCTTCCGCTGCAATCAGCAGCTTGCTCACCACGGTGGCTACGCCGCGGAAATGCCCCGGCCGGGACCGGCCGTCCAGGCGGCTGCTGAGTCCTTCCACCTCGACAAAAGTGGCTGCGCCGGACGGGTAGAGTTCCTCGACGGAAGGAGCAAATATGATGTCCGCGCCCTCGGCACCGGCGAGAGCGCAATCGGCGTCAAAGGTGCGCGGATAGCGCCCGTAGTCTTCATGGGGGCCGAACTGCGTGGGATTGACGAAGATGCTGACCACTACGCTTCCACACCGTTGGCGCGCGGCGCGGATCAGCGAAGCGTGGCCGGCGTGGAGCGCTCCCATCGTGGGCACGATTCCTATAGTGTTGATCTGGCTGCGGCGGGCGCGCGTCCACTCGCGAAGTTGGTGCGCGATGCGAATGATCTGCATTTGTTTTTTAGTATCTCGTGTCGGAGGCAAACTGAAATTGGGGACCCCGGAAAGGTGGGCACGCCGCGGACCCGTCATCGCTCAAAAATCGGGCAAGGCATCCTTGTTCACGAGGGTGTTCCACTCCTCATCCTCGGAATCAATGCCAAGCGCCTTGCGCTCGGAATCCATTCCTAAGGCTTTGCGCACCGGCGCGGGCAGGTGGTAGCTCTCCTGGTCCGATGGGAACATGCGGTGCTCCACGTCTTCGCGATAGTGCTCCACGGCGGAACGCACCAGCGCCGCCGCATCCGCATACCGGCGCACAAATTTGGCGGGCGGCGCAAAGGTCAGATTGAGTAGATCGTGGAAAACCAGGATCTGCCCGTCGCAATCCGGCCCGGCCCCGATGCCGATGGTGGGAATGGACAGTTCGGCAGTGATGGATGCCGCCACCTCGCGGGGCACGCCTTCCAGCACCAGAACGCCGGCGCCCGCATCGGCCAGAGCGTGGGCGTCGGCTTTCAGGCGCAGCACCGCATCCACGCTGCGGGCCTGCACGCGATAACCGCCCATGCGATGAAGGCTCTGCGGCGTCAGGCCCAGGTGGGCCACCACGGGAACCTCGGCTTCCGTAAGCGCTTCAACAAGCTGGGCGCGCGGACCTTCAATCTTCACCGCCTCGGCCCCGGCTTCCTTGATGAATCGCACCGCATTCGCTACGCCTTCGGCGGCGCTGCCGTGATAGCTGCCGAACGGCATGTCGGCAACCACCAGGGCGCGACGCACCGCGCGCCGCACGGCCCGGGTGTGGTGCAGCATTTCATCCACGGTGACGGCCAGCGTGTTGTCATGGCCCATTACCACCATGGCCAGCGAGTCGCCCACCAGGATCAGGTCGATGCCCGCCTCGTCGACCAGGCGCGAGGTGGCGTAATCGTAGGCGGTGAGCGCGGAGATGGGCTTGCCCTGGCGCTTCATTTCCGCCAGCGCGGGCATGGTCACTTTGGTGATGGGGACTCCGGTGGAAGAGGATCCACCGCCGGGGAAGTTGGTCAGGCTCATTGTGTCTCCAGTGCCGCTCCGGGAACTCAGGATGCGGCCCGTACGAGAGCGAGTATACGCTCCCCACCCATGGATGCAAGAGAACTGTCCCGGGATCATCCCGGGATCCGCAGGAAAAATAACCGCCGCGGAGCGCTACACTTGGCGCATGTTCAACCGCTACTCCTGGAACTGCTTTCCGGTCATGGTGCGCTTGCACTTGATTGCACTGGGGCTGGTCCTTGCCAACTTCGTCGCGCCGGCGCAGGTGCCCCTTGCCCCCACGCCTCCTATGGGCTGGAATAGCTGGAACCACTTTCCCGAGAAGGTCACGGACGCCGACGTGCGCGCCGCCGCCGATGCCATGGTGTCCAGCGGGATGCGCGACGCAGGCTACATCTATGTCAACGTGGACGACACCTGGGAAGGCCAGCGGGACGCCGCCGGGAACATACACCCGAATCGTAAGTTCCCTGACATGAAAGCGCTGGCTGATTACGTGCATTCCAAGGGGCTGAAGTTCGGCATTTATTCCTCGCCGGGGCCCAAAACCTGCGCCGGTTTCGAAGGTAGCTACGGGCACGAGGTACAGGACGCGAACACCTACGCGGCCTGGGGAGTGGATATTCTGAAATATGACCTCTGCGGCCTTCGCGACGTCATTGGGCCTTACGAAAAAGACCCGAAGAAGGCGTCCCGGATGATGCGCGACGCCTACGCAAAGATGCATGAAGCGCTGGTCAGGACTGGCCGGCCGATCGTCTACAGCATTTGCCAGTATGGCTCCGACGCCGTGTGGGAGTGGGGCGCGGAAGTGGGAGGCAACCTGTGGCGCACCACCGACGACATCAGCGACAGCTTCCGCAGTATGGCCCTGATTGGCTTTTCGCAGGCGGGACTGGAGAAGTACGCCGGGCCCGGGCACTGGAACGATCCCGATATGCTGGAGATCGGCAACGGAGGCATGTTGCCGGATGAATACCGCACCCAGATGAGCCTGTGGGCCATCCTCGCGGCTCCCCTGCTGGCGGGAAACGATCTGAGCAAAATGGATGAGACGACCAAATCCATCCTGATGAACCGCGAAGTCATCGCCGTCGATCAGGACAGCCTCGGCCGGCAGGGATTTCGCCTCGGCCCGCTGCAGATATGGGTGCGTCCGCTTTCCGGCGGCGCCAAGGCGCTGGCCATCTTCAATTTCGTCACGGATGACGTTCCGCAGCCGGTCACCGTCGCGTTCAAAGACCTCGGCTTCACCGGCCCCGTGCATGCGCGCGATCTATGGGAGCACAAGGACCTGGGCACACTATCCGATTCGTTCACCGCCGTCCCGCCGAAAGGCGGCGTGGTGATGCTGCGGCTGTGGCAGTGATGCTGCAGCTGTGGCAGTGATGCTGCAGTGGGGAGCGGCACGCTTTAGGCGTTGATCGCCATTCCCTCCACGGCGGCATAAGCATCCAGCATCGCTTCGGCCAGGGTGGGATGAGCGTGGATGGTGAACATCAGCTCGTCTATGGTGCCTTCCAGTTCCATCACCGCGACGGCTTCCGCGATGAGCTCCGTGGCCTGCGGACCGATGATGTGCACGCCCAGGATCTCGCCGTACTTCGCGTCGGAGACAATCTTCACGAATCCATCGTGGCTGTCCACGATGGTGGCTTTGGAGTTGCCCGCGAAGGGAAACTTGCCGACTTTCACCTCGTAGCCCTTTTCCTTTGCCTGTATCTCGGTCAGTCCCGCCGACCCGATCTGCGGATCGCTGTAGGTGCATCCCGGGATGCGATCGCGGCGCACCGGCCGGAACGGACGGCCGGCGATCTTTGACACAGCCACGATCCCGCTCATGGCGCCCACGTGCGCCAGTTGCGGCAGTCCGGCAACGATATCGCCGATGGCATAGACGCCGGGCTCGGCGGTCTCCTGCGCTTCGTTCACCTTCACGAAACCGCGATCCAGCTCGACCCTGGTTGTCTCCACGCCGACATTCGCAGTGCGGGGTCCGCGGCCCACGGCGACCAACACCTTCTCCGCCTCCTTCTCTACGGTCTTCCCGTTGGCGGTGGTCCAGGCCACCTTCACGCCCGTCTCGGTCTTTTCGATCTTCTCCACTTTGCAGGCGGGATTCACGTCGATACCACGCTTTTTGAACAGGCGCGTAAGTTCCTTTGAAATCTCCTCATCTTCTACCGGCACAATGCGGGGCAGGAACTCCAGCAGCGTCACGTCTGTGCCGAAGCTGCGGAAAATCGAGCCGAACTCCACGCCCACCGCACCGGCTCCGATAATGATGAGCGATTTGGGCGGCTGCTCGAGAGCAAGGATTTCGATGTTGGTCAGAATGCGATCGTCGGGTTGCTGTCCGAAGAGCGTACGCGCTTCCGAACCGCTGGCAAGAATGATGTTTTTGGCTTTGAGCTGCCGGGGTTCGCCGCTCCCGCCGGACACCTCCACCGTATGGATACCATCCTTGGCCGGGCCCGTAAGCTTGCCCCATCCGGAGATCACCGTGACCTTGTTTTTCTTCATCAGGAACTCGAGGCCCTTGGTGTGCTTCGTAACGATCGAGTTCTTGCGCTTCTGCACTGCGGCCCAATCCAGCTGCGGGGTGCCGATTCCGGTAATGCCGTATTCAGCAGCCTGCTTCAGGTGGTCCCAGATTTCGGCATTGAACAGCAGGGCCTTGGTGGGAATGCAGCCCACGTGCAGGCAGGTGCCGCCCAGCACGCTGGCGCTTTCAATCAGCGCGACCTTCAGCTTGAGCTGTCCCCCGCGAATGGCGGCGGTGTACCCGGCCGGCCCGCTGCCGATGATTGCAACGTCAAAAATCGTCTCTGCCAAGAGAAGCTCCGTTCCGAAGGGCCTCACCCGTTGCCCATTCCCATTGGGTAGTTTAAACGCCCGCCGGGACGCGCCCGGGATGCAGAAAACCCGCCGCGCCACACGCCCGGCGTTGCAAAATGTTTCGCGCCCGCGAGCCTCTGCTATAAAGGGTGCGATCAAACCAGACGCCGTAACCTGCCTTGGAGTGCACTTCGACCGCGTGGCGCAGGGGAGAAATGATGACAGAGATTCGATTCCGCATCGCGGCTTATAGTTTCGCCATTCTGATGCTGCTCCTGACGGTGCATGCAGCGCTGGCGCAAGCCGGACAACAGGCCGCGCGCCGCACCCTCGACATGACGACGATCCAGCCTGAGGCCGCCGGCTTCAGCTCCGAACGGCTGGAGCGCCTTCATGCGCTGATTCAGGACGAAGTGGATCACAAGCAGCTCGCCGGGGCGATCACCATCCTGGCGCGGCACGGAAAGATCGTCGACTATCACACCTATGGCGTGCGCGACATGGCCAGCGGCGCGGCGATGACGAAGGACACCATCTTCCGCGATTACTCGATGACCAAGCCGGTAACCGGCGTAGCCATGATGATCCTCTATGAAGAAGGCAAATGGCTGCCCAGCGATCCCATCTCGAAATTCATTCCGGAGTTTGCGAATCTGAAAGTCTTCAACGGGGTGGACGCGGACGGCAAGATGATCCTCGTCGACCCCGAACATGCGCCCACCATGCGCGAACTGATGTCGCACTCGGCCGGCTTCTCCTATGGCAACGGGAAGACCCCGGTGGACGCGATGTACCAGGACCTGAAGCCCATGCAGTCCGCAACCCTTCAGGAGACCATGGACAAGCTGGGGAAGATACCGCTGAACTACCAGCCGGGCAAGGGCTGGATGTACAGCGTGTCCATGGACGTCGAGGGTTACATAGTTGAGAAGCTCTCCGGCCAGTCGCTGCCCGACTTCATGCGCGACCAAATATTTGCGCCCCTGGGCATGAAGGATGCGGGATTCTTCGTGCCCGAGGACAAGCGCAACCGCTTCGCCACCAACTATCGCGATGACGGCCACGGGCAGCTTACGGTGACGGCGGCAGGCAGCCCGCCGAGCGACTATACCAAGCAGCCCACCATGCCCTCAGGAGGCGGCGGGCTGGCGTCGAGCGCCGAAGACTATTACCGCTTCGCGCAGATGCTGGCGAACGGCGGTGAACTGGACGGCGTGCGCATCCTTGCGCCGGCAACGGTGAAGCTGATGACGTCAAATCATCTTCCCGAGGAACTGCTCACCGGGAAATTCGGCATCGGGCAGCACATCATGCGCCCTGGTTTCGGCTACGGCTACAACTGCGCCGTCGCGTTCGATCCGCCCGAAGCGAATCTGCCCGACGGCAAAGGCACGTTCTTCTGGGATGGAGCGGCGGGAACATGGTTCTGGGTCGACCCCACCAATGACGTCGTCTTCGTCGGCATGATCCAGCGCATGACCAGCCCCGACAATCACACCTTGCTGTACCGCAGCCATGCGGCGGTGTACCAGGCGCTAGTGGATCCGAAGAAATAGGCCGGCCAGCCGGTCTGCTATAAAGGTGCTGCTCACGGCGCATGTCCTCAGGACTTCCGCCACACCGAGGAATGATCGTCGATCCGTCGAAATAGATAACGGGTGCCCCAAGTCTCGACTTTGAGACCTGGGTAGGAATCACTTCAACAGATCGAGCGCCACCGCCGTCATGGCGGTCACGCCTGTCGTGATGGTGGGCGCGTACACCGGTGCGAAGAGCGCCGAGTGCAGGCTGGGCAATGGCACTCCCGTCCTCTTGCTCTCCTCCAGCTTCTCCGGCGCCGAGGCGCCCAGCCGGAACATCACCGCCGGAATCTTGTTGTCCAGGGAAAACAAGCCCACATCCTCGCTGCCCATCACGGAGTCGGCTTCCAGCACGCGCGCCGGCCCCAGCTCGGCGGCGGCCGACTTGCGTATGCGCTCCGCCAGCCCGGGATCGTTGATGGTGGCATCCGTGCCCCCGTCGATCTTCATCACCGGCATGCGGTCGGCAGGCACGCCGTATGTCTGCGCCAATCCTTCGGCGGTGCGCTTGATATCGGCGAGGATCTGGTCGCGCAATTGCTTCGAATAGGTGCGCAGCGTGAGGCCCAGCGTCACTTCATCGGGAATGATGTTGTTCTTGGTCCCGCCGTGGATGGTTCCCACCGTGAGCACAGCCGGCTGCTGCGGGTCGATCTGGCGGCTCACGATGGTTTGCGCAACCATGATGAATTCCGCCGCCAGCACGATGGGATCCTTGCCGGCCTGGGGCGCAGAGCCGTGCCCGCCCACTCCCCGCATGGTAAGGACGATGCTGGTCGAACTGGCCAACAGCGGGCCTCCCTTCACGGCGATCGAGCCCGCGGGCGTGGTGGGGTCGTCGTGCTCGGAGACTACGAAATCGGGACGGCCGAAGCGTTCATACAAGCGGTCCGCCAGCATGGCCCTGGCGCCGTCGACCATCTCTTCCGAAGGCTGCCCGATCAGCATCAGCGTGCCGTGCCACTTCGCCTTGCGGGCCGCCATCTCCCGTGCGGTGCCCAGCAGCACCGTCATATGGATGTCGTGGCCGCAGGCGTGCATCACACTTACGTCCTGCCCCTGCGGGTTGGTTGAATGCACCGTCGACGCGTAGTCGAGCCCGGTCTTTTCTTCCACCGGCAGCGCATCCATGTCGGATCGGATCAGAAGCCGCGGACCGGGCCCATTCTCCATGATCGCCACGATCCCATACGCCTGCGAGCCGTCTTCGTATTTGCCCACGCGCTCGGTCACGGTGTAACCGGCCTTGCGCAGTTCCGCAGCCAGGAACGCGGAGGTTTTCTCTTCGTGGTGCGAGAGCTCCGGACTGCGATGAAGCTGCTTATAGGTTTCGGTGAGCGCCGGCAATTGCGCCTGCACGGAAGCATCAATCTTTGCCGGAGCTTGAGCTTGCAGCCAGGTCGCAGAGGCGAATGCGGCAAGGGGAGCGAGGGCGCGCAGGGAAAGCAGGGATTTCATTTCCTGCCAGCCTAACACGGGCGTGCTGCGCGTATTCCAGCCCCACCTGCCAATTCGCTCCGTGCCCCATCCCGTCGATTTTTTTCTGTCGACAGGGTGGGAGACCACGGCCGCCAACTCCCCGCACGTTCCCATCAGAGAAAAAGATCCCCTATTGCCATCCCATAGAGCGCAGGTATATCCTGCCCTTCTATTGGTTCACCATAGGAGCCGCCAGGTGGGAGAAAAGACCGATGTCTGGCAGGGAACGCTGGCCTTGATGGTCCTGCGCACCCTGGAAACCATGGGCTCGCAGCATGGCTACGGGCTGGCGAGGCGCATCGAGCAGACCAGCGGCAAGCGTCTGCAGTTGAACTACGGCACCCTCTACCCGGCGCTGCTCAAGCTGGAGCAGGAAGGCTACATCCGCTCCCATTGGGGCACATCGGAGAACAATCGCAAGGCCAAGTTCTACGAATTGACCAAGGCTGGCCAGCGCCAGGTGCGCAAAGCGACGGCCGAGTGGGAGCAGACCACGGAGATTCTCTCGAAGTTCCTCACGGAGGAAGCCTGATGCGCAAACTGCGAGGGTTGTGGAAGCGTCTTGCCGGACGGCTGCGCGGAAGCAAGGCCGACCAGGATTTTTCCGCCGAAATCGAGAGCAATGTAGAGCTGGATGTGGTTGACGGCGTGCACTCCGGCTTGAGCCACGACGAAGCACGGCGCCGTGCGCTCATCCGCCTGGGCGGCGCCGAGCAGGCACGGCAGGCGCACCGCGACGGGCGCACCTTGTTATGGCTCGAGAACCTCCTGCAAGACCTGCGCTACGGACTGCGCACCCTGCGCCGCTCGCCGGGTTTCACGGCTACCGCGGCGCTCACGCTGGGACTAGGCATCGGCGCGTGCACCGCCGTGTTCAGCCTGGTGAACGCGGTGCTGATCCGGTCGCTCCCATATGGCGATCCGCAGCGCCTGGTGTACCTGTTCACTCCCAACCCGCATCTGAAGATACCCGCGGAAGTGGTTTGCCCCAGCTATGGCGACTTCTACGACATAAAGCGCGACAGCCGCTCGTATGAGGACATGACTTCCTATGAACAGGCGCTGTTCAGCATGGCGACGCAGGGCGGAACGCAACGCATCGGCGGCGCCCGCGTGGATGAAGGGTTCTTTTCCACGCTGCAGTCCGCCCCTGAACTTGGCCGGGCCATCGGCGCCGAGGACAATCAGCCCAACCGTGCGCACGTCGCGGTGATCAGCCACTCCCTGTGGGTGTCGATGTTCGGCGGCAGCGCGGACGTGTTGAACCGCACGCTGCAACTGGATGGAACCAACTACCAGGTCGTCGGTGTGATGCCGCCGGAATTTGAGTATCCATTCAATACCGACCTGCCTTACGGAGAAGCACATATCAAATCAACCAGGATCTGGGTGCCGCTCGCGCTGGATGCAAAGAAGAGGGCGGACCGCGACCCGAACGCGAACGTGTCGGTGGCGCGACTGCGCCCCGGCGTCACCATTCGGCAGGCGCAGGGTGAGCTGAGTACGATGATGGCTCGCCTCGACAAACAATATCCCGGGGAAATGCGGGAATGGGGCGCGCTGGTGGAGAGCTTCACGGCCCTTTCCATTGGCCCGGTGCGGCCGCTGATGCGATTGCTGCTGGCCACCGTGGGCCTGGTTCTGTTGATTGCATGCGGAAACGCCGCCAACCTGCTTTTGGCGCGTGCCGCGGAGCGCGCGCGAGAGCTGGGAGTGCGCGCCGCCCTGGGCGCCGGGCGAGGGCGCATGATTCGGCAGCTGCTCACCGAGTCGCTGCTGATCTGCGCCGGGGGAGGAGGGGTGGGCGTGGGCCTCGCATTTCTTTTTCTGCGTATTCTCCCCAGGCTCGATCCGGGCAACATTCCGCGCCTGAACGAATCGTCGCTGGACGGGCGGGTTCTGCTCGCGGCCATCGCTTTCTCTGTGCTCACCGGGCTGTTGACCGGTCTGCTTCCAGCGTGGAGCGCGGCCCGCACCGACGTCACCGAATTCCTTAAGAGCCATGCGGTGCGCGGGTACGCGGCCGCCGGCAACCGAACCCAGAACATCCTGATCGTGGCGCAAACCGCGATGGTGGTGGTGCTGCTGGCATCCGCCGGGTTGCTCATTCGCAGCTACATCAACGTGGTTTCCGTTGATACCGGCTTCTCGCGATCGACGGTGACGTTTCGCGTCGACCTGGACAGCCGCTATCGTCCAGGGCCGCCGCAGCGCGATTTCTTCAAGAACTTCATAACCAGACTGGGCGCCCTGCCCGGCGTGCAGGCTGTGGGCGCCGTCAACCATCTGCCACTTAGTAATACGGAGAGCCTGGACTTCTTCTGGGTGGACGGGTTTCCTAATGTGAAAGACCAGATGTCGGAGGGCCGTTCCGTCTCGCCGGGCTACTTCGCCGCCATGAATATTCCCCTGATCGCGGGCCGCACCTTTAGCGATGCCGACGAAGCCCCCGATGCACGGACCGCGATCATCAATGAACGGTTCGCCAAAACCTATTTCGCCGGCCGCAATCCCATCGGCGGTCGCATCAGCACGGATGAAAAGCAATCGCAGTGGAGCACGGTGGTCGGCGTGGTGGCGGATGTGCGGCATACCAGTCTGGAGGAGGACCCCGGGCCGCAGCTGTACAGGGCCAACGAAGGATTCGACGGCGCGTCCATCGCGGTGCGCTCCACCCTCGAGCCCGCAGCCATCACCGCCGAGATCCGGTCGACTCTCCGCTCCATCGACCCCAGTCTCGCGATCACCGATGTCGGCACCATGGGCAATTTTGTGTCGCAGGCCAGCGCGCGGCGCCGATTTCAGACTTCGCTGCTGACCGCCTTTGCGGCGATTGCGCTACTGCTGGCGCTGGTGGGACTGTACGGGCTGATGGCCTATTCGGTGAGCCGGCGTACGCGCGAAGTGGGCATCCGCATGGCGCTGGGCGCGCAGCGCAGCCATGTGCTCCTGCTGGTGCTGAAGAATGCCGCCGCGCTGGTGGGCTGCGGGGTTGGCGCGGGACTGGTCGCGGCGTGGCTGACCACGCGCATGATGCGATCGTTCCTGTTTGGCGTGAGCGTGCACGATCCGACGACCATTGCGGCAGTTTGCGCACTGCTGCTGTTGTGCGGGCTGATGGCGGCTCTGTTGCCGGCCCGGCGAGCGGCTTCGGCAGATCCGATGAAAGCGTTGCGAACCGAGTAAGACGGGCAGGTATCACCAATTTGAATCTCGGGTTCATGGGGAGGACGGGATGCGGGGATTGCGGGCGCTTTGGTTTCGAATGCTGGGAACGTTGCAACACCGGCGTGCCGACACGGACTTCTCCGCCGAGCTTGAGGCGCATCTTGAAATGCACATCGAGGCGGGCATTGCAGCGGGACTCAGCACGGTCGAGGCGCGGCGCCAGACGCTCATCAAATTGGGCGGCGTGGAGCAGGCGCGGCAGGCGTACCGTGAGCGCAGCGGACTGCCGTGGCTCGAATCGCTGGGGCGGGATCTGCGCTACGCGGCGCGCACGCTCGCCAACCACAAGGGCGTCACGGCCATTGCGATCCTCTCCATCGGCCTGGGAATCGGCGCCAACGCGACCATCTTCGCCATCGTCAACCGCTTCGTGCTGCGGCCGGCCCCCGTCGGCCATCCCTCCACGCTGCTCTCGCTGTCCACCATCCCCAAGGGTGAGCGCTGCTGCAATCATTTCCCCACGCCGGTGTACCAGGACCTGCGCGACCAGGCGCATTCGTTCTCCAGCATGGCCGCATACTACGAACTGATTCCCGCTTCGATTGGCGGCAGCGGCGAACCGGAGAGAGTCTGGGGCCAGGGCGTCACTACCAATTTCTTCGCCGTGATCGAGCTTCCCATGGTACTCGGGCGCGGTTTCGCCCGCGGAGAGGATGGCGCGCCGCTCATCGTGCTGAGCGAGACCCTGTGGAAGAGCCGGTTCGGCGCCGATCCGCAAATTGTGGGCAAGCCGATTCTGCTCTCCGGCCGCACGTTTACGGTGGTCGGCATCGCGCCCGCCGCGTTTCGCAGTGTCGGTCAAATCCTGGACACGCGGTTCTGGGTGCCGCTCGGCGTGACCCGGCAACTGGTGGCAAATCTCCCCGCGGACAATGCGCGCGATTTCCACTGGCTCTCGGTGGTGGGAAGAATGCGTCCCGGAGTCACGCGCAACCAGGTGCAGGCAGAACTGCAGACCATCGCACGGCGAATGTCGCAGAGTTATCCCGCCACCGATAAAGACATCACCTTTCCTGTGGACCAGGCCGGATCGCTGCCGCCCAGAGAAAAAGCCGCGGTTCTCCTTTTCCTTTCCGCGTTGAGCATCGTTGTTCTGCTGGTGCTTTCGATCGCGGGCGCAAACGTAGCCAACCTGCTGTTCGCGCAAGCCGTCACCCGGCAGCGGGAGATGGCGGTGCGCCTCGCGCTGGGAGCCACGCGCGCCCGCCTCAGAAAACAGTTGCTCGTGGAAAGTGTCCTGCTGGCGCTGGGCGGGGGAGTCCTGGGCGTGGCGCTTTCACTGGGTGCGACGCACGGGCTTTCGGCATTCCGCGTGCCCGCGCCCATTCCTCTCGATTTAGCCGTCAGCGCGGGCGGCAACGTGCTGGCGTTTTCGTTTGTGCTGAGCGTGCTTTGCGGACTGGCGCTGGGTGTTGGACCCGCATGGGCGGCTTCGCGGCCCACCCTCGTGAACGCCCTGAAAGGCGAAGATGCATTGGCGCGGCCCGGCCGCCGTTGGACCATGCGCGATGTGCTGATCGTCGGCCAGATGGCCATGTCGGTGGTACTGCTCACGGTGACCATCCTGTTTCTGCGCAGCTTGAAAGCAGCCAGCAACATCGACATTGGTTTGCGGCCGCAGGGTTTGCTGATGCTCTCCGTCGATCCGCGCTTAAACGGATACAGTGCTGAAAAAACCAGCCACTTCCTCGCGCAACTCCGCCAGCGTGCTGCGCAATTGCCGGCCGTGGACGCAGCGGTGTGCACCGATGTGCCGCTGCTCTCCGGCGGCAACCGCAGCGACGGCTTCACGGTCGCGGGTCATGCCGGCAAAGACGCGGCGTTCACGTATGCGGACCTGTACATGGTGACACCCGGCTACTTTGAAGCCTTGGGAACGCCACGTATCGCGGGCCATGATTTCGGAAGCGAGAGAGTAGACGGGCCCAGGAAAGCCATCGTCAACAAGGCGTTCGCCGAGCGCTTGTTCGGCAACGCTAATCCCGTCGGGCAGCACATCAAGGGCGGTCAGTGGACATACGAAATCATCGGGCTCGCGGGCAATGCCAAATCGCGCACCCTGGGCGAAGATACGCGTCCCATTCTTTACCGCTCGCTCGATCAGAGCATCGTGGACGATCCCTCGCTGATGGGCTACACGCTCGTTGTCCACACCCGCGGCAATCCCGCGACGCTGGCCGAGGCTCTGCGCCGCCAGGTGTTCGCACTCGATCCTGCCATGGCCGTCTACAACGAGGAGACGATGGAGGAGCACATCCGGACGGCGTATTCCCTTCCGCGCGCCGCTGCCACGCTGTTCGGGATTTTCGGCGGTATCGGCCTGTTGCTGGCCGCGGTCGGACTGTACGGCGTGATGAGCTACGGCGTAAGCCGCCGCACGCGGGAGATCGGGATACGCATGGCGCTGGGCGCGCAGTCCGGCACCGTCGAACGCCTGATCGTGCGTCAGGGCATGATCCTGGCCTGCGTCGCGCTTGTGCTGGGATGGCCGGCAGCGTGGATGCTTTCCAAACTCGCATCCAGTTTTCTTTACGGTATTCAGCCGCACGATGCGGTCACCTTCGCAGCGGTTCCCGGCGTGCTTGCGATGATTGCGCTGCTGGCATGCTGGATTCCCGCGCGGAAGGCTTCCTCCATTAATCCCATGCAGGCACTGCGGACGGATTGAGAAAGACAGGAAAGAGGGATCAGGGATCAGGAAAGCGCAAGAGGACAAGATTGAGGAGGTCGCCATGCGTTCATTGCGGGCGCTCTGGATGCGGCTGGTGCACGGCCGTCGCGCCAGGCAGGAATTTGAAGCCGAGTTGGAGAGTCATGTGCGCATGCACATCGAGGACGGCGCGGCCGCGGGGCTGAGCGAAGCAGAGTCGCGACGCCAGGCAATGATCGGGCTGGGCGGCGCGGAGCAGGCACGCCAGGCCTATCGCGAGCGCGCCGGACTGCCGGGCCTTGAGATCCTGATGCAGGACGCGCGCTACGCGCTGCGCGGATTGGCGCGCAATCCCGCCTTCGCGCTTACAGCCCTGGTGACCCTGGCTCTCGGCATGGGCGCCACCACCGCCGTATTCAGCGTGGTCGATCGCATTCTCTTTCGCCCCTTGCCTTACGCCCATCCCGATCAACTGGTGTCGGTCGGGCTCACCGCACCCATCATCCCCCAGGAGTTCATGCTGGGCGGTTCCTATTACCGATGGCGCGACAATCAGAAGCCGTTTGCGGCATTCACGTCGGAAACCGGCGTCAACGCCTGCGATCTCACGGAGAACAATCCCGCTCACCTGGGTTGCGCCGGCGTGGAGGCCAATTTTCTGCCGGCGCTGGGAATCTCTCCGATCCTGGGCCGCAATTTCCTCCCTGAAGAAGACCGGCCGAAAGGCCCCAAGGTCGCGCTCATCTCCTACGCGCTGTGGAAGAGCCACTACAACCGCGATCCTGCCATCGTGAACCGGCTTATCGATATTGACGGCGCCCAGGTGCGCGTGGTCGGAGTGCTTCCCTCCGACTTTGAAATGCCCGCGGGTGAACCGGCCGACGTGTTGGTTCCCCAGGCGCTCGATGAAGCAGAACAGCGCAAAGCCGATCCCGGCCGGGTGATGTATGCGTTCGCGCGCCTGAAGCCGGGGGTCACGGTTCAACAGGCTGCTGCGCAACTGCAACCGGTTTTCAACTATTCGCTGAGCCTCGCCCCGCCGCGTTTTCGCAGCGAAGTGCACCTGCGGGTTCGCGGGTTGCGCGACCGCCGCATGCAGGACGCGAGACAGGCCGCATGGATCGTGCTGAGCGCCGTTCTCGCGGTACTCCTGATTGCCTGCGCCAACGTCGCCAGCCTGCTGCTGACGCGGGCTTCTGCGCGCGAACGGGAGCTGGCCGTGCGCGCCGCCCTGGGCGCCAGCCGCAAACGGCTCATCCGCCAGGCCTTCACTGAGGCGCTGCTGTTGTCGTTGCTGGCTGCGGCCCTGGGATGGGCCCTGGCCGCAGGATTGTTGCGCGCCTTCATTGCCATTGCGCCTTCGGGCCTGCCCTATATTCATGATGCCCACCTGGATTTGCGCATGGGCCTGTTTGCGGCGGCCGTCGCGCTGGGCAGCGCCATCATTTTTGGGCTGGCGCCCGCCATGCATCGCCCCCGTTCCATCGCGCTGGCCGCGCGAACTCAGCCCCTGGGCGCGCGCGCCGTCCTGCGGAAGATCATCGTCGCCGCGCAGATTGCTGCCAGCATGGTCCTGCTGGCGGGCGCGGCACTGCTGGTGCGCAGTTTCAGCCGCCTGCAGACGCAGCCCCTCGGCCTGAACAGCCAGGGTGTGGTTACGGCGAGCATCTCGCTCAACCGCTACCGCTACACGACCCCGCACGCGCAGATGCAGTTTTTCCTCGCCGCCGAAGCCTCTGTCCGCAAGCTGCCGGGAGTGGCGGCAGTGGGCCTAAGCGACACCGTCCCCCCGGGCGGATTCACGCGCGATCACATCTACAGCATCATGGCGGTTGAGGGCCGCCCTCCCATGACCGGCGGCACAGAGGGAATGGTCGCCTGGCGATGGGTGACGCCGGACTATTTCAGATCGCTCGATATTCCCATCGTGCGCGGCCGGCCGTTTACTGAAGATCAGAGGACCTCAACCGAGCATTTGGTCATCATAAGCAGCCTGCTGGCCGCGCGGCTGTTTCCCGGGCAGGATCCCGTCGGTCAACAGATCAAGCCCACCCCGGGCGGCCCCTGGTACAGGGTGGTGGGCGTGGCCGCCGATGTAAAGAACTCGGGGCTGGCTGCGGACATAGAACCGGAGTATTACCAACTGCGGCGCAATAACCTCGAAGACTGGCAGCAGGCGCCTTCGGCCGCGCTGGTGGTGAAGACCAGCCTCCCTCCACAGGCGGTGGCGCAGTGGATTCGCGCGCAGATCGGCGCTATCGATCCCACCGTGCCGGTGGATGTGGAGACGCTGAATGAAATCGTCAGCAGGCTGGCGGACCGGCCGCGGTTCGAGACCGCTCTGCTCGGCTTCTTTGCCGTGATCGGGCTGTTGATGGCGGTCATCGGGCTCTACGGAGTCATTGCCTATATGGCCGTGCAGCGCACCCAGGAAATCGGCGTGCGCATGGCGCTGGGCGCGGGCCGCGCCGACATTCTGCGGCTCATCCTCTCGGAAGGCTTGCGCCTCGTTGCCGCCGGGACCCTGGTGGGCCTGGCGGCGGCCTTGGCCGTATCGCGGGTACTCAGGAGCCTCCTGTTCCACGTGGGTCCGTATGATCCGGCCAGTTACATCGCCGTAGCCCTGCTGCTGTCCATGGTGGCGCTGGCGGCCACGCTGATTCCCGCGCGCGCCGCCATGAAGACCGACCCCATGGCCGCTCTTCGCGTCGATTGAGGATTCTGAAAGAAAACAAAACTACCGTGCCCCGTTCTCGCGATTTCTTATTGTCGCGAGGGCTGGAGGCCACGCGCTCTTTGTTGAACACTTGATTTCGTCCCTCACTCCGCAACCTCGCCGCGACCGGGATCGTAAACTTGCACGAGCGGGAGCGAAGAATGCGCGCGAGTGCAATCGAGTTTCGCCTGCGTATGGCGATCAACGCGGCCATCATCCTTCTGGGATTCTGGGCGCCGTGGATCGAAGCGTGGGGAATCGGCCGGCGGATGACCCTGTTGGAATGGCTGGCCCTCGAATTGGGCCGGACAGGCCTGGTGCGCTTCACCGTTGCCGTCCCGGTGGTGATCGTCGTCAGCGCAATCCTCGCCGCCATCGGCGCCGCCCTGCGCATTTGGGGCACGGCGTATATGGGCACCGGCACCGTCAACAGCCTCGAGATGAAAGCCGGGGGCGTAATGGCCGATGGACCATATCGCTACGTGCGTAACCCGCTCTATTTGGGAGTGTGGTTCATGGTGGCGGCCATGGCTTTCATCATGCCTGTGACCGGCGCATTAGAGGCGATGGTCCTGATTACCGTGTTCCTGCTGCGGCTGGTTCTCGGAGAAGAATCGTTCTTATCCAAGCAACTCGGCGAGCCGTACAAGCTATACCTGCGCACCGTGCCGCGCCTGGTGCCGCGTTTGCATGCCAGCTTGCCAGCGCGCGGGAGCCAACCGCATTGGCTGCGCGCTGTGCTGGCGGAACTCACGCCTATCGGCGTGTTCGTGGCGATGGCGTTTTTCTCGTGGAGTTACGACAGCCGCCTGGTAGGGAGAACCATCCTGATCTTCTTTGGGGCTTCGCTTATCGTCCGCGCGCTTATGCCGCAGTCACCGGCCGCGCAAAGAACTGCGTAAAAGGAAATCAAACACTTCCGTGCCCCATCCTTGAATTTTGCCCCGGATTCAGCGTCATCCACAGCCTCTTCAACTGAAGAGACGCCCCGCCCCCTCAAATGAACCCGAAACTTTCTCCTTGACAGCTTAGGAGAAAGCGGGCTACTCTCCTAATCACTTTAGGAGGAGCCCATGGGCGATCAGGCTCAGATTCTTCCGGGCACTCTCGACCTGCTGATACTCAAAGCCGTTTCTCTGGGCCCGCTGCATGGATACGGCGTCTTGCTGCGCATCGGTCAGATCTCCGGCCAGGCGCTGTTGATCGAGCAGGGCGCGCTTTACCCCGCGCTGTTCCGCCTGGTTCGCCAGGGACTGCTAACGGCCGACTGGGGCATCTCGGAAAACAACCGCAAAGCCAAGTTTTATGAACTGACGGTCGCGGGCCGCAAACGTCTGGGCGAAGAGCTTGAAGGCTGGAACCGTCTGGCCGCCGCAATGTCTACCGCGCTCGACGCGCGCCCCGAAGAAGTCTAGCCGCCGATGCCGCAGCAAGAAAGGTCACCCTGGCGCAAGTACAACCCGTGGAGCGGGCGATGAATTTTCCTGGGAACATCTTCGGTTATCTTCGGTGCCTCGGGGCGAAATGGTTTCGCCGATCCCATCTCGCCGACGAGATGGAAGACGAAGTTCGCTCCCATCTCGAGCATCGCGCCGACGATCTTGCGCGAACCGGGATGAGCCGGGCCGCAGCGGAGCGGCAGGCCCGCATCGAGTTCGGCGCGCGCGGGCGTTACCGCGAGGAAAGCTACCAGGCCCTGGGAGGGTCTCTCATTCAGGGCGTCTTCCAGGACGTGCAGTTTGCGGTGCGCATACTGCGCAAATCGCCCGGATTCGTGTGCGCCGCCGTAGTCACGCTGGCGCTGGCCATAGGGGCCAACGCCGTGGTGTTCAGCATCATGAACGCATTCGTTCTGCGGCCCCTGAATGTGCCCGATCCGCAGAGCGTGTACGAGTTGCAGCACGGCGACGAGGCATCGGGCTACGAGTCCTACCCCAACTACCTCGACATTCGCGACCGCAATCACACGTTCGACAGCGTGATGGCGTCCAACATCCTTCCGGTGGGGCTGGACAGCGGAGAAAATCCTACCCGCGAATGGGTGGTGGAAGTGAGCGGGAATTATTTTGACGGCCTTCAACTGCAGCCGTACCTGGGACACTTCTTTCACGCCACCGACGAGCATGGCCCCAACAGCGCGCCGTATATCGTTCTGAGCCACGCCTTCTGGCACACCCATTTCCAGGACGACCGCGGCGTGATCGGGCGCGTGGTGCAGGTGGATCGCCATCCCTTCACCATCATCGGCGTGGCTCCGCCCGGCTTTGCCGGCACCCTCCTGTTCTTCAATCCCGGTTTTTACGTGCCCATCGTGAACCATTCGCAGCTCGGCGTGAACGATATGAACGCCCGCGAGAGCCGCTGGATCTTCATGACGATGGGGCGGCTGAAGAAGGGAGTCAAGCCCGCGCAGGCGATGGCCGATCTGAACGCCATCGGCGCGGAACTGAGAAGGAGTTATCCGAAGCAGGTCGGCAACATGACCTTCTCCCTCGCAAGCCCGGCCCTGTACGGCGATTATCTCGGCAAGCCGGTGAAGGCGTTCATGGCGGGGCTCATGCTGCTGGCGGCCTTGATCCTGCTGGCCGCATGCGCCAATCTTGGCAGCCTGTTTTCGGCGCGCGCCGCGGATCGCGCCAAGGAAGTCGCCCTGCGCCTGGCCCTGGGATCGAACCGCCGCCGCATTCTCCGTGCATTATTCACGGAAGCCATCCTGGTCTCGCTGCTGGGAGGCGCTGTCGGGCTGCTGGGCAGCGTGGTCCTCCTGCGCGCTCTCAGCGCGTGGCAGCCGTTCCCCCGCTGGCCCATCCATGTGCCCGTCAATCCCGATGCGCGCGTGTACCTGGTTGCCCTAATGCTGACCCTGGCCAGCGGACTCCTGTTCGGCGCAGTCCCCGTGAAGCAGATCCTGCACGCCAATCCCTACGAGATCGTCAAGGCGGGCTCCATGGGCCGGGCGGGCGGAAAGATATCTCTTCGCGATGTGCTCCTGGTCGCGCAGATTGCCATTTGCGCCGTGCTGGTAACCGCCTCGCTGGTAGCGGTGCGCGGGCTGGCCCATTCCCTGCATGATGACTTCGGCTTCCGCATGGACAACACCATGCTGGTCGATACCGACCTGAGCACCGCCGGATACCCCGTCGACCGCGTGCCCGCCATGCAGAAGCGCATGATCGAGACTCTTGAGACCACGCCCGGCGTCGAGTCAGTGGGATTAAACGATAACGTGCCCTTGGGCGACGGCAGCGAGGACACCACCGTTTATACCGACGCCACCACCGCCCTCGAACCGGTAAATGCTGCCTGCCATCCCACCGTGTATTCCGTCTCGCCCGGCTATTTCCATGCCGCGGGAACAGCGTTACTCCAGGGACGAGAGTTCACCTGGCACGACGACCAGGGCGCTCCCCGGGTAGCGATCGTGAATCCGGAATTCGCCCGCAAACTTTTCGGCTCTCCTGAGAATGCCATGGGCCGCTTTTTCAAGTTGCGCGACGGCGCCCGCGCCCAGGTTATCGGCCTCGTGGAGCAGGGCAAGTACCTGGCTCTCACTGAAGCCCCGCAGCCCGCGATCTTCCTGCCCATATTGCAGAACCCCTCCACCAACACCTGGCTGGTGGTGCACTCCAATCGCGACCCGGTGCCTCTGGCCCAGGCCATGCGCAAGCGCCTTCAGCAACTCGATCCGGGGCTGCCGTTTTATATCCAGCCACGCATCGGGGAGATGGACCCCATCCTGTTCGGACCCCGCATGGCCACCATGGCCCTGGGTGTCATGGGCATGATGGGCGCCATGCTGGCCATTACCGGCGTGTTTGCCATGGCCGCGTACTCGGTCAGCAAGCGGATGCGGGAACTTGGAATCCGAATAGCGCTGGGCGCGCGCCGCCGGGAAGTGCTCTTGTCGGCCCTGGGGCGTGCATTCAAACTGCTGGCGGTCGGATCGGGAACGGGCCTTCTTCTGGGAATCCTCGCCAGTCGCGTACTTGCCATGATCGTGCTAAAGGCGACCCCCGATGATCCCCTCGTATTGACCGGAGCAGTGCTGGCCATGGCCGCGCTGGGCCTGGTGGCTACCTGGATCCCGGCGCAAAGGGCGCTGGGCATCGATCCGATGACGCTGTTGCGCGAAGCCTGAGTAGCCGCGCAAGGAGTAAGCGATGAATGTGCTGGCTTATCTTCATGGTCTGAGGGCGAAATTCTTCCGCAAGTCGCAACTCGCGGATGACATGGAAGAGGAGCTTCGCTCCCACGTCCAACATCGCGCCGACGACCTGGCCCGCTCCGGCATGGATCGCGCCGAAGCCGAACGGCAGGCGCGCATTGAGTTCGGCGCCGGGGCGAAATTCAAGGAAGAAAGCTACGCCGCGATGGGCGGCGGCTTTCTCGAGACGCTCATTCGCGATGTTCGCCTCGCCTTGCGGATATTGCGAAAGGCGAAAGGATTCACCTTCGCGGCCGTCCTTACGCTGGCGCTGGCCATCGGGGCGAACGCCGTCGTCTTCGGCGTGCTGGATGCCCTGCTTCTGCGCCCCTTGCGCGTGTCCCGGCCCGAATCGTTGTACGGAACCCACTATGGTGACGGCTCGGGATTCCAAAGCATTCCCAACTATTACGACTTGCGCAAACGCAATCGCAGCTTTGAAGACCTGGCGGCTTTCAACTTTGCATTTGTGGGACTCGACACCGGCAACGATCCCGCGAAATCAGCGGGTTTTGTAACCAGCGGAAATTACTTCGACGTGCTTGGAATTCAGCCGTACCTGGGGCGGTTCTTCCATGCTTCGGACGAACACGGGCAGAACAGTGCGCCCTACGTGGTGCTGACCTACGCTTACTGGCATAGCCGGTTCCAGGACGATCGCGGAGTCGTGGGCCGGACCGTTGAGATTAACAAGCACCCGTTTACCATAGTTGGGGTTGCGCCGCAGGGATTCGGAGGAACCCTCACATTCATTTCGGTGGATTTTTTTCTCCCCCTGGTGAACGGAGAACAGGCGGGCGAGGGTAACGCACTGAACGAGCGCGCCAATGACCGCGGCCTGTTCGAGGTATTCGGACACCTCAAACCGGGCGTGACCGCAGCGCAGGCCGCGGCCGACGTGGACGGAGTGGGAGAATACCTGAAAAAGACCTATCCGAAAGAAGTGAACCACACCCGCACCGCCCTGGGCCGCGAGGGCCTGACCTCATTTGGCGGACCGGTGGAGGCATTTCTCGGCGCATTAATGCTGCTGGCCGGCATGATTCTGGTGGCGGCATGCGCCAACCTGGGCAGCCTGTTCGCCGCGCATGCATCCGACCGCTCGAAGGAGGTTGCGCTGCGGCTTGCCCTTGGATCCACGCGCAACCGGATTCTGCGGCAGTTGCTCACGGAAGCGGTTCTCATTTCCATCGCCGGTGGTGTCCTTGGCCTGTGCGGCGGCGTGCTTCTGTTGCAGCGGCTGGCCACGTGGACACCCTTTGCGGGTGCACCCATCCATATTCCGATCACTCTCGACACCCGCATCTGTGCCGTTGCCCTGGGCCTCGCGGTATTCAGCGGATTGCTGTTCGGGATCGTACCGGTGCGGCAGATCCTGCGCGCCCACCCCTACGAGATCATCAAGGCCGGGCCCACCGGAGTGGCCGGCCGCCGCACCACGCTGCGCGACGTGCTGCTGGTCGTGCAGATTGCCATTTGCGCAGTTTTGGTGACCTCGTCAATGGTCGCCGTGCGCGGGCTTATGCGCTCGCTGAAAAGCGAGCTCGGCTTTGACCCGCGGGACACGCTGCTGCTGAACCTCACCCTTGCCACCGGTGGATACAGCGGCGATAACATGCTCGCCATGGAGCGCCGCATCATCGATGCCATGGCGGCCATTCCCGGGGTGGAGCGCGTGGCGCTCGTGGACAACTATCCGCCGCTGGTCTACACGGCCGCCTTCCGGGTTACGGCGTTCAAGGATGAAACCAGGGAACTGAGCCAGGCGCATGCGGCATCGTTGCCGTTCCTCTACGATGTCTCTCCGGGTTATTTTGAAACCGCGAAGACCAGCATGCTGTCCGGCCGGACCTTCACCTGGCACGACGACAAGAATGCGCCGCGCGTGGCCATTGCGAACCGCGAGTTTGCGGTGAAGATGTTCGGGTCGGTTCCCAACTCCATGGGAAGATTTTTCCGCATGCAGGACGGGACGCGGATTCAGATCGTGGGAGTGGCGCAAAACGGAAAATATCTGAACCTGACCGAGGCAGCGCAGCCCGCCGTCTTTGTCCCGTTCCTGCAGCATCCGGCAAACCAGGCAGCCATCATTGTCCGTTCGCACCGCAATCCGGAGATGCTGGCCACGGCCATGCGCGACAAGTTGCGCGAACTGGATCGGGGACTGCCGCCCGATGTCCAGTCGTGGACCGGTATGCTCGACGTCGTCTTATTCCCGGCGCGCGTTGCCACCTTGTCGCTGGGCGTGCTGGGGGCTTTGGGAGCCATCCTCTCCATCACCGGCATCTTCGGCATGGCCGCTTATTCCGTCAGCCGGAGATTCAAGGAGTTGGGCATTCGGGTTGCCCTGGGCGCGCGCCGGAGAGAAGTGCTGGGCAGCGCCCTGGGACGAGCACTGCGGCTGCTGGCCTATGGTTCGGCGGCCGGACTGGCGCTCGGGGTGCTCGCCAGCCGCGTGCTCGCCGCCATCGTCTACCAGGCTACTCCCCGCGATCCCCTGGTGATCATCGGCGTGGTGGCGGTCATGGTGCTGCTGGGTCTGCTTGCCACGTGGATTCCCGCGCAGCGCGCCCTGTCCATCCATCCCATGGCATTGCTGCGCGAAGAGTGACGAAAGCCGCGGAGGGACCAGAATACGCGGTCAGGGAACGGGGGAATCAGGCAACAGTATTCGCGATGAGCCAACCCACGCGCTGCGTCCCGGGCGGGCGATAATCAGCATGTCGCGCGCCCATGATTTTTCTCCAACCAGTCTCGCCCCAAACGGCCCCAGCCTTCAAGGAAGTCCGCCTGCGCGCTCTCCAGGATTCTCCCCTGGCATTCTCCAGCACATACACCAGGGAATCCGAGCTTCCCCAAGAGGAGTGGATCGCGCGTTCGCAGCGCTGGGACGGTGAGGGCTCCGTCCTCTATCTCGCCTTCGATGATTTGCACCCGCTGCACGCTTGCGGGATGGTGGCCTGCTACGGGGAACAGAACAGCGGCCGTCTGCGCGGGCATGTGATTTCCATGTGGGTCGATCCCGCATACCGGCGTGCCGGCGTGGGGCGGATGCTGATCGACGCGCTGAAAACCTGGGCGTCTTCCCGCGGCATGCATGAGTTGAAACTCATGGTGACCAGCGTCAATCAGCCGGCTATCGACTTCTACATCCGAATGGGATTCCTGATGAGCGGAATGACCGGTCCGTATCCCAATGACGCAGCCGTCATCGAGCACGAGATGCTGTTGCCGCTGGGGCCGTGATCTTTCCTTTGTCCTTCCGCCTCCGTCGTGACGTTTTGTTACGAGCCTTTACAAATCATGACTTCAAAAAGCCTACCCGGATGTGATCTCATGAGGGCACTTCAGGGATCTTCCCCGCGGCTCTCCTCGAAGCAAGGCATTCCCTACGCAACGTGTTATCGAAAGGAATCGAAACGATGAAGAAGTTCTCCCTCATGGCTGGTGTCCTGTCGCTTGCTGCTCCCCTGGCCATTGCGCAAACGTCTACGTGGGTTCCGGATAAGGCCCACAGCGAGGTGGATTTCTCCATCCTCCACCTGGGCCTCTCGAAGGTGCACGGCCGGTTTGGGAACATCGGCGGCAGCATTGTGATGAACGAAGCCGACCCCACCAAGTCGACCGTCAACGTGACCATCGACACCACCACCGTCGATACGGGCGTGGCTCCGCGCGACAATGACCTGAAAGGCCCGAACATCTTCGACGTCGCCCAGTTCCCCACCGCAACCTTTGTTAGCACGTCAGTAGCGAAGAGCGCAGGCGGCCTCACCGTCACCGGTAACCTGACGCTGCACGGCGTAACCAAGCCGGTCACTCTGAACGTGGAAGGCCCCACGGGACCGGTGCAGGGCATGGACAAAAAGCAGCACGAAGGCTTCTCCGCCACCACCACCGTCAGCCGAACGGCCTTCGGAATTGCGACCAAGTTCCCGGCCGCGGTCCTCGGGGACGAGGTCCAGCTGACCATTGACCTCGATGTAGCCAAGCAGTAGCAGCAGTAAATCCGGCGCCCCGCCCCTGGCCCAGCCGGGGTGGGGTTCGTCCCTTCGTGGATGATTGTTTGAGTCCGCCGCGTCCCCAGTGCCGTGCTTCCGTCGGCTATAGTAGGCGCAGGCATGGCATCCCCATCACTTCCTCTTACGTTCCCTGCTCTTACGTTTCTGGTTCATTTCTCGGGTCCGGACGCCGCAGGCCTCACGGCGGATCTTACGGGCGTCATCGCCGCATTCGAAGTCGAGATCCTCGACATAGGCCAGGCGGTGGTGCACGAGACCCTCTCTCTCGGCATTTTTCTGGAACTCCCGGATCCAGGCATCTATCCCGCGCTTCGGGCCGCCCTGCACGATCGTGCGCACGCGCTGGGGCTGCTCGCCCGGTTTAGGCCGGTCCCGCCCGAGGCCATCCGCCACTGGATGCACGGGCTTCAACATCAGCACTTCATCATCACCATTTTGGGCCGATCCATAACCGCCAATCAGCTTGCCCGCGTCAGCCGCATTCTTGCCGCGCACTCCATGAACATCGATCGCATTGACCGGCTGTCGGCCGAGCTTTCACCGCGGGAGGCAGCCGCCAACGCATGTGTCGAACTGGCCGTCAGCGGCGATCCGGGCCGCGAAGCCCACATGCGCGCCGAATTCCTCGGCGTCGCCCAGGAACTCTCCATCGACATCGCCTTTCAGCGCGAGAGCATCTTCCGCCGCAATCGCCGCCTCTTCGCGTTCGACATGGACTCCACCCTGATCCAAGGCGAAGTAATTGACGAGTTGGCCAGGATGGCCGGGGTTGGCGAGCAGGTGGCGCGCATTACGGAAGCCGCCATGCGCGGCGAGCTGAACTTCGACGAGAGCTTCACGCGCCGCGTGGCCCTACTGAGGGGGCTGTCGGCGGAACGGGTCTATGAACTGCTCGACACCATTCCGCTGGCCGATGGCGCGGAGCGGCTGGTGCGCACCCTGAAGCTGCTGGGGTACAAAACTGCCATCCTTTCCGGTGGCTTCACGTTTTTCGCCCAGGCGCTCCAGGAGCGCCTGGGAATCGATTACGTTCACTCCAACGAACTGGAGATTGCTTCCGGCGCAGTGACCGGGCGCGTGATTCCGCCCATCGTCAATGGAGAGAGAAAGGCGGCGCTGATCGCCGAGATTGCTGCGCGCGAAGGATTCTCGCTGGAACAGGTGGTAGCGGTGGGCGACGGCGCCAACGACATCCCCATGTTGTCCGTTGCCGGCATGGGGATCGCGTACCGGGCCAAGCCGCTCGTACGGCACAGCGCCGACCAGGCCATCTCCGCGCTCGGCCTCGACGGCCTGCTCTATCTCGTCGGGGTCCGCGACCGCGATCTGCGGCCACATGAGTTTCTGCTCGCGAACGCGGGCCACACCCCCGCCTGACGCAGTCGTTGCCGTCCATTCCCTGCGCGCACGCCGCGCCGCTTTACCATAGGAAGAGATGGCTTCAACCTCCAACAAGCCGGCCGTGGTCCTGCTCAGCGGAGGCCTGGACTCTGCCACCGTCGCTGCCATTGCCAGGCACGACGGCTTTCAGGTCCACGCCCTTTCGTTCTCCTACGGCCAGCGCCACAGCTGGGAGCTGGAAGCGGCCCGCCGCGTGGCGCGCTCGCTGGGGGTCGCCGATCACCGCATCGCCAACATCGACCTGCGCGTCTTCGGCGGCTCCGCGCTCACCGCCGACATCGAAGTTCCCAAGGGCCGCAGCGGCGACGACATGGCCCAAGGCATTCCCGTCACCTATGTTCCCGCGCGCAATACCATCTTCCTGTCCTACGCCCTGGCGTGGGCGGAAGTGCTGGGCGCCGAGGACGTGTTCATCGGCGTAAATGCGCTCGATTACAGCGGCTACCCCGACTGCCGCCCGGAGTACATCGGCGCCTTTGAAGCCATGGCCAACCTGGCTACCAAGGCCGCCGTGGAAGGCCGCCAGCGCCTCAAGATTCATGCTCCCCTCATTCATCTCAGCAAAGCCCAGATCATCGCCCGCGGCCTCGAACTGGGCGTGAACTACAGTCTCACCAGCAGTTGTTACGATCCCGGGGAGGATG
Organism: Occallatibacter sp.; assembly: GCA_036502905.1. GTDB lineage: Bacteria > Acidobacteriota > Terriglobia > Terriglobales > Acidobacteriaceae > Telmatobacter. Next base: position 17,859 of record DASXXV010000192.1, on the reverse strand, counting down.
GCCGTCCCTGCGGCCAGTGCGATTCGTGCCTCTTGCGCCAGAAGGGCTTCCGGGAAGCGGGGCTCCCCGATCCGTTGCCGTACCCCGGCGTGCAGGTTCGCCCATGAGCTACGCGGTAAAGGAAATCTTCTACACCCTGCAAGGGGAAGGCGCCCAGAGCGGGCGCGCGGCGGTGTTCTGCCGGTTCGCGGGATGCAATCTCTGGTCGGGACGCGAGAACGACCGCGCCTCCGCCATCTGCCGCTTCTGCGACACCGATTTTGTGGATGTGGACGGGCCCGGCGGGGGAAGGTTCGCCAGCGCCGACAGCCTCGCCGACGCGATCGCCGGCAAATGGCCCGCCGCCTCTGGAGAGCGCCGATTCGTTGTCTGCACCGGCGGCGAGCCCCTGCTGCAGCTCGACCCACCCCTGATCGCCGCCCTGCACGCCCGGCATTTCGAAATCGCGGTGGAAACCAACGGCACCATTGCCGCGCCCCCCGGCATCGACTGGATCTGCGTGAGTCCCAAGGCCGGCTCGACCCTGGTACAAAAGACTGGCGATGAGCTGAAGCTGGTGTTCCCCCAGATCGATGCCCATCCGGTCGCCTACGAAAACCTGGGTTTCCGCCACTTCTTCATTCAGCCAATGGATAATCCGGAGCGCGCGCTGAACACCGAACTAGCCGTCCGTTTCTGCCTCGAACATCCCCGCTGGCGCCTCAGCCTGCAGACCCACAAAGTGCTCGGCATCCCGTGATCGCGGGATAGAACGAATTGCAGATTATTTCCCCAGAACACCCACACTGAAATCAGCACTGCGGCTATGCAATCAGCACTGCGGCTATGCGCGCCGCCCTTTGCAGTCCCCCGGCCATCCAATTCCGGCGCTCCGGAGCGCAAAACATTTTTTCCGGCCTTTTGCGATGACGGGCGGATTAACTTTAGTATTATCATTGGTTTGCGGTCAACAAATGACGCGAAAATTGGCGAAGCTAAAGCGAATAAAACCCGCACTTGAGGCTGTTTTCCGACCATCTACCGCGGCAACGGCTGCGTTCCCTCCACCTGGAACTCTCCTCTGACGATGCCCGCCCCGGCATCGCCGTCCGGCTGGCTGCCCCCCAGCGACAGCTTGTACGACCCCGCCGTCACCGCCCGCACGCCCTTCTCATCCACCTGCGAAAGGGTCCGCTGGTCGAGCTGAAACGTGAGGTGTTTCGTCTCGCCCGGATCGAGGTGGATACGCTCGAAGCCCGCCAGCGCCAGGCGCGGCGAGACAGCGGTCCCAGGAGGAACCAGGTAAAGCTGCGCGACCTCATCTCCCGCCGCGCCGCCCGAATTAGTCACGTCGGCCTCCGCCGTCAGCGTATCGCCGGCATGCAGATTGGCGGATGACAGCTTGAGATTCGAATAGCCAAACGTGGTGTAGCTCAGGCCATCCCCAAAGGCGAACAGCGGCTTGCCCTTGAAGTAGCGGTAAGTGCGGTTGCTCATCGCGTAGTCGTCGAACGGCGGAAGCTCGTTGACACTGGAGTAGAACGTCACCGGCAGCCGTCCCCCCGGATTGTTCCGCCCGCTGAGGGTTTCCGCAATCGCCTGCCCGCCGGACTGGCCCGGGTACCACGCTTCCAGAATTCCGCGGGCGTTTTCCTTCGACCAGTTCACCGCCAGCGCGCTCCCGTTCAGCAGGACCACGATCATCGGCTTGCCGGCCTTGGCAACGGATTGGAGCAGTTCCTCCTGCACATCGGGCAGGTCGATGGCGGTGCGGTCCCCGCCGGAAAAGCCCTTGGCGTTCACGCGCATCTCTTCGCCCTCCAGGCGAGGTGTCAGGCCCACGAACGCGACCACCACATCGGCCTTACTTGCAGTCGCCACGGCATCGTCCCGCAGCAGCTCATGGCGAGGCAGCCATTCGAAGCTCACCGTGCTGTTGGGAACGCGGCCGTTCTGGATGAACTCGATGCGGACGGCGTGCGGACGCGTGTCTTGGAAGGGAATGGAGAAGTGCTGGATGGCGCCGTAGTTGCGGCCCGAGGGCGGCAGTCTGCCGGCGGCGGCTTCCGAGGGCTGCGCCGCCGGCAACTGCTTGCCGTCCAGATAGAACGCGAATTGGACTTTGCCGTCGCAGGGCGTACAGAAGGGCAGGCGGAACTGGAAGCTGTAGGTGCCGGCCGCGGGCATGGCGATGGTGCCGGTCCAGCGCACCGCAAAGCTCTGGTTGGTGGAATCGGCCGCCAGGCTGGGTACGGGATTGGCGAACGCCCAATCAAAATCGATCTCCTGGTCAGTGCGCGTGAGTTCCGGCCGGCCATCGAAGCTGGGGCGGCCAAAGTACTCGCCCTTCAGGCCGGAAACGCGCGAACCCTCCGCGGTGTGGAGAAGGGTTCTGGGCACCGGGACTTCGCCGCCCATCACGTATGGCGAGCCCTGGGAGTAGAGGACATGGTCGGCGCCGAACTCCCGCACAATTCCGTCAATGGGGAGGATGGGATGGACCGGAATGGCGTTGTAGTTGCCCTCGAGCGCAATGCGCGACCCCGCCAGGGGGCCGACCACGGCGATGGTCCCCTCTCCACGCTTGAGAGGAAGAATCTTTTCCTGGTTCTTGAGCAGCACCATCGACTCCCGCGCGGCGCGCAGAGCCAGGTCGGCGTGCTCCGGGGAGTTGACCACGCTGAACGGAATGGACGAAAACGGCACCTTTTCAGGCGGATCGAACATGCCCAGGCGCATGCGCGCGGTGAAGAGGCGCTTGATGGAGACGTCGAGCTGGGCCTCGGTAAGCAGATTCTTGTGCACCGCGTCGGCCAGCCCCTCATAGGCCGTACCGCAGTCGAGATCCGTGCCGGCCAGGACACCGGCCGCCGAACCGGCCGCGTGGTCGGCGGAATAATGATGCCCGTGCGGCTGCGAGAAGTCGTCGATGGCATCGCAGTCGGAGGTCACGAACCCGTTAAAGCGCCAGTCGCCCCGCAGGATATCGCCCAGCAGCAGCTTGCTGGCGCACGCCGGCACCTTATCCACAGCGTTGTAGGAGCACATGATGGAGTCGGCGCGGCCATCGGTTATGGTGGCGCGGAAGGCGGGCAGGTAGGTATCCCACAGGTCGTGCTCGGTGGGATCTACATCGGCTTCGTGGCGGGTGGACTCCGGGCCGCTGTGAACCGCGTAGTGCTTGGGGGTGGCTACGGCCCTCAGGTAGTTCGGGTCGTCGCCCTGGATGCCTTTCACGAACGCGGTGCCCAGGCGGGCGGTGAGGAACGGATCCTCCCCGTAGGTTTCCTGGCCTCGGCCCCAACGGGGGTCGCGAAAGATGTTGATGTTGGGCGACCAGATAGTGAGCCCGTAAAAGCGGTCGTGCATGTTGTGGCGGATAGCGTCGTTGTACTTGGCGCGGGCCTCGATGGAAACCACGCCGCCGATGCTCCCCACCAGCGGTGCGTCCCAGGTGGCCGCGTTACCGATGGCCTGCGGAAACATGGTGGCATAACCGGAACGCGCGATCCCGTGCAGCCCCTCGTTCCACCAGTTATAGGCGGGGATGTCGAGGCGCGGAATAGCCGTGGCGCGATCCAGCGTCTGTGCAACCTTTTCCTCGAGCGTGAGCCGGGAGACAAGATCGTTCACGCGCTGGTCGATAGGCAGCGAAGCATTGCGGAAGGGCATGGCCGCCGCCGCCTGGATCTGCTCCGGAGTGGGCGGCGGTTGCTGGGTTTCGGGTTCGCGGGATATCTGCGCGAAGGCGACAGCCGACGAAGCGAGGAGCGCGAGCACGGAGAAAATCGATTTCATAGCATGTTTCCCGGTGGAATTCGACGCACCAGAAACATACCACTCCGGGGCGTGCACACCCCCAACCGCTTGCCCGCGACTTCTTTCGCAGGATGGCGGCAGGCTCGCGGCTAGATTCCCTCGCCCATCGAGACGAACTGGCTGAGGCGATCCAATTCTTCGCGGTAGGCGGTGCGGTCGGCTTCTTCGGCGGCGAATGGTTCGGCGCAGGGTTCGGGTTCGCCGAGACGCCCCTCCAGGTGTTCCACCCGCGCGGCCAGCGCGATCAAAGCGTCGGAGAGCGGGTCCTTGATGTCGTGGGGATCGGTGATGAGGACGCGCTCCCCGTTGCGATAGACGATGTGGGCGGGCACGCCGACCACGGTTGAGTTCGGGGGGACGTCTCCCAGCACCACCGAGCCTGCGCCGACGCGCGAGTTGGCGCCCACGGTGATGTTGCCGAGGATGTTGGCATTGTTGCCCACGAACACCCCGTCGCACACCGTTGGGTGGCGCTTGCCGTGCCCCTTGCCGGTGCCGCCCAGGGTTACGCCCTGGTAGAGCGTGACGTCGTTGCCCACCACCGCGGTTTCGCCAATGACCACGCCGGTGGCGTGATCGATGAATAGGCGCCGGCCGAGCAGCGCGGCAGGGTGAATATCCACCCCGGTCAGCAAGCGCCCGACCTGGGACAGCATGCGGGCGGGCAGCCGCAACTTGAAGCCCCACAGCCGGTGAGACACGCGATGGATCCACACCGCCCACAGGCCGGGGTAGCAGGTGAGAACTTCGAGCCGGGAACGCGCAGCGGGGTCGCGCTCCAGCACGGAGCGGATGTCTTCGCGAATGCGTTCAAGGAAGGGCATCTTCTCCTGCTTGAGGTTAGTTTCCACTCTTGCGCCGGGAAGCAGGCGCAACCGTGGGGCACGAAGGTTCATTGCTGGATCAGGCGTACCTTCCAGGCCTCGAAATCGAGACCTGGAGCGCCCGCCATCCGGCCCAGTTAGACGGTTACCGGCTCGGTCGGCAGCGCCAGCGCTTCCTGGCGCAGGGAGTCGAACAGCACGCTGGAGAGATACCGCTCGCCGAAACTGGGCAACACCACCACGATCAGCTTGCCGGCATTCTCCGGTCGGGCGGCGACTTTGAGGGCGGCCACCACCGCGGCGCCCGATGAGATGCCCACAAACAAACCCTCTTCCAGCGGCAGGCGGCGAGCCATGGCAATGGACTCGTCGTTGCTTACCTGGACGACTTCATCGATCAGTTGAGTGTCGACAACGCTGGGGATGAAGCCGGCGCCAATGCCCTGAATTTTGTGCGGGCCCGGCTTGCCGCCCGAGAGCACGGCGCTGTCCGTCGGTTCCACCGCGATGGCTTTGAACGCGGGCTTCCGGGGCTTGATATAGCGGGCCACGCCGGTAATGGTTCCGCCGGTACCCACGCCGGAGATCAGGATGTCGACCTTCCCGTCCGTGTCTTCCCAGATCTCGGGGCCAGTGGTGGCCAAGTGAATCGCGGGGTTGGAGGGGTTGTCGAACTGCTGCAGGATATAGCCGTTGGGTGTGCTGGCCAGGATCTCGTTGGCCTTGGCGATGGCGCCCTTCATGCCGTTGGGACCGGGAGTCAGCACGATATCGGCGCCGAACGCCTTCAGGAGCACGCGCCGCTCCAGGCTCATGGTCTCCGGCATGGTGAGGATGATCTTGTATCCCTTCACCGCGGCCACAAAGGCCAGCGCGATTCCGGTGTTGCCGCTGGTGGGTTCGATCAGCACGGTTTGACCGGGCGTGATCCTGCCCCCCTTCTCGGCGTCTTCGATCATGGCCAGGCCAATGCGGTCCTTGACGCTGGACAGCGGGTTCTGGCTTTCCAGCTTGGCCACCACGGTTGCACCCACTCCGGCAGAAACGCGGTTCAGCCGCACCAGCGGGGTGCGGCCAATCAGTTCAGTCACATTCGCGGCAATACGCGCCATGATTGTCTCCTCGATCAGAAGGCTGGGGATCAGTTGGATGAATGGGGGAGCTTTCAGGCGGGGAAACATCGCGCGCCAATCCAGGCGCACACCGGGCATCGGAGCTCCCACCAGGCGGTGTTAGCGACATCGACGCATGACAAGAGAGTAGAACGGAGAGGCGGCTTGTGGCAAGGAGGAAGGCCGGTAAGTGCTTGAATCTGTAGTCGGGACCGCTGCCGGCTACGACGCCAGCCGGTGGCGCATTGTGAACGTCGGGGTGGAGCTGGCCGCGTTTTGAGCGCGGACATTGGTGGTCGCCAGCCACACCGCGAAGACCGTTCCGGAACGGCCGGGAACATCGCAGGTCCGCACCCGGATGGCGCCGCCGTGCTTCCTGACGATCCCGTGGCTCACCCACAGACCGAGCCCGTTTCCGGCCGCACCCTTGCTGGTGACGAAGGGCTGGAAAAGCCGGCCGCGGGTCTGCGGGGCGATGCCGCGGCCGTTGTCGGCAACCAGTACGCGGCGCATCCCCGTCGGCGAGGAGCCCACCCGCAACTGCACGCGCCCGCCCGGCTCCACCGCGTCGATGGCATTGCGGACCAGGTTGGCAAACACCTGCCGTATTTCGGCCGAGGAACCGAAGATCGTGCACCCGTCGCTGTAATTGCGCGTCAGCTGAATGCCTTTCTTATCGAACAGCGGACGATACAGGCCCACTACCGAATCCAGCAATTCGCATATATCGAACGGGCCCGGCTTCTTGCCGTCGCGGAAAAATCCCAGGCTCTGTTTGGCGACATCGCTGACCCGCCCGATTTCCTCCATGAGGACTCCGGCATACTTTCGTCCTGCGTCGCTCAGCGTCGGGTCGGTGCTCACCAGGTAGGCCAGGTTGGTCACGGCTTCCAGCGGGTTGTTGATTTCGTGCGCGATGGCCGCCGCCATGCGCCCCGTAGCCGCCAGCTTCTCTGACTGGATCATCGCTTCCTGCATGCGCAGATGCTCGCCGATGTCGCGCGCGATCTTGGATGCGCCAACGATGCGGCCCGCCGAGTCGCGAACCGGAGAGATGGTGACCGATACCTGCACCCGGGTTCCGTCCTTGCGGATGCGCACCGTTTCGTAATGATCGATCTTCCTCCCGCTGCGCAGGCTGGCCAGGATGGCGGGCTCCTCCGATTGCAGTTCCGGCGGGATGATGGTGAGGATCGATTTTCCGATGATCTCCTCGGGCCGCCAACCAAACAGGTGCGTCGCGCCGACATTCCAGCTGGTAACAATACCGTTCAAATCCTTGCTGACGATGGCGTCGTCGGACGAGTCCACGATGGCCGCAAGGCGGCTGCGCACCTCCTCCGCGCGATTGCGCTCGGTCGCATCGGAAACCAGCGCGGAAATCCCGTCCGGGGTGGGATAGGCATGGACCTGGTAATGGCCATCGCCCCCGTGGACCTGCACAGAATGGACCTCGAACGTGTGCGGAGTGCGCTCCCGCATGACTTTCTCATACCCGCTCCGGAAGGCCGTTTGGGCGGCTTCGGGGAACACGTCCCACAATACCCGTCCCCGGAGCTCTGGCCATGACTTGCCGGTGGACTCCAGAACCCGCTGGCTCACGTACTGTAGACGCCATTCCCGGTCAATCACCATGAAGGATTCGGAGATGGACCCGAGAATGCCGTTCAGCCGCTCGTTCGCCTCCCGCAATTCCATTTCGATCTGCTTGCGGGAAGTGACATCGATCCCCACCCCCAGCCAGCGCGTCTTTCCTTCCGCGTCCGTGAATTGCTCCGCATGGGCGAGGTGCCAGCGATACTCTCCGTCCGCAGCGCGGCGCACCCGGTACTCGTGTTCGAACGGCTCCCCGGCGGCGTGGCTGCGCTTTGCCTTTTCCCGCACGGCGCGCACGTCCTCAGGATGGATCAGCTCCCAGATCCGTCCCGCCTGGATCTCCTCCGGGGTCAGCCCGCAAAACTCCAGAAAGTGGCGGTTGCAGTAATCGATTTTTCCCTGCCCGTCCGTCGTCCACACGTACTGAGGAAGGGCTTCCGTAAGCAGCCGGTAACGTGCTTCGTTCTCGTGAAGTGCTGCCCGGGTTGCGGATAAGTTATTAGAGATAGAGGACCTGTCCATGTTCGGAGATACCAGGGATCGAAGACGGCCGGGCCGCGCATCGCTCCCGTGTGCGGAATTGTCGCATCGTAATTAGGATGCCGAATTTGATGCATTGGAAGTTCGCGGGCCGGAATTGCGATCGGACGAAGAATCGAGGAAGGCTTGGACCGAAATATTTTCGTCCCAAGTAGCAGAACCCCCGGACATCCGGGTCTGTCTAAGAGAATGCTAGGGCCTGTTAACAGGCCCTAATTACTTTCTTGCTGCGCTGCCGCTTTCCGGGCATTGCAGCCGGGCCGTATTTCGGTCATTGTGGAGATACCAGAACGTTAAAAGCAGGAAGCTTTTCGGCATGAAAGCATTGCACGCGCCGCTTGGCCTCGCGATGGTGGTTCTCGCAACGGCCTTTTCCGCCTCCGGCCAGATCGCCGGGACAACCTCTGCGCAGGCCCCGGTGCCGGCCGTCGCCTCCGATGCGCTCGCCATTCCCGTTCCCTCCGCAACCCCTGCCGTCCAGGTGTTGCAGAGCTTCCGCGAGTCGGATGTCAAATTCGAAGTCGACCATCTGATGAGCTTGCTGCGCGACCGCAATCACGAAGGCTGGGTGCTGGCTGCCTATCCCGATCCCAGGACCGGCCAGCCCCTGATCGGCGCCGGCGTAAGCATCGATCTGCCCGGCCGCGAGCATCTCCAGCGCGATCCGCTTAATCCCAACCCGTTCATCGAGCCCGCCTCGGCCGACCTGTGGCAGGCCGCCGGACTCGATCCCGCCCGGCTCAATCAGATCCTGGACGACTTTCACCAGAAACTCACCCTCTGGGACATGCGCGAGTACCGCAGCCACATTGGCGAACTGCCGTCCCAGATTACGGGGGAAGAGGCAAACCAGCTGCTCCGCGTCGCCATCGTCCAGTCCATTCTCAACGCCAAAGCCTATTGCCGCAGTTTCGACCAGTTGACCCCCTCCCAGCAGATGGCCATCAGCCAGCTCGTCTTCCAGATGGGAATGAATCTCGAGCAGTTCACCCAGTTCCTCGAGTTAATCAACAGCGACGCCATCGCCGCCCCGATCGCCAAAAAGGTGGCGGCGCATGACGTGGCGTACTGGAACGACGTGCAGAAGTCGCTGATCCAGAGTCAGTGGGCAAGGCTCTACAGGGCGCGTGCCGTGTCGGTTATCGCGATGCTCGATCCGCGCTACAGCCAGAACCCGCGTATCGCCGAGCGGCGCGTGGGAGCGGTGCTGCGGCCCGTCGTCCATCGGCGCAGGGGCCGCGCGGCAACTCAACTTGCCTCCGCCGGCAAGCACGCCGGAAAGAAAAGTGCGCGGGCGCGCAGCAAGCGCAAAGCCTAGTTTCCTGGCAGCCTCAGTGCTTTCCCCGCCAGACTCGTCCTTCTGAGGAGGGCTCCGCGGGGCGAAGGTGACGAAGGACCTTTTACTTCAATCGCCCCACTCGACCTCTTGCCCAATTCAGCTTCAATTGCGGCTGCGCGTCTTGGAAAGCAGCCGCAGGATCTCCAGATACAGCCACACCAGCGTGACCATGATGCCGAAGGCCCCGTACCATTCCATGAACTTGGGAGCGCCGTAATTCACGCCCTGTTCCACGAAGTCGAAATCGAGCACCAGGTTGAGAGCCGCAATGGCGCAGATGAACAGGCTGATCCCGATCCCCAGCGCTCCCGATCCGTTCACCGCCAGAAAGCGGATACCGAAAAACCCCAGCACCATCTGCAGCAGGTAGAACACCATGATGCCGCCGGTGGCAGCCACCACCCCAAGCCGGAACTTCTGGGTAACGCGAATGATCCGGGAACTGTATGCAAGCAGCAGCACGAAGAGCGTACCGAACGTGAGCCCCACCGCCTGGATGGCGATTCCCGGATAGCGGACATTGATGACCGCCGAGATTCCACCCAGCACCAGTCCCTCGAGCAGCGCATAAATCGGCGCCGTGACCGGCGCCCACTCTTTCTTGAACACGGTCACCATGGCGCAAACGAACCCGCCCAGCGCGCCCACCATCAGCAGGGGAGCAACCGAGCCGGCATCGCCGGAAACCATGAAGCGGTACCACGTCCAGGCCGCACTCGCCGCCGCCAGGATCAGCAGAATCGCCGTCTTGTTCACCGTCCCGCTCAGGGTCATCCGCGAGGCCGCGTCGATATACGAGGGGTAAGACGAGCCGGAAACACCGCGGAACGTGTTTTCACCAAGGGCCGGATTGGAAGTCTTCATTAAAGGCATTCAGTCCATTCTCCAAATTGCGGGACTTGCAGACCGGATTTCCCTGCATCCGCAGACTAGAACCGCATCTGTCTCTATTTTAGACTCGGGAATGCGTGGGAGGATTCGAGCCGTCTCCTACCTTTGGTTGATGGACGCAGCCAGCATCGGCCGATAGCCGGGCCCGCGCAGCACCTTGCCGGGTAGCGCACCGGTCATCTTTCCCGCCGCAATTACCGGCACGCCGTTCACCAGCACATAATCCATTCCCTGCGAGAGCTGGTTGGGCTGCTCGAACGTGGCCAGGTCGCGGATGGCCGCCGGATCGAAGATCACCACGTCGGCCCACATCCCTTCCCGCAGCACGCCGCGATCGGTGAAGCGCATGCGCTGCGCAGGCAGGGCGCTGAACTTGCGGATGGCGTCTTCCAGCGTGAGCGCATGTTCTTCGCGGACGTACTTGCGCAGGATGCGGGGAAACGTGCCGTAGGCCCGCGGATGCGGATGCTCCTTGCCGAGCAGCCCGTCGGGCGCCGTACCCTGCGAGTCGTTATCCAGCGCCACCCATGGCTGCTTCAGCGCCAGCACCACGTCGGGCTCGCTCATCCCGAACACCGCCACTTCCGTGAATGCCCTGTCCTTGATGAGCAGGTCGCAGAGCGCGTCGATGGCGTCTTCCTTCCACATCGCGGCCACGTCGGAAAGCCGCTTGCCCTGGAGCGGCAGCAATTCCGGATTCTGCACCACCGCAATGAGGATCGCCTCCGGGCCGGGAATCTCCTGCCACTCGTTGTCCCACGTCGCGTCGTTCGCCATCATGTCCTTGCGAATGCGCGCGCGCGTCGCCGGATCCTTGAGGCGCTCGATCAGCTTCCCGTCCCCGCCGTCATGCGCCCACGGCGGAATGAACGCTGAGAACGTGTTGAACCACGCGGTATAGGCGTAGGTGTCGGCGCTTATATCCACCCCCGACGCGCGCGCCTTCTTGATCTGCGCGACGATTTGCGGCATGTGGCCCCAGTTCGATTTCCCCGCGGCCTTCAGATGCCAGATCTCCACCGGGATATGCGCCTCGCGGCCGATGCGCACCGCTTCCTCGATGGCCGCGGGCTCTGCGTCGCCTTCGCTGCGCATGTGAGTGGCGTAGATGCCGCCGTACTTCGCGGCCTCGCCGGCAAGCGCAATCAGTTCCTCGGTCTTGGCGTAGGGCGCGGGGGCGTACTGCAATGCCGTGGACACGCCCACCGCGCCGTCCTGCATGGCCCGATCCACCAGCGCCTGCATCTGCTTCAGCTGTTCCGGTGACGGAGCCACATCGGCATCCCCCAGCACCATGCGCCGCACGCTCGTGGCCCCCACGTAGCTGGCGAGATTGATGCCCATGCCCTGCCGCTCCAGGCGCGCGAAGTACTCGTGAAACGTTCTCCAGTCGGGACGGATGTGGAGGTGATCGTAGCCGGCGCGGTCCGCCGCGATCATGGCGTCATTCAGAGGCGCCGCCGATTGGCCTTCGCCCGTCACTTCGGTCGTGATCCCCTGGAAAATCTTGGACGGCACGCGCGGATTCACCAGCATGGTCAACTCCGATTGCCCCAGCATGTCGATGAAGCCGGGAGCCACAACCTGTCCGTGCGCGTCGATGGTCTGTTTGCGCGCCCCGTCGTGCAGGTTGCCAATCGCGGCAATGCGCCCGCCGCGAATGCCCACATCGCCCGAGTACCAGGGCGAACCGGTGCCATCAATAATGTGCCCGTTGACGATGACGATATCGAAGGGGTTCTGCGCGTCGCCTGCAGGCGCGCTTTGCGCAGCCAGCAGGCAACAGAGCGAGAGAGCGAATGCAGCCAGTGCCGCGCAGCGGAGAATCGGTTCCTTGCGAATACGCATTTGCGCGCATCCTATCACGGCCGGCTTCATCGGAAACCTTGTCATCCTGACCGTGAGCTCGCGCTAGTTCTTTCCTCCCGCGTGCGAGGTGATTCCCTTCAGAATGAACTCCCGCACGATATTTGTCCCCGAATTCCCCGCCGTCTCCACCGCTCCATTCATCAGCGTTAGGGTCAGGCCGCGGCTGTCCTTCGGGTAGTAAAGATTGGAGAGCGCAGCCGAGGCAAACACTCCCAGGACGTGCGAGTAGTTGGGGCGCCGACGCCCGTTGTCGTTCCGGGTGATAAATGCGCAAGAGACTGCGTATATGGCTCGCGACTGAAAGCTTCCTGTCCCCTTGTAGAAGTAGCGCGGGTCCTGGTGGAACAGCGTCGCGAAGACGCCGCTGCTCAGCATTCTCGCGGAGAAGTCGTTGGTATACGCGGCGCCGTAGCGTTTGAAGTAGCCCGCGATACCTCGGCCATAACCGGGAAAGATGTTGTAGAACTGTTCAAAGCCTGCGACCCCGGCAGCACCCGCGAACGCCATGGGATCGATCATGGACCGGTATGCCAGTTGGAATTTCTGTTTCGGCTCCATCGGCGGGGCGTTCCAGTCGTAGCTGCTGTAGAAATTGGGAAACACGCGCCACACCCGCTGGTCGACAGCAATCTGGACCTGCTGCTCCGACAATTCTTGCTTCAGTTCCTGGCTGTTTCCGTTGACCTCTACATTGGTGGTCGCGGTCGCAACGGGCAGCACCACCTGCGACAGGATGCGTATTTCCCCGGGATGGAGCGTCAGCCACAGCGACACGAAGGTGCCCATATCCTTTCCCGTCACCGTCACCTTGTATGAGCCAGCAGGGAGTGCCGCAAACGCGAATTGTCCATTTGGTCCGGATTGCATTTCGCGCTCCCAGGCGCCGGAGCGGCCGGTGAGCACCACGCGCGCCCCCTGGATGACGTCGTCGTTCGCATCCAGCACGGTGCCCGAGATCATGCAGGTGCCTTTATTGGACGATTGCGGTGATTGGTCCTGGCTCACATCGTCCGCACCGCTTCGCACGCCTGGGGCATCCGGTAACGCCGTCCTGGTCACAAAAGCGGCGTCGTTCTGTTGGGCGCGGGCGGGAACGGCAACACCGCCGATAAGGAGTAACGCGGCAATCGGGGCCGGTACCCAGGGTCGCGAAACCACTCTGAATCGGCTTGATCGCGAGGGAGTTACGAGTTGTGTCGTCATTTCCGCGTCACGTAGACAATGAACACGCAATCTCCTCACCCGCGTTCTTGCGTCTGGACGGCCATTGTTGCACACTCAACAACCGCGCGACATGACAATTCCGGTCTCTCCGAGGAATGGACGGGCGCGGTCTGGCCGTGTAAGCAGCAATCGCCGTGACGTTTTCGTCATTTACGCAGCGCTTGGCTAGATCTTTTCCAGGTTGGCGAACTTCTCCATCAGCTTCTTCATCCCGTGGCGCTGGAACATGACCGAGATCTTGGCGTCCTCTCCGTCGCCTTCCCGCATCAGCACGCTGCCGTCGCCGTACTTGCTGTGGCGAACGCGGTCGCCTTTCTTCAGCCCGGTCGCGCCGCTGGCCGCGGGTATATCCATCGCCGGCCGCGCCAGCGATCCCGGCTTTACCGGTCCCGCCTTGCCGCCGAAGAACCGCGCGATGTTGTCAATGGACGTGGGTTCCAGCCCTTCGGCGGCTTTCGCGTCTTCCTTCTTCGCAGCAGATTGCTGTCGCGGCGCAGAACCGGTTTTGGGCGTCATCCACGAAGCCACGAACGGCTTGGAATTCCCGCCCGCGGTGCGCGCGCTTCCCTGCCGGCTCGAGGAGGCCGCCGGGACTTCCTGGCTCTCGTCTTCGTAGTTGTAGTGGGGGCTCGCGTAGTCGTCTCCCCCGTTCGGCCGGCGCCCGGAGTTGTACCGCGACCCGTAGCCCCCGCGGTTCGAGCCCGCGTAGGCCCATGCCGCAGCCCGCGTGCTGCCCAGGTTTTCGATCAGCTGCTGCGGAACTTCCTCCAGGAAGCGCGAAGGGATGCTCATCTCCGGCGCGTCGTTGCCATAGCGGCGGCGGAAGTTGGCGCGGGTCAGGATCAGCGTGTTCATAGCCCGCGTCATGCCCACGTAACAGAGGCGGCGCTCCTCCTCCAGTTCCTCGGGATTCTGGAGCGTTCGCGAGTGCGGGAACAGGCCTTCTTCCATCCCCGCCAAAAACACCAGCGGAAATTCCAGGCCCTTGGCGGCATGCAAAGTCATCAGCGTAACCCGGGCGCTGGGATCGTACTGGTCGGTGTCGGAGGCCAGCGCGGCGTGGTCCAGGAAATCGGCCAGCGTCTCCCCGCGAACTTCCGCGTCATGAGCCGCGTTGGCCAGTTCCTTCAGGTTTTCAATCCGGCTCAAGGCCTCGGGAGTGCCTTCCGTTTCCAGAGCCTTGATGTACCCGGTCCGGTCGATGATAAAGCGGATCAGCTCCGGCAGAGTGGCAGGGTCGCCGGGCCGTCGAAAGCCCGAGCTCTCGGACGAATCGTTCTCTGTTCCAGGGCCCCCCACTCCATCTGCGTTCCCCAGTTCCGGATTTTGAGACCCGGGGGGCAAACTCGGCTCGGCCGAGACGCTGCTCTGGTCAGACTTCTTCGGCATCTTCAAAAACGGCCGCTTCGGGGCGTCGGCGAAGGGATTGAAACTGGCCAGATCGAGTAACGGCAGCTGGCCTTCGTTTCCGCCGAAGTTGAAGTCGGTCGCGACCTCTTCCAGCACGGTTCCCTGCTCGGTGGCGGATTCGAGCGCATTTACCGCCTGCCCGTTCTCGTCATCGCTGGGCGCGGAGGCCCCAAACGCAAATCCCGCATCGCCCAGGTCGGCGTCGGTCGCGGCAATGTCGGCGGAAAGCTTGCCCGCGAAGTCCGGATCCATCATCGCCTGCGCGTCCAGGATAAGTTGCCGGAACGACTCCAGCGCCATCAGCGCGCGAGCCCCGATCAGCCTGTTATTGATGGCCGCCCCCATCGCATCCCACGAGGACGACCCAGTCTCAAGCGCCAGTCGCTCGATGGTTTCCAGCGTGGTCTTGCCGATACCGCGCACCGGCGTATTGATCACCCGGTTCAGCGCCATGGAGTTGTGGGGGTTCTGCACCAGGCGCAGGTAGCCCACCAGGTCCTTGACTTCGGCGCGATCGTAGAAGCTGAACCCGCCCACCATCGAGTACTTGATGCCATAGCGGCGCAGCGCTTCTTCCACCAGTCGCGACTGCGAATTGGTGCGGTAGAGAACCGCCGCCCTTACCGGCTCCTGGGTTTCGGACGAGCCGGCCTGCCTGAAAAACGCCTGCACGCGGTCGGCGATAAACAGGGCCTCGTTCTCGCCGTCGGGAGCCTCGTAGTAGCCGATCAGCGACCCACCCTGGCGATCGGTCCAGAGCTTCTTCCCCTTGCGGCGAAGATTGTGGGCTACCACCGCGCCCGCCGCTTCCAGAATGTTCTGCGTCGAGCGGTAGTTCTGCTCCAGCCGCACGATCCGGGCGTTCGGGAAGTCCTTCTCGAACTCCAGGATGTTGCGGATATCGGCCCCCCGCCAGGAGTAGATGCTCTGGTCCTCGTCGCCCACCGCGCACACATTCTTGTGCTCGCCGCCCAGCAGCTTCATCAGCTCGTACTGCGGCCGGTTGGTGTCCTGGTACTCGTCCACCAGGATGTAGCGGAAGCGCCGCTCGTAGCGCTCCCGCGCAGGCGCCGACACCTTCAGCAGGCGCACCGCTTCCAGCAGCAGGTCATCGAAATCCAGGGCGTTGTTCTTGCGCAGCTCGGCCTTGTAGGCCTGGAAGATGTGGGCGATACGTTCGCCGTTCGGATCGCGCGAGCCGAGGTAGTAGTCCTGCGGGTCCACCATGTGGTTCTTGGCCCACGAGATCCGGCTCAGCACCGTGCGCGGCGTGAGCTGCTTGGTATCCAGCCCCATGCGCCGCATGATCTGCTTCACCACGTTGGCCTGGTCGTCCTCGTCGAAAATGGCGAAGGAGCGCGTCAAGCCTTCGCCGTTCACTTTGAGGGCTTCGATATCCCGCCGCAGGATGCGCACGCAAAGCGAGTGGAACGTCGCGATGAGCGGCTTAACGACGGTCGCGTGTCCCAGCAGGTTCTCGACCCGCTCCCCCATCTCCGCGGCCGCCTTGTTGGTGAAGGTAACCGCCAGGATGGCATCCGGCGGAACGCCCTGTTCCTGGATCAGCCAGGCGATCCGGCTGGTGATCACCCGGGTCTTGCCCGATCCCGCCCCCGCAAGAATGAGCAGGGGGCCCTCCGTGGCCTCCACGGCGGCGCGCTGTTCTGGATTCAATTTGGCCATGAGCGTGTGCGACACGAGCGGTGTCCGGCGGGAAGGGTCCTTCTCCAGTTTACCCGCAGGACGACTTCCGCGCGTGATAAGCCGGGCTCCGCTTCCCTGGACACCACGTCGAGTGACATCCGTCACACCAATAGCCGACATTTCAGCGTACGCTCTCCCCAATACAGCACTTATCTGAATTCATTCCCGTCCTGGAGGGTCTAAGACCACCCGGGGCGTTGCTGTTGGATGGAACTCGGATTATTGCTGATCCCTCGCGGAATTCAAGCACGCGCGACGGATCAAGACCCGACGCAACTTCAGGCCTTCTTCCTGTCCCACCCACGCGAATCCCGGGAGGAAGGTCAATGCGCTTCCCCGGACGACGGCGGGAGCCGCTTGCCCGGACTCGAGCGCACGGGTAACAGGGAGTGCGTCATGTGTTCCTACTTTGGCAAGGGCCTTTTTTCCGTCCTTTTATCTGCCTTTCTCGCTGTATCCGGTTTTGCATCCCCTTTGAGCAGCCGATTGCTTCCGCTGGTTCCCCCCGGAGCCCAGATCGTAGCCGGATTTCAAAATCACGGGGCTGGCTACGCCCATGGCCGGCTGCTCCTGGCCACCCGCAATAACCGCCTGGACCTGGAGGATTTTCAGGCATTGACCGGGGCGGACGCCAGGCGGGTTTTCGATGAGATCATCGAGGTCGCCCTCGCACCCTCGGGGGGCGCTCTGAGCGAGCACATGCTGCTGGCTGCCGGCCGCTTCGATCGCGAGCAGATCTTCCGTTCCCTGGAGTTAAACGGAGCCGCCAACACACAGTACCAGGGCACGAGGATCGCGCTGATCAAACCCCTTACCCGCGAACTGGGAGACATGCTCGACACCCGCTGGATGGTGATCCTGGATAACCGGATCGCCATTTTCGGAACACCCTCCCTGGTGCAGGAGGCCTTACGGCGGTATACCGGACATGCCCTTCCCGATTCCATCCTGGAAGAGCGTTTGAGTCTCCTGCGTCCCGATGTGACCTCCTGGAACGTGCTGGTCGGATCGGCGCAGAGTGAAAGCAGCATGAGCTTTGCGCAGCCGCAAAGCGCCTGGGCCCAGCTTCAGCAGGATTCGGACGTACTGATGGTATCCGCGCGCTTCGGATCCAAGGTCCGTATCGATTTCTCCATCCACGCCAGAGCCGGGCAGGACCAGGAATTCTTCATGCGCAAGGCTGGTTTCTTCACCGACGCGCTTCGCAGCGGGGAGACGCGGGAGGCATCGCCTCCTTCGGAAGCGCCAAGCCGGTTGCAGAATTTCTCACTCGAGTCGGGGCGCGTCCAGGGCTCGCTGGAATTGTCGAGCCAGCAGTTTTCGAGCTGGTGCGACGCCATTTTTCTGGCCCGTGTCACGATAACTCCGCCGGCCGCGAATGGGGACTGAGCACAAGGGCCTGTTAACACTACCAGGGCGGATGGCGTTGCGAGAGAAAATCGGGTCAGACGAAGCCGAGCCCGAGGGCTGTGGCGGGTCCACTGTTGAGGGCGAGAATGAAGTATGACCCGATTTTCACCGCAACCCGAAGGGACGGGGCCGGTTTTCCCGA
>DASXXV010000191.1:0-3321 GCA_036502905.1 Occallatibacter sp. | reverse complement strand
ACGCGGGCGTGTTCATAAGCGTGGGCTTTGCGCCCCCCGTATTGCCTGTTTACGTGCAGCCCCAGTGCCCCGAGCCCGGCCTGATGTGGACCCCCGGCTACTGGGCTTATGGTGACGACGGCTACTACTGGGTGCCCGGCGCCTGGGTACCGGCCCCCTACGAGGGTGCATTGTGGACCCCGCCCTTCTGGGGTTGGCAAGAGAATGTCTACGTGTTTCACCCCGGCTACTGGGGTTCCCACGTGGGCTACTACGGCGGAATCAACTATGGCTTCGGCTACTTCGGCCTGGGCTTTGCCGGCGGCGAATGGCGCGGCCGCGAGTTCGCCTACAACACTGCCGTCGTCAACGTGAACCGCACCGTCATCCGCAACACCTACGTGAACGAAACCGTCATTCACAACACCACCATCGTCAACAACCGCGTCGCCTACGCGGGCGGCCCGGGCGGCGTTCGCCACGAGCCCACCCCCGTGGAACGCCAGTACATGCAGGAATCCCACGTCCCTCCCACCTCGTTCCAGCAGCAGCATATCCAGCAGGCGCGCATGGAGCGCGGGAACTACTTCAAGGCCAACAACGGACATCCACAGAATGTGGTGCTGACCCGGCCGTTGCCCCCCGAGCACCATCCCGCCCCGGTGGCGGCGAATGCCGGCGCGCATGGCAATGTGAATCAGGAACCAGGGAATGTGCACGCGGGCGCAGCGGGCCGGGTGGAATCGCGCCCCGCTCCCGTCGGCCGTCCCGAATCGCGCCCCGCTTATCAGCAGCCGATGCGTCCCGAGCCCCAGGCACACCCTGCTCCGCAGCCCCAGTCCCGGCCGCAAGCTGAGCCGCAATATCGCCCCGCGCCTCAGCCGCAGTATCACCCTGCTCCTCAGCCCCAGTCCCGGCCGCAAGCCGAGCCGCAATATCGCCCTGCACCGCAGCCGCAGTATCATCCCGCGCCTCAGCCCCAGTCCCGCCCTGCCCCGCAGGAAAGGCCCGAGCGACAGGCAAGGCCCGAACCGCAAGCTCACCAGGCTCCGCCCCCTCGCCAGGAATCGCGGCCCGCGCCGGAGCCCAGGCCGAAAGAACCGCACCGATAATCCGCACATTCCCCAACGCACAAGCGCCCGCGGCCTAAGCCGCGGGCGCTTTCCCACTGACCCCTGACCCCTGCGTCCTCACTCCTCCACCGGCCGCACCCCCGCAATCTCGACTTCGATTCCGCCGAAATCGGGATGATCGTTCTCGCGAATGCGGTAGGCCACGTCAATCCGGCTTCCTTCGCAAAGTCGCAGATCCATGCAGCGCGATGCCCAGTCCCATCCCACGGCCCGCACCATCCCGCTGGGCCGCAACTCCGCGCTCGAATCCTGCGCCAGTTCCAGGCGGATATGCCGGTCCTTCATCACCCGCGGCGGGGTCGCCACCTTCGTTCGCCGCGCGATGAAAATCGGCTCCGGGTTGCCGCGGCCCAGCGGCTCCAGCTTGCGCAGCCATCCCGCCAGCACCGGCGTGATGCGGTTCAGCGGCAGCTCGGCGTGAATGTGCAGCACCTGCTCAGCCTCGTGCGCCGCCAGCCGCGCTTCGGCGTGCACTCCCAGGCGGCGCTTGAGTTCGGGAAGTCCGCCGGCCGGCATCGCGAATCCCACCGCATGAGCGTGCCCGCCAAAGCGCGTGAACAGATCGCTGCAAGTCTCGATCGCTTCCAGCAATTGAAATCCATCGACGGAGCGGCCGGAGCCATGCGCCACGCCGTCTTCCACGCTCACCACGATGGCCGGCTTGGCGGTGCGTTCCACCACGCGCGACGCCAGGATGCCGATCACCCCGCGGTGCCAGCCGTCGCCATCCACCACCACCATCCGGCATCCGGCCAGATCCGCATCTTCCGCCAGGCGTGTTTCGATCGCCGCCAATGCAGTCGCTTCGATCTCACGCCGCTGCCGGTTCAAGTGCTCCAGTTTCGTCGCCAGCTCGTTGGCCCGCCCCAGGTCGCGCGTGCAGAACAGCTCGATCACCTCCGAGGCAACATCCATCCGGCCGGCCGCGTTGATCCTCGGCGCCAGCCGAAATGCGATATCGAAGCCGGTGAGCTCCTTCGACGCCGGATCGAGCGATGCGGCGCCGAACAGCGCACGCAGCCCCACTCCCACCGGCCTCCGCAGCTCCTTCAGTCCCAGCGCGGCGATCACGCGGTTTTCACCGCGCAGCGGAACCGCGTCGGCGATGGTGGCGATGGCCGCCATCTTCAGAAAACTGGGCAGCGTCTTGGCGCGCGTGCGCTCCCGATCGCGTCGCTCCAGCAGCGCGATCGCCAGCTTCAACGCGATCGCCGCGCCGCACAGCGATTTCTCCGGATAGCCGCATCCCGGTTGATTGGGATTGAGGATTGCCAGCGCCGCCGGAACCGAATCGTCGGCGGCGGTCAGGTGATGATCCGTGATGATGAGGTCCAGGCCCAGGCGGCGCGCGGTTTCCGCTTCGGCGAACGCGCGCATCCCCGTATCCACGGTGATAACCAGCCGCACACCCTCCGCGTACGCCGCCTCCAGCACACTTGACTGCAGCCCGTAGCCTTCCAGCAACCGATGCGGCACGTGGAATCGCACCGTTCCGCCCAGCATCTCCACAGCCGTCTTCAACAGCACTACCGCGGTGGTGCCGTCCACATCGTAGTCGCCGTATAGAAGAATGGGCTCGCGCGCTGCGATGGCACGCTCCACGCGCTCCACCGCCGCCTCCATTCCCCGCATCAACAGCGCATCGTGCAGGTGCGTGAAGTCGGGGTTGAGAAACGCGTGCGCGCCGTGCGCGTCGCTGACTCCTCGCGCCACCAGCAATTCCGCCAGCACCAGGGGCACGCGAGCCGCTTGCGCGAGCGCCGATGCGCGCTCGCCATCGGATGCGTTCAACACCCAGCGCAGTGGTGGATAATTCCGCGGCGGCGAAGTAGTTCGCTGCGGCGAAGCTGTTCGCTGCGGCGAAACCGCAGGCGCCGCAGAATCAGGCACAG
Source organism: Occallatibacter sp. (assembly GCA_036502905.1). Lineage (GTDB taxonomy): Bacteria > Acidobacteriota > Terriglobia > Terriglobales > Acidobacteriaceae > Telmatobacter. Next base: position 317 of record DASXXV010000191.1, on the reverse strand, counting down.
GCGTCGCCAGCAGCACAGGCGTCGCCTGCATTGGTTCGGCAGAAGGAAGAGGAGCAGAAGGTTCGGCGGTCGTGCCCACGTGGCTCACTTCGGGATCTTATTCGTCCTCTTCGCCCGATCCCTCGTGGGCGTCGTCGATCACAATGTCCTGGAAGCTCTCGATATCCTCCAGCAACGACTGGTAGCGCTCGTACCACTCGGTGGTGGTTTCGTGCAGAAAAACGAACCCCTGGTACACGAACCCGAGTTGGATATAGCCCAGCATGCCGGAGTACTTGCGCAGCCATTGCGCTTCCACCAGCTCGCTGGCTTCCTCG
>DASXXV010000190.1:0-18769 GCA_036502905.1 Occallatibacter sp. | reverse complement strand
CGAAAGAAAGGGCTGCTGAGCCGGGCAGCGCGCCAATTTACACTTGAGGGGTGCATGCCTCCGATCCAGCACTCCTGCGCGTGGCCGCCATTCGTTTTCTTAATCCTGCGCCGCTGATGTGGGATTTCGAGCACCCGCCCCACAATGCGGAACTGGCCTTACGCTACCAGGTGGACTGCATGCTTCCGGCGGAGTGTGCCGACCGGCTGGCGGCGGGAACCGCGGACATCGGGCTGGTTCCCATCGCATCGCTGGCCGTCAATCCTGGCTTGCGGATCCTGCCCGGGTGCACCATCGCTTCGAAGCACCACGTGCGGTCGCTGCTTCTGGTGCGGCGCGCGCGTCAGCCGCTAAACGAATTGCGCACCGTGGCCGCTGATATCGCCAGCCGCACCACCATCGCGCATGCGCGCATCCTGTTCCATCAGTGGGGGAATGTCTCCCTGAAGTATGTGCCCATGCCGGGCGATCTGGATACGATGCTCGACCGGGCCGATGCCGCCATCCTGATTGGCGATCCCGCCCTGCTGGCCCTTGAAGAGCGCGCCAATCGCGAGGAGCGCAGCGCCGAGGAACTGGTGTACCACGATCTTGCCGAGGAGTGGCGCAGGCTTACGGGACTTCCGTTCGTCTCCGCGGTGTGGGGCGTCACGCCCGGAGGCGGGGCACTGGAGGAGATGGTTGCCGCCGACCTGGTTCGCTCCCGCGATCACGGCCTGCGCAACATCGATGCGCTGGTGGCGGAGTGGTCCGCGCGGCTGCCGCTGGGTGAAGAGGTGATTCGTTCCTACTTCACGTCGAACATCCACTACGTGCTGGACGCGGAGTGCCAGGAGGGCATGCGGTGCTTCTTCCGGAAGGCGGCGGAACTGGGGATTCTGCCGGCCTACGAGTTTTCTATCAGTGATGTGGCGGTATAGCTTCCATCGCAGCGTTCCAGACCCCCACGGATATTCACGATCCATTTCCCGCGTCGGGATATAATCGCGCCCACGGAGGCGTGCATGCTGACTACTCTGTCCACTGCGCAAATGAAAGAGCTGGTGCGCCGGCACTTCGAAGACTTTGTCAATCACCAGAAGCCGGAAGTGATCCGGACCAACATGACCGCGGACTTTTACGACCACGATGGCCCGGGAGGAAAGCCCACCGGAGTGGAAGGCGACGAAGCTATGATGCGCGCGATGTACGGGCTCTTCCCCGATCTTCAGATCACCATTGAGGACATGATTGCCGAGGGCGACAAGGTGGTGTGCCGCAACCGATGGGAAGGCACAAATGCCAAGACCGGCAGCCGCATGGAGTTCCACGGTTTCGTGGAGTGGCGCTTTGAAGGAGACAAGATCGCCGAGCGGTGGGCAACGGTAACGTCACCAACGGAAATCCCGGCGAACTGAGCTACCGTGTTCGGCAAAACTTGGGACCAGATGGAAGCTGCACGCTACGAGCTGCGTTCAGATCTCCCAGCGGAGCAGCGCCGTTCCCACTGTGAAGCCCGCGCCCACGGCGGCCAGCAACACCAGGTCGCCTTTCTTCAATTTGCCTTGTTCGATGGCGGTTTCCATGGCCAGCGGAATGGTGCCCGCGGACGTGTTGCCGTACTTCTCGATATTGATGATGACCCGCTCGGAGTCCAGGCCGAGACGATCGGCGGTGGAAGTGATGATGCGCTTGTTGGCCTGGTGGGGGATGAAGCATCCCAGATCCGTTCCCGCGACGCCATTACGCTCCAGAAGTTTGGCCGTGGCCTCGGCCATCTTGCGGACGGCAAATTTATAGACCGCCTGCCCGTCCTGGTAGATGTAGTGCATCTTGGCGTCGACGGTTTCATGGCTGGATGGGTTCAGGCTGCCGCCGCCCTTCAGGTTCAGGGAGACGCCGCCGGATCCGTCGATTTCGCTGACAAAGTCGATGATGCCGATCTCGCCTTCTTCGGCCGGTTCGATCAGCACCGCACCGCCACCATCCCCGAAGAGCACGCAGGTAGCGCGATCGGTGTAGTCGGTCATGCGCGTGTTGGCGTCCGCGCCGCACACCAGCACTTTTGAATGTGCCCCGCTCTCCACCAGGCGGACGCCGGCCTGCAGGGCGAACACAAATCCCGAGCAGCCGGCGGAGACATCGAATCCCCACGCGTGATGGGCGCCGAGTTTGTCCTGCACCAGGCAAGCCGTGGACGGGAACATCATGTCGGGCGTCACGGTGCCCACGATAATGACCTCCACCTCGTCGGGGGAGATGCCGCGCGCCAGCAGCGCTTTTTTGGCCGCCTCCACGCACATGTCGCTGGTGCCCTGGCCCTTGGCCAGCACGTGGCGCTCGCGGATGCCTGTGCGTTCGATGATCCACTGGTCGTTGGTTTCGACCATTTTTTCTAGATCCTGATTGGTAAGGACTTGAGGAGGAACGTAGGTTCCGAGCGCGGTAATCTTGGCGCGGCGGCCCACCATGGGACGAACGGTGAGAGTCAAATCAATCTCCTCGCGCGCGAAGGTCCCGGAGCGGGCTCGCGCTGGACAACCATAATGAACTGCGGTCTGGCCGGGCGAAACCTCGGTTCGAGTGTACGAGTTCGAAGCCCCGGGCCCAAATCTCAGGGCAATAATAAAGGCGCCCCCGGCGCCCTGCGTGCCCTCAAAGTACCGGGTGACCTACTGCGCCCGTACTAGCCCGTTACCGTTGCTTCCTTCCGGACCTGGCGGGGTTGGCGGGATTACGTCGCGTAGGACCCGGCACGCTTGATTTTAACACTGCGGGCAGGGCGGGAACCGTGACCCGAATCCCGCCCCTCTGATTCTCATTGCCCTGGCCAGCGAGCGCAGTCCAGAATGGGAAGCGATTCGTGATTTCCCCAAGACGATTAGCCAGAAATGGAGACCTCGATGTGTGATCACCGGCGCGGGCATACCCATGCACACCCCCATTCGCACAATCACGTTGCACCCACGCGGCGGGATTTCCTGCGCATCCTGATGGGCGGGGCGCTCACCGGGGCGTCGGTGATGGAGTTGGCCTGGCACCGGGCGGCGTGGGCGCGCTCCGCTGGGCCGGCGGCGGACGCCAGGTTGTTCGATCTGGAGAAGGCCGCCGACGGCGTGTACTTCGCCAAAGCCCGTGCCCAAGCCATGATCAATTGCAATGCCGCGGTGTTTGTGCGCGCCCGGGACGTGGTGGTGGTGGATGCGCACTCCAAGCCCTCGGCGGCCGCTTCGCTGGTGGCGCAAATCCGCCGCGAGATTACCGACAAGCCGGTGCGCTACGTGGTCAATACCCACTTTCACTGGGACCACACGCAGGGGGATCACGCCTACCGGCAAACGGGAGAGAAGGTCGACATCATTGCCAGCGATGCCACCAAAAAGCTGATGTCGGATTTGTCGGTGGCGCGGATGAAGGAATCGCTCCAGCAGATTCCGCCGCAGATCGAAAAGATGCGCAAGCGCGCGGAGAGTTCGGGCTCCGCGGCGGAGAAGGAATTCTGCGCGGAACAGGTCCGGCAACTGGAGGCCTACCAGACGGAGATGAAGGATTTCACGCTGGAGCTGCCGACCATCACTTTCGACAACTCGTATGTGCTGCGGGATGAGGCGTTCGATTTGCATCTCGACTTCCATGGGCACGCCCACACGGAAGGCGACGTGTTCGTCTTTTGTCCGCAACGGCGGGCGATCGCCACCGGAGATGCGAGCCACGGGTGGGTTCCCAACCTGGGCGACGGGTATCCGCATGACTGGCCGGCGACTATCGACAAGGTGATGAAAATCGATTTCAAGTATGTGCTGGGCGGACACGGGCCCATGCAGCCGGACCGGGTGGTGATGACCAACCAGCGCAACTACATCGAGGAACTCACCGGCAAGGTGGAGGAAGGCAAGCGCGACGGCCTTACCGTTGCTGAAATGCAGAAGCGCTTCACGGTGCGCTCGCTTCGTTCGCTCCAATCAAACGGCTATGCGGAATTTCTGGCGCGCGTCCAGTCGGAAGGACATCCCCGCTTCTCAGCGGCGGACGACTCGCCCCTGCAGCAGGACATCGACGGAAACATCCGGGACATCTACAAGAACCTCGATCGCGCTTAGGTCTGGAGTCGAGGCGCGGGGCGGCGAAAAACAGGCCTCACCCCTGGCAGAGCCGGGGTGAGGCGTTGGGGCACAATCGCGGCGGCGTTACTGTTCGTGCCGTGCAGGCGACCAGCGAAGGCCGCCCATGATGGTGGGTTGGTAATACTCGCGCTGAATCATGTACTGCGAGCTTCCCTGGTAAAAGCCGAAGACTTCATTGTTGAGGTTGAGCCCGGAGACGATAAGGCTGAGGCCGCGTCCCAGGCCGACACTGCCCTGTGCGTCCGCCTGGAAATGGGAATAGAAGTAGATGTCGCTCAACGGGCCTTTCACCCCTCCCGGCGTGCCGTCCTGGTACTGGTACCCGTAGATGTTGGCCTGGTTGTAGGACATGCCCACGCGCACGGAGAAGCGGCCGCGATCGTAGGTCGGGCTGATGTTGAAGGCGTTGGGCGAGTTGCGCAGCAGGCTGGGGTGATCCGTGCGGCCGGGGATTCCGCTGGTGCCGGATGCGGTGTAGCCGTAGTTGGCCGAGAGGCCCAGGCCGCCCAGCAACCCGGGTAGTGCGGAGTAATGCTGCAAGTAGGAAGCTTCAAAGCCGCTGATCCAGGCGCTTCCGGCGTTCACCGGCTGGGTGGCAAGGTAATTCGCGAGCGGGCCGCCGGGGGGTTGATAGTTCACCAGTTGAAACGTCTTGGTGATGATCGGGTCCTGCAGCGATTTGAAAAAGTAGCCCACCGAAATTGCGCCAAACGGCTTGAGGTAGTGGTCGAACAGAATGTCGATGTCGTCGCCGGTCTCGGCCTTGAGATTGGCGTTCCCGAAGCTCACCGAGTAGCGATTGGCGCCGTTGCCGCTGTCTGTCCAGCTCAGAGGCTGGGCGATGTCCTGCGGGTCGGGCCGGGAGAGTCCGCGGGCGTAGGTCAGGTGCAGTAAACTGTCCGGCCCGATGCTGAAGCGCAGCGATGCGCTGGGCAGGAGAGTGTAGTACGAGCCGGAGAACTTGTTGGGAGTGATGGAGGCACATGAACCGCTGGGGTCGGTGTCGCAGGGATAGCTGCCGAAGGCCAGATTCTGAACGTCGTCCGTGGTTCCTTCCACGCGCAGGCCCACGATGAATCGCAGGCGGCTGGCGAAATCGATGGTGTTCATCACGTATCCGGCCGGGATGCGTTCCACCAGGTCGAATTGAGAGGGGTCCTGGCCCTTGGTGCTGGACGCCGTAAAGGCGCTGGCGTTCGCGTTGGCGTAGGCCATCACGTCTTCCACCTTGGCGTTGTAGCCCAGCTTGTACTTGCCGCCGTTGTAGTAGCTGTGATTGATCAGGCGATTGGGAAAGGTAGACAGCGGAGTGGTGCCGCTGGGCGAGAGAGTAAGCACGTAAGTGTCGGCAAATTTGTGTTCATTGCGGAATTTGCCGCCATATTCAAACGTCGCCAGGCGGCCGCCGAGGTGGTAGCGATAGGCGCCGCTGCCCGCCACTCCCAGGTTCAACTGCGCGGCGTGCCCAAGGTCGCGGTCAATGCCGCTCAAAACGAGATTGTCGGGGTTATAGCCCTCCGCATAACACTCCGAATTCCATTGTGGAAGATAGAGGTCCTTGGTCGCCCCAGGAGCGTACTGGCACGAACTGGAACTCAGATTGGAACTGAATCCGGCCGTGGAGTACGGAGAGTTGCCGTAGGACGAGCGGGAGACCGACGCCTCCCACGTATACCAGGTGCTGGAAAGCACGTGGTTGCCTCCCAGCAGGATGCTGCCAACCGCCATATCGGGATTGCGCAACTGCGTATTGAAGGTCGGCGCCCCGGCGCAGGGCGGGACGGTGGTTCCGGAATCGTCTGTGGGGCAGCCGACGTTGCCCGGATTGAGTAGTTGAATGCCCGGCGTGTTGTCCGTGAGCGAGTAGGCCCAGCGGTCGCCGTAGTTCTTGAAATCCGAATACAGGACTCGAAGGTAGACGTTCGATCCGTTGGCAATCCGGTAATCGGCGCTGCCGGCCACGCCCCAGCGCGTGCGGAAATATTCGTATTCGCGAATGTCCATCGCGTCCTTCCAGGGAACCGTCGATCCGTTGGAGAGGGTGGCGACGTCGGGGACCGGCTCGATGTCGTCGATGCCGCGCCCATTCCAGTCGTAGTGGCCGCCGACCAGCAGCCCAAAGCGGCGGCTGGCTCCGAAGCGTTTGCCCACGGTGGCGTCTTCTTCTGTCTCTCCGCGGCCGTTGACGATGGGCGTATATCCGCCAAGGCCTTCAACGGTGACGGTCGGCGTGTCAGTCGCGGTCTTCGTAATCAGGTTTACCGAGCCGCCGATTCCATCGCCGTCCATATTGGCCAGCAGGGTCTTGCTCACCTGGACGGTGTCGACAATGTCGGCGGGGATGCCGTCGAACTTGATCTGCCGGACACCCGGCTCCTGCGACGGCAGGTTGATCCCATCCACGGTGGTGTTGGTCAGGCGCGGCTCGGTTCCGCGCACCTGGACGTATTTTCCTTCGCCCTCGTCGCGCTCCAGGGTGACGCTGGGCAGCCGGCCCAGGGCGTCGGCCATATTCGCATTAGGCAGACTCTGGATGACTTCGACTGGCAAGACCTGGATCACGTTATCGGCGGTGCGTTCGACGTTGATGGCTTCCGCTTCGGCGCTGACGCGGGCGCCGGTTACCAGCACCGTCTGGCTCTGGGACTGTACCTGCAGCTTGGCATCGATATTGGCGGTCTGCCCGGAGGTGACACTCGCGTCCGCGGTGAAGGGTGAGAAGCCGACATAGGTCACAGTGACGGTGTATTTTCCGGGCGCCAGGTTATTCAGGATGAATCGGCCCTGTTCGTCGGTGGCAATGTTCACTACGGGGGACTGGAGCGAAACCTGCGCTCCCTTGAGCGCGGCGCCGCCCGGGTCGGTGACGGTTCCTGCAATCGCCCCGGGGCGTCCCTGGGCTCGAACCTTGCCGGCGACGAAGATGAGCGGTAGCGTGACAAGGAGAAAAAGCAGCATCGGGGGATAAGGCGAGCGGCGTGCGTTCATTGGCATACTCCGTGAAGCCCTGCAGGGTTTCGGGACCGGACAGTCGCGATTTTCGAGATTTTGTCCCGGCCCGGGAACAAGGAAAGCGGGATACCGTGCAATCTCGCTGGAAGTTTTGTGGCTTCAGCCTAGTTTTAGAATGTGAATTGGATGTAAATTTTTTCCGGTAGTGGCGGCCATGTTCCACAAAATGAAAGTCTGCGGGGTTGGCGAGTCGTTCCAGGCCTGACAATGGCTCCGGGCCAGGGATGAAGGCGGGGAAGTGGCGGTCGATACGATTTCCCGGGCAATGAATCGAACTCCGGCTAAAATAGAAGGGTGAGCAAAGTTCCCCGACCCACGGCGCCCACCGTGGGCTTTATTTCGTTAGGGTGCCCCAAAAACCTGGTGGATTCAGAGGTGATGATGGGTCTTCTGGATCGGGCGGGCGCACGCCTGACCTCGCGGCCGGAAGAGGCCGAGATTCTGGTCGTCAATACGTGCAGCTTTATCGACTCGGCCAAGCAGGAGTCGGTGGATACCATCCTGGAGATGGTGCGGCACAAGACCGAGGGGCGGGCCAGCAAACTGATCGTCGCGGGGTGCCTGGTGGAACGGTACCGCGACGAGATCCGCAAGAACATCCCCGAAGTGGATGCCGTGGTGGGCACGGGTGAACTGGAATCAATTCTGGAAGCTGCGGGGATTGAGCGCCCCGCTTCGACGCCTTCGCCGTTCAACATCCTGAATGGCGGTGGAGTTTCGGAGACGCGCGCCGGCAGGGAAGCGCTGGCGGGGACACACAAGCCTGAGCCGGCGGGCTTCCGGCCCGAGGGCGACCTGCGCGAGCAGCAGGGGCGTTTCCGGCGCGATGCATGGCAGGGCGCGGCGCACCTTCTGCCCACGTATCTGTACGACGAAACCACGCCGCGGCTGATTTCGACCGGGCGCAGGTCCGCCTACATCAAGATTGCCGAGGGCTGCGACCATCCCTGCACGTTCTGCGTGATTCCCAACCTGCGCGGCAAGTTTCGCTCCCGGCGGTTCGAGTCGGTGGTAGCGGAGGCCGAGCAGCTTGTTTCCAGCGGCGTGCAGGAAATCACGCTCATTGGGCAGGACACCACCTGTTACGGAGAAGACCTCGGCCTGAAGGACGGGCTGGCCACCTTGCTCGACCGGCTGGCAGCCATCGAGGGGCTGCGCTGGCTGCGTTTTCTCTATGCGTATCCCAATCGCATTACGGGGCGCCTGCTCGAAACCATTGCCCGGCATGACAACATCTGCAAATACCTCGACGTGCCGCTGCAGCACGCCTCGCCGGCGGTGCTGAAGAGGATGAAGCGGGGCGCCGGGGCGGACATATTTTCGAAGACTTTGGACAAGGTGCGTGCGGCTGTTCCGGGAATTGTGCTGCGGACGTCCTTCATCGTCGGTTTTCCCGGCGAATCGCAGGAAGACGTGGCGGTGCTGGAAGATTTTGTCCGCGCAGCAAAGTTCGACTGGCTGGGCGTATTCAGCTACTCCGACGAGGAAGGCTCGAGCGCCTACTCGCTCGACGCCAAGGTTCCCAAACGCACCATCGAGGCGCGCAAGCGGCGGTTGATGAAACTGCAGCAGGGAATTTCCAAACAGGCCAAGCAGAAATGGGTAGGCCGCGAACTGGTGCTCCTGGCAGAAGGCGAGAGCGAGGAGACGCCGCTGCTTTGGGAAGCCCGCACCGAGTTCCATGCACCGGAGATCGACGGCAAGGTGTACATCAATGATTTCGGCGACCTGGAAACGCTGGAGGCCGGCCGGTTCTACCAGGCCGAGATCACCGAGGCCCACGAGTACGACGTGGTGGCGCGCGTGACCGCGGGCCCGCTCTGATTCCCCCACATTTTATTGATGCCTGGTAAGGTTGGCCTTGCTATGCTCCCCGCATGGCCAATCCAGAACATGTGGCGAAGCTTCTGGCGGACATTCGATCCTGGAACGAGTGGAAAAAAGAAAACTGGAAGGTGCGGGTTGATTTGTCCGGTGCAGTTCTTTCGGACGCTGATCTTGAGGATGCGGACCTGCACGGGGCCAATCTTCGCGGAGTTGCCGCGCAACGGGCGTGCATGGCCGGAGCGAAACTGGATTCGGCCAATCTGAGCAACGCAAATCTCGCGGAAGCAGATCTGACGGAAGCCAGGTTGTGGCAGGCCGATCTTCACGGCGCGCATCTGCAAGGGGCAAAGCTGGTAAGGGCCGAACTGAAATATGCCGATGCCACGCTGGCTAATTTCGCCGAGGCCAGCTTGAACAATGCTAGCCTTCGTTTCGCGAAATTATCGGGCTGCGATTTATCGGGTGCAGATATCCGCACTGCCCAACTGGACAACGCAGACTTGACTGGGGCGAATTTGACCGGGGCATCGCTCTACCGGGCGGGCCTGAGTCTCGCCGACCTTTCCGGCGCGAAGCTCACCGGGGCAGACCTGCGGGCAGCCACCTTGCTTCAGGCAAAACTAATCCGTGCCATTGCGAATGACGTAAAGCTCTGGGAATCGCAGCGCTCCGGCTGGAAAATCGACGGCATCCTCTGCCGGCGAGCCTTCTGGGACAGGGACGCACAGGAGCCGACGGCCTATGAACCGGGCGAATTTGAGCGGCTGCACTCCGAGCAGGCGTCGATCGAGCTCTTTTACCAGGGCGGCGTCTCCAAATTCGAACTGAACACCCTGCCCGCCCTGCTGCACCATCTCGCCGTCCAGCATCCCGGCACGAACATTCGCCTCAAATCCATCGAGGAAACCGGCGGCGGCGCAAAAATCTCCATCAGTGTCGGCGACTCCGATGCAGAAACCGTGGACAAGATCCGCGCCGACGCGATGCAGGTCCATAACGCCCAACTCGCCCTGCGCGACAACGAGATCTTGCGCCTGGAGACGGAAAAGAAATACCTCGAATCGTTTGTGTCGGAGCGGTTGATCAAAGCCATGCTCACCGCCACCACCCAGCAAAACGTGTTCAATGCGCCGGTTTACGGAGTCGCCCTGTCGAGCGGGAACTCAAGCGCGGTAGTCAACCAGACCGTGAATGATAACAGTGCTCTGCTCGCGCTTCTGGAAAAGATGATGCAGCACCAGCATGAACTCCGCCTCGGGACTGCAGAGGCAACGTCACTCCAGGCCGAGGTTGAGTCGGCCAGGGCCGAACTCGAGAAGCCGGAACCCAGCCCGTCGATGCTCGCGCGCAGCCTGAAATTCGTGCAGAAGATTGCCGGAGAAGCGGCCACGAAGGCTGCCGGGAAACTGGGCGAACAGGCCGTTTCGATGGATTGGCACACGATGTTGCACCAGTTGAATCAGTTCGTCCAGACTCTTAAATGACCCCTCGGCGGGCACTGTGCGGTACACTTCACGTCACCTGTCATGGACGACCTCAAGTACGTTTCCTATCCGCCCTCGCTGCAGGCAATCCTGGATCGGACCGAGGCCTTGGGCTTCAAGATGGCATCGGAACCGCGAACCTGCGCTCTGCTGCGCTCGCTGGTTGCAGCCAAGCCGAACGGGCAGATTCTTGAACTGGGCACGGGCACCGGCGTCGCCACCGCGTGGCTGCTTTCGGGCATGAGTCCGAAAGCGACGCTCACCAGCGTCGATACCGATCCACAGGCACAGGCGGTGGCGCGCGACCTCCTTGGCTCCGACGAGCGGGTCAGGTTCGTACTTCAAGACGGCGCCGCATTTCTTCGCCGGCAGCCTCCGGAAAGTTTTGACCTGGTGTTTGCCGACGCCATGCCGGGCAAGTACGAAGCCCTCGAAGAAGCGCTCGCCGTAGTCAAGCCGGGCGGTTTCTACATCATTGACGACATGCTGCCCCAGCCCAATTGGCCGGAGGGCCACGCGGAAAAAGTCCCGCGGTTGCTCGATCGGCTGGGGAGCGATGAACGGTTTCTGATTTGCCCCATGGCGTGGGCGAGCGGAGTAGTGGTCGCCGTGCGAAGAATAGAGGCATCGCGAGATAATAGAGATTGAGCTAATGAGTTCCCCGAAGAAGAAACCGAAAAACACTCTGCGCTGTCCCACCTGCGGAATGATTGTCCGTCAGACCGATGAGGATTTTCCTTTTTGCAGCGATCGCTGCCGGAAGATCGATCTCGGCAAGTGGGCCATGGGCGTATACAAGATCAGCTCGCCGGTCATTGATCCGGATGTGCTGGAGGACCTGGGCGGATTGACCGGCGGCCACGGCAAGGACTCGGAGAATGACTGAGGCCGCGGTGCCTGGGGGGCGCACTGCTCCCCCGCTTCGTGCCGGGAAAAAGACTTTCTGGGCCTGGACCGTTGCCACTTTTTTCGGCGCAGGACTGGGCAAACCCGGTCCGGGGACGTGGGGATCCGTCGCCGCGGTGCTCCTCTGGGCGGCATTGGCGCGCTTTGCCCATCCCACCCCGGAGGCGCTGTTCGGAGCGCTGATCGCCGGAATCGTTCTGTCGATCGCGCTGGGCGTGCCGGCCGCCACCATCGCCGCCCGAGAAAGCGGACGGCACGACCCCGGCTTCGTGGTCATCGATGAGGTTGCGGGTCAGTGGATTGCGCTTCTGGGCAGTCCCGCCGACTGGCGGCACGGGCTGATCGCACTGGTTCTGTTCCGGCTGTTCGACATCACCAAGCCGTTTCCCTGCCGGCGCCTGGAGCGCCTGCCGGGGGGCTGGGGCATCGTCTTCGACGATGTCGCTGCGGGGTTGTATGCTTGGGGTGCAGCAGCGATTCTGCGGCTTTGGATCTAGGCGATGGCCCGTTCCCGCATACAACCCGCTGACACCTTTCCCGAGCCCCGCATTGACGATGTGCACCCGGCGGCGGCTCTCCCGTTTGGAGAAGTCGAGTTGCTGGGCAGCCACCTGGGCCCGAACAGTTTTGGACCGCCGGTGGTACTGGTGGATGGGGCGGCGGCGCAGGTAACCATGAGCCGGCCCGGGCGGCTGATTTTTCGCGTTCCCGACCTGGCCACTACCGGACTGGTGGAAGTGCGCACACCCCATGGAGCGAGCAACACCGTGCCCTTGCGGGTGGCGCGCGAGTTGACCGCCGGACTGCATCCGGTGACCAGCCCCGCGGTGAGCCGATCCGGCATGATTTACGCCACCATCTCCGGACAGCGCGGCAAGGCCACCCCGGTTTCGGTAGTGCGCGTCAGCCCGGACGGGCGCGGCACCCCATTCGTTACCGGGATCCTCAACGCCACCGGCCTGACGTTCAACCCCGAAGGCGATCTTTTCGTGACTTCGCGAGCGGAGGGCACCGTTTACCGCGTGGACTCGGCCGGCGAATTCACGGTGTATGCCGAGGGCATGGGAGTGGCCACCGGCGCCGCGTTCGACCGCCAGGGCAACCTGTTTGTAGGCGACCGGAGCGGCACGATTTTCAAGATCAACACCGAGCGCAAGATTTTTGTCCATGCCACCCTGGAGCCGAGCGTCTCGGCGTACCACATGGCGGTGAACCGGGCGGGGATGCTGTTTGTTGCGGGGCCGACCCTGTCTTCGAACGATGCAATATGGCTGATTGAGCCCAATGGGGATACGCGCGCATGGCATCGCGGACTGGGACGCCCGCAGGGGCTGGCCGTGGCTCACGATGGCAGCGTCTACGTGGCCGCCTGTCTGCACGGCCGCCGCGGCATTGTCCGCGTGAACCCGCAAGGTGACGCAACCCTGGTCCTGGCGGGCAGTAACTTGATCGGCATTGCCTTCTCACCGCTCGGGACGGCCGTCCTGGCCACCAGCGAAGCCGTTTATGATGTGGACTTGGGCGTCGAAGGACTGAATCTTTTCTAGCTTCCAGCCTCTAGCTCCTGGCTTGTTCGGAGGCAATCGCCTGCGAGCAGGCACAAGCTGTGCGTCCGCAAATTCCAGGCTGGAAACCAGGAGCGAGAGCCAGGAGCTGTCTTTATGAAATCCGAAATCATTGCCGTCGGCTCCGAGATGCTGACTCCCTACCGCCAGGATACTAACTCGCTTTTCATTACCGAAAAGCTCAACGAAATCGGCGTGACGGTCGCCTACAAGACCATCGTGGGCGACCGGCGCAAGGACCTGGTCAACGTCATACGCACCGCATTGGGCCGCACCGATGTGATCGTTATGGTGGGGGGACTGGGCCCCACCGAAGATGACCTGACCCGCGAGGCCGCGGCGGAAGCGCTCTCCCTCACCCTGCAGCGCGACAACCAGCAGGTGGCCGCACTGCATGCGCGTGCGGCGACGTGGCGCATCGCCATGCCGTCCAACAACCTGAAACAGGCGGACGTAATCAAGGGCGCCACGGTTCTTCCCAACCCCAACGGGAGCGCGCCGGGCCAGTGGATCGAAACGCTCTATGACGGATACCGCAAATTGATGATGCTGATCCCCGGTCCGCCGGCGGAGTGCAAGCCGCTGTTCGAAGAGGAGTGCGTGCCGCGCCTCCGCGATGTCCTTCCTGTGCGCTTCATCGCCAAGCGGACGCTGAAAGCGGCCATGATTCCGGAGTCGCAGGCCGACAAGCTGCTGGCGCCCATCTACACCCAATTTACCGACGTGGAGACCACGATCCTGGCGCATGCCGGGGATATCCAGCTTACGCTGCTGTGCGCCAAGACCACTCAGGAGGCCGCGCAGGCCCGGGTGGACGAACTGGCGAGCAAAATGGAAGAGGCGCTGGACGACTGGCTGTACTCTTCACAGGGCGACTCGCTGGAGCAGATTGTTCTGTACTACCTGGGGCTGCGCCAGGCCACGCTGGCGATTGCCGAGAGCTGCACCGGGGGACGGATCGCGGAGCGCATCACGTCGGTGCCAGGCAGTTCGCGGTCTTTCCTTGGGGGGGCGGTGGTCTACTCCAACCAGTTGAAAATCTCGTTCGCGAATGTTCCGCCGGACCTGATCTCGCAGCACGGCGCAGTGTCGGAAGAAGTGGCCAGGGCGCTCGCCAGCGGAATCCGCCAGCGTACGGGTGCAACGCTCGGGCTGGGGGTGACGGGCGTGGCCGGTCCCAGCGGAGGCTCGGAAACGAAGCCGGTCGGACGGGTGTACATCGCGCTCAGCGACGCGCAGAAGACCGACGTTTTGGAGCATACGTTCCGCGGCTCGCGCACCCGGATTCGGGAATGGGCATCGACGCAGGCGCTGGACCTGATCCGCAGGCGTCTGATGTAGTAGAGCCCACTCGAAGTACATCGCAGCGCATGCTCAACAAATAGTGGGCAACTGCGGAATAATTGTGGAATGATGTTCGGTGCGTTTAGCGGGCGGATTCGGCTCGCCGAACGAGGTGCGAATTGAAAATCCGGGTGCGCGTTTGGGTTCTCGCACTGACCGTTGCCTTTTCCGCGGGTGAGGCGATCGCGGGGGACCAGCCAAAAAAGAAAGTCAATTCGGCCACTGATCTGCCGAGCTTCAGTTACCCGGTCAGCATGCCTCCCAGCGTCCTGCTCAGGTCAGAGGATGCCACCTTCAATGCGTTCGCGCGCCAGGTTCTCCGCGATATCGAGTCGGTGCTCCGCGATTACGACATCGCGGACAAAAGCACGTTGCGGCAACTCTACGCCACCAAGCTGAACGTGGAAATGCTGACGGAGGACAATGAGGCTGCACTGGAGTCCTGTGCGGCCCTGAGGATGCTGCACGAAAAGCCGCAGGGCCACGCCAGTTCAGGAATGCTGGACGGACCCCTGATTGAAGCGAGGCTGGCTTCGCATGCCTCGTCGGGTGAGGCATTCGAGCAGGCCTTCCGGGCAAAGTTCCAGGCCAATCTGAACGAAATGGACTGGAAGCTCATCCAGGATCGCGTCAAGAGCATGCGAACGAACTTCGAGATTGCGACCCCGGATTTGATCGTGGGCAGCGAAAAAGAGGGGCTGGACCCCGGCGCGGCCAAATCGGGAACCGTCGACCTGATGGCAGCGGAGATGATGATCGAGGACCGCACCTTCATCAAGGTGGTCTTTCCGCTCACGCAACAGGCCCTGCCCATCCTTTCCTCGTTTATCGCCGCGCACAACATTCTCAAACCCGACATCTGGGCGGCGCGGGAAGTCACGTTGAGCAGCAAGCAGAAGCTCACCCCGGTGCGCATCGGCATCTGGGACTCGGGTGTGGATGTCTCGCTTTTTCCGGATCAATTGTTCCGCGATCCTGCGCCGGGCACGCACAGCCCGCACGGACTCGCCTTCGACCTGCGCGGAGACCCGATCAACGCCGATCTGCAGACGCTCACGCCGGAACAGAGGGAGTTGTACCCCAAGGTGCTCGGATTGCAACAAGGGTTCAACGATCTGTTCAACGGGGTCGACACTCCCGAGGCCGTGGAAGCCAAAAAGATGCTTTCGTCGATGCCGTCGGAAAAAGCCGCCGAGTTCATGAGGCAGGAAGACTTTATCTTCCAATACGCGCATGGCACGCACGTTGCCGGAATCGCCGTCCGGGGCAATCCTGCGGCGCGCATCGTGGTGGTGCAGTTTAATGATTCTCTGGCCGCGATTCCCTTTGCTCCCTCACTGGAGTGGGCCAACAAGTTCAAGGCTGCTTTCCAGCAGGTGGGCGAATATTTCCGGACCCACAACGTGCGGGTGGCGAACATCAGTTGGGGCGACGACGAGGCGGAGTTCGAGTACTGGCTGACTAAAACCAGCTCCGACAAAGATGCCGCGGCGCGTAAGCAACTGGCGCAAAAAATCTTCGCCGTGTGGCGCGAAGCCATTGAGGGAGCGATTCGCAGCGCACCCCACACGCTGTTCGTTTGTGCCGCCGGAAATTCAAACAACGACACCGGCTTCACAGAGAGTGTTCCTGCCTCGCTTCAACTCCCCAACCTGATTGCGGTGGGCGCCGTGAACCAGGCCGGCGAAGAGACCGCGTTTACCAGTTACGGCAGCACCGTGACGGTAGACGCGGATGGATTCCAGGTGGAGAGCTATGTCCCGGGCGGCGCCAGGCTGAGGTTCACGGGCACGTCCATGGCTTCGCCGAACGTGGTGAACCTGGCAGCCAAGCTCTTCGCGCTGGATCCATCGCTGACGCCGGAACAGGCCATCGACTTGATCAAACGGGGCGCGGATCGCAGTTCCGATGGCCGCATTCACGTGATCAATCCCAAGGCCACTGTGTTGCTGCTGAAGTCGCGGGCGCACGCCAAATAGACTTTTCAGGCCGGGGGCGTGGAAACGACGCCGGTCGGGGTTCATGCTTTCCCTCCCGGGCTGGTTAGAACGCCCCCGCACCAAGCAGTGCCAGCAACAGGGCAACCGGCATGGCGATCGCGCCCACCTTTAAAAATGTGGCGAAGCCGACGTGAAGGCCTTCGCGGCGGATGGCAATCAACCACAGGATGGTGGCCAGCGATCCGGTTACGGAGAGATTGGGGCCAAGATCGACGCCAATCAACACGGCGTTCTGGATTGCGCCGTGCACGTGGGCCGAGTTGAGGGTGCTGCCGGCAATCAGGCCGAGCGGCAGATTATTGATGACGTTGTTCGCGAAACCCACCACCGCGCCCGTTAGGAGCGCGCCCAGCGCAAGGGGCAGCTTCTCCACCCAGGCCAGCGCGCCCGCGGTGTAGCGCAGCGCTCCCACCGAAACCATCGCCTCCATCAGAATGAACAGGCCCGCGACCAGGGGCAGTACTCCCCAACTCACCCGGCGCGCGATTTTCAACGGGTTGGTGCGCGCCCTGATCGAGATGGCTCCCGTAATGAGCAGTGCGCAAATGCAGGTGGGAAGGCCGAGGTCGACGTTCAGGGCGGATACGACCATCAGCACCAGCGCCATGACGATGATTCCGCTGAATACCAGCCTGCCATTGCCTGTCAGGTGCGTACGGTCGCGATTCACAGGCAGGCGCGCACCCAGCGGCTTGCGAAAATACCAGCGCAGTACGAAGTAGGTCGCCAGGATGGACACAAGGGAAGGCAGCGCGAAGGATGCCGTCCAATGAGCCAGGGACGGCATGTGGCCGCGAAACACCACCAGGTTGGCGGGATTGGAAATCGGCAGGACAAAAGAAGCTGCGTTGGCGATAAAAGCGCACGCAAACAGGTGGGGCAAAGGATCGGCTTTCGCCCGGCGCACCGAAGCCAACACCGCGGGAGTCAGCACCACGGCGGTGGCATCATTCGACATAAAAATCGTGACCAGCGTCCCCACCAAATAGATGAGGGTGAACAGCCGCACGGAGGATCCGTTGGCGTGCTGCTCGGCCACCGAGGCCATCCACCCGAACACCCCGAAGTCGCGCGCCAGTTCGGAAAGCAGCATCATGCCGGCGAGAAAGAGATACACGTCGGTTCCCGCGGCTACCGCGTGTCCGGCAAGTCGCAACGGAACCAGCCGCAGAATGACCAGCAGCAGCGCGCCCGCGCATATCCAGTAGACTTCGGCAATACCGCGCGGCCGCACCAGCATCAGGAGAATGCTGGCCGCGACGATCAGGATGAGCAGCAGATGGGCAGCAAAGGGCGGGAACATCAATCAGCGCTTCGCGTCCTTTTCAAATTCGATTCCGTCCACAAGTAAAGCTGGTCGACACTGTCGGCCAGGGTTTCGATGGTGCTGAAAAAATCATTGGTCTGAGAAGTGAGATGCAAAATCGACGGATCTTTTTCCAGGAAGATTGAATTCAGCAGCGCTGCGTAAATCAAGCGACACATCTATCATCGCAGAACGTTTTCTGCCTCCTCTCCATCACTGCAGCGGGGCATTTTCGCGGCGGGCATCCTGCCAACGCGAGTGCCTGAGCCCGGCTTCCAGAAGCGAAACCGTGCCTCGTCCTTCCCCGCCGATTGACGCGGTCCCATACCATTTGAAAAACTCCATTCAATGCGATACGGCGGAAGGGTTGAATATGCGGACGCCCGCAAAATGCGCGTGCGCAACAAGACGTACTACCGGTTTCTGCACTGGCCCATCTGGATATGGGTATTCTTCCTGGCGCCCGGACCGCTGACGTTCAGCCTGTTTGCCCACGGCTTCAGCCGCAATAACTCGCTGTGGCTGGCAGCGGTGCTTGTGGGCACCGGGGTTGCGGGGCTGTACGGGCAGTTGCCGGGCGTGGAACCGGCTCCGTACATACTGCGCTTTGACGAGGACCGCCGCAACCCGCTCTATCGCAAGGTGTGTTACACGTTTGCCTGGAATGCCGTACTGAACTTTGCCCTGTTGAACCTCGCCGGGCTGGTGATCGCGGTGGTGAGCGGTGCATGGATGATGAAGCAGCTTTACCACTACGCCTATCTGCCGCTCTGCGCAGTGATCCTGTTGCTGGGCGCGGCGGGAATGCTTCCCCGCGTGGGCCGCTCAACCAAAGGCGAAGGCGTGGAGCGCCGCTATTTCTACGGCTCGGTGTGGGCCGTGACCACCGCCCAGACACTCCTGCTGGTGCTGTGGAAGGCGCTGCCTCGCGGCGAGCCCGGTGACCTGATCAAGCTGATCCTCTTCGCCGGCACGCTGGCCGTGATGGGCACGCTGGCGTGGCGCGGAATCCTTCCCCGCACCCGGCCTATCCTGCCCGGAGAAATCATGGTCGACTAGTGGCCTGTCGCGTTGAAAACGTTACTGCGGGCTCTCGCGTGAGCAGATGAAAACAATAGCTTGTCATCCTGACCCTGACCCTGAGCTTGCGAAGGGGAAGGGGAAGGATCTGCGGTTGCCTTCGACCAATGCTGGTAATGAATTCTCTGCGACAGGCCACTAG
>DASXXV010000189.1:0-8419 GCA_036502905.1 Occallatibacter sp. | reverse complement strand
TCGTTGGTCGGGAATCACGAGCCTCGGTTTATTTGATTGGGCGAGAGCCGGTGATGAGGATGTCCACCAATCTTCTGGCGCTTTGCTGCCACCCGGAACCGGAAGCTACATGGGAGACGCCGATCAAGGCTCGCAGCAGATCGAAGGGATCGAGATCTCTGCGTATATCGCCGTTCTTGATTGCGCGTTTCACCAACGCATCGATGGTTCCCTGGACCAGGCTGCGAGAGCCCTCATAGAGCCTGGAAGGGCCTCCGACAAGGCTGTTCAGTGCGGGGGCAATGATCTGCTTGGCCGCGATGTGGTCGACGAACAAGAGCATCCAGGCTCGCAATGCGTCCATCGGCAACATGGTTTCGGCGAACCTGCGCCCGGCGGCGGCCAGTTTTTCCACTTCACTTCGATAGACCGCTTCAATGAGAGCGTCTCGGGTGGGAAAGTGGCGATAGAGAGTCCCAGCTCCAACTCCTGCGTGTTTGGCGATGTCGTCGAGGCTGGCGTCGGCGCCGAAGCGGGTAAACGCCTCCTTGGCAACGGCCAAAATGCGCTCACGATTCCGCTGCGCATCCATTCTGGGCTTTCGCTGCGCGGTTTGTGAACGCTTCTTCTGCATGCCCAAGAATAATTGCAACTGGAGACAGTCTCCGGTTATCTACTCATGCGGAGACTATCTCCGTTTTATGTGAAGCGGGATTCATTCGTCAACCGGACGCGGACTACGCAGAGAATGCATTACCGGCATTGGTCGAAAGCAACCGCAGTCAGACATCGCGTCATGTGCCACCCGAAGAGAACGAAAGTGCAACCGCGGATCCTTCCCCTTCCCCTTCGCAAGCTCAGGGTCAGGTTCAGGATGACAGGTATGGGGATTGGTGGAAGCAATTTTCACAGCGCGATCGCGCGGCATGAGCAGGGATGGTATTTGTAGACACTTCATCGAACGTCAACAAACAGGAGGATTCCTATGCGTGTTTTCGTAACGGGTGCAACAGGATTTATTGGTTCGAGGGTGGTGGGAGAGTTGATCGATGCGGGCCACCAGGTGCTCGGACTGGCGCGATCGGATGAGGGCGCCAAATCACTCGCGGCCGCGGGCGCCCAGGTGCGACGAGGCGATCTCGAAGACCTTGAAACTCTGCGTACCGCAGCAGCCCAGTCGGACGGCGTCATTCACATCGCCTTCCGGCACGATTGGTCGAGGTTCGCGGAAAGCTGCGAGCTGGACAAGCGCGCCATCGAGACGCTCGGTTCCGCGCTGGAGGGCACTCATCGCCCCCTGCTCGTCACCGCCGGAGCTGCAGCGCTGGCCCAGGGCCGCCCGGCAACTGAGGAAGATCCGCCGGTTCCGCCCTCCGACTTGCTTCCGCGCTCTTCCGAACCGACGGGCTTCTCGTTTCTGGAGCGTGGCGTGAATGTATCAGTGGTGCGCCTTCCCCAGGTGCACGATCCGGTCAAGCAGGGCCTCATCACCTACCTGGTTGCTGTGGCGCGGGAGAAGGGAGTGTCAGCGTTTGTGGGCGAGGGGCTGAATCGCTGGGCCGCGGTACACGTAAGCGACGCCGCCCGTCTCTACCGGCTGGCGCTGGAGAAGCAAGCGGCGGGCGCCAGGTATCACGCGGCCGCGGAAGAGGGAGTGCCGCTCAAGAACATTGCGGAAGTGATTGGGCGCGGCTTGAAGGTGCCCGTGGTCTCCATACCTCCGGAAGAGGCAGCCGCGCATTTCGGATTCCTCGGAATGTTTACGCAAAGGGACCTTGTGGTTTCCAGCAAGCTAACGCAGGAACGGCTGGGATGGCGCCCGACCGGGCCCGGGATGATCGCCGATCTCGAGCAGATGCGGTACATCCAAAACTGAACGGACTTGCGGTTCCGGCGGCATTCCTGCGCCGCCGGATAATTTTCAACATCTGAAGAAAATGGCGGGACGAAAGCGGCCTGTTGGATCGAATCCAACCAATCCTGGAGGAGGAACTCAAAGCGAATGACAACCGAAAAGAAGATCGCTCTTGTGACCGGCGGGAACAAAGGCATCGGCCTGGAGATCTCTCGCAATCTCAGCAAAGCTGGATGCACGGTGCTGTTGGGCGCCCGTAATGGAGAGCGAGGCCGGGAGGCTGTCCGCGAGTTGGAGCAGTCCGGAATCAATGACGTTCATTTGGTTGAGATCGATGTTACGAGGCAGGACACGGTGACGGCGGCAGCACAAACGATCGCAGCGCGTTACGGCCGTCTCGACATTCTGATGAACAATGCGGGAGTCAACCTGCGCGGGGATGGATTGCCGGGCGCGGCCGATGTGGGGGTGGTGGAGAAGATTTTCGATACCAACTTTTTCGGCGCGCTTCGGGTCGCCCAGGCGATGCTTCCGCTGTTGCGCAAATCGCCTGCCGGTCGCATCGTAAACATTTCAAGTGGACTCGGTTCGCTGACTTACAACAGCGATCGTGAGTGGATGGGCTATGGCGTAAAGCTGATCGGTTATAACGCATCGAAGGCTGCATTGAACATGCTGACGGTCCACCTGGCATACGAACTTCGAGACACAAAAATCAAGGTGAACTCGGCGAATCCCGGATATACAAAAACGGACTTGAATGACAACCAGGGGACTCAGCCAGTGGAGGTTGGAGCCATCGAAGCAACACGGCTGGCGCTGCTGGATGATAACGGCCCGACCGGCGGGTCGTTCTCCAAGGATGGTCCCGATCCCTGGTAGATGCCGGCAGCTTTGAGTTCAAGATGTTGAGATCCCCTCCTGCGAAATCAGCACGCATCTCCCGCTTAACCAGATCGAAACAAATCGTATGTATGGTAAGGCGGACTGAGAATAACAAGCAGGAGCTGGTTCAGGATGATCTCCGAACTCGAAGGCATCGGTGAGAAGTTAGTCCCTGTAGAACGGGGGGAGGACCAGGCACAAGAAGGACTGGCGGTGTGGTTCACGGGCCTGAGTGGCGCCGGGAAAACGACCATCTGCCGGTCGGTCCGCGCCGAATTATCGATGCTCGGTTTCCGGGTGGAAGTGCTGGATGCGGACATTGTTCGGAAGCAATTCTGGCCCGACCTCGGATTCAGCAAGGCAGATCGAGACGAGAATATACGGCGGATTGGCTCTCTGGCGCACTTACTGACCCGCAACGGAATCATCGCCCTGGTGGCTGCCATTTCTCCCTATCGGGCGGCCCGTAATGAAGTTCGCGACAAAATCTGCCGCTTCCTTGAAGTTCACGTGGATGCACCGCTGCACGTTTGCGAAGAACGCGATCCGAAGGGGCTGTACAGAAGAGCGCGTGCGGGCGATCTGCATGGGTTTACCGGTATTGACGATCCATACGAACCACCGCTGGCACCGGAAGTGCGATGCGCAACTGACCGGGACAGTGTAAATACGTGCAGAGGCCAGGTGGTCTCCGCGATATTGAAATATTTGTCATAGGTTGAAAAGCCAGCAGGTTCCCTCTATGAGCCATTCTCCAGATTCAGCCGCGCCGCCCGAGGTGGCGCCTCTTCTCGCCGAGGCCACCGAGTTGCTGAGGGCGGCGCGACCAGCCGATGCGATGGCGGCGCTGCGCGAGGCAGCGGAGCTGGAGCCGTCGAATTGGATGATCCAGCATGATCTTGGCCTGGCCTGCCTGGAGACCGGTCGCTTGCCCGAGGCGGTGGCGGCATTGCAGCGGGCCATTGCCAGCAACCCGCGCTACGCCGATGCCTATTTCCGGATGGGAATCGCTCTGGAAAAGCTGGGCGACGTTGGCGGGGCGATTGTCGCGTATCATCGGGCCACCGAACTGCAGCCATCCCTGACCGAGGGGTGGTTTCGCGCCGGCGCGCTGGTGTACACAACCGGCCATCTGATGGAGGCGATCGGTTGTTTCCGGCGCGCGGCGGCGACGGGTGGCAAGTCGCGCTTTGGCCGCCTTGGGAAGGCGCGGATTCTGCTGGCCGAAGATCGCAATGAGGAAGCCGAACAGGTGCTGCGAGAGACGGTGACGCTCGATCCGGGGAGCGCCATGGCCCATGCTCTGCTGGGCAACCTGCTTTCGGAACTGGGCCGGTTCGATGAGGCCCGCGAATGCTTCCAACGCGCGATCGACATTGCACCGCTGCTAGCGGGAAGCTACTACGACCTGGTGCGGTGCCGGCCGGTGACCAGCGATGACGACGGTCTGCTGGGACGGATGGAGGCCGCCCTGGAAACGCCGGGGTTGGAAGCTGCACAACGCGTGCGGCTTCACCTCGCGATGGGCAAGGCGGCCGAGGATGTTGGCGAGTACGCCCTGGCAATGGAGCATTTCGATGCCGGGGACGCGGTGCGCCGCGGCCTCACGTCGTTCGACCCGGGGGTGTTCTCCACGGAGGTCGATCGCATGATGGATCGCTGCACATCCCAATGGATGGGGCGGGCGGCCGAACTGGGCAACGGCGACGCGACGCCGGTGCTGATCGTCGGCATGCCACGGTCCGGCACAACCCTGGTGGAGCAGATCGTCTCCATGCATCCCGAGGTGGTGGCGGGCGGCGAGTTGAATTTCTGGAACGAGCGCGGGGTGGCGTGGCACCGTTCCCCTGAGGCGGGGGCGGAGACGACCTTTCTGGCCGGGGCGGCGGCAGAATATCTCGGGGTGTTGCGCGCCCTGGCGCCGATGGCGAAGCGAGTGACCGACAAGATGCCGTTCAACTTTCTGTGGGCGGGGCTGATCCACATGGCATTCCCGCGCGCAACCATCATCCATTGCCGCCGCGCTGCAGTGGACACGGCGCTGTCGATCCACCAGACTTTTTTCCATCCCGGGCTGGCGTTCCCCACCGGAGGCACCGAACTGGTGGAGTATTTCCACACCTATCGGCGGCTGATGGAGCATTGGCGGAGGGTGCTGCCTGCGGATCGTTTCATCGAGGTCGATTACGAGGAGCTGACCCGCGCTCCGGAGGCAGTGATCCGGCGAATGATAGCGGGCTGCGGCCTGGCCTGGCACGACGCCTGCCTGCGCCCGGAACGCAATCCGCGGGCGGTGAAGACGCCCAGCAAGTGGCAGACCCGGCAGCCGATCAATATCAACTCGGTGGCACGGTGGCGACGCTACGAACCATGGCTGGGTGCGCTGAGCGCGCTGCGGGATGAATCCGCAACAGTGTCTGCATAGCGGGGAACTGGAGCGGTGACAATCCGGGGGAAAAAGTTCAGCGGGGAGTAACGGAAATTTCACCGGATCGTCATGAGCGGGCGACAGGTGCTCTGTAAAGATTGGCGACTACGATGCGCTTGCGCTACTGGAAGCAGGCAAGCTCGCGTCAGTCAAGACGATTTCCATTCACTCTGAAGAGCATGTCAATCTCGTGCGTCACTCCGCTGAGGTCCGTTGTGGTGCGTCCGTGGTCTTCCCGCAAACGTTCCAAGTCGTCGGAATCCCAGGTTTCCAACCGCCCCAGCGACGAGGACCTGTCGCTGGGGACCCCGGAATCGAAACCTGGGGCACCCCGCAAGTAAACCATCGAGTGTTCCTGTTGTATGTTCCGGGCATAACGAATGCCTTTGCCCCCACCTCGAGTGTATTTCCACCCATGCACGCGGCTGATCGGTTGCGTGATGAAAAAAATAAGGAGGTCGATACATGTCCCGAAAGACGTCTCGGAAAAAGGTTCGAAACAAGTTTCGGTTAAACAATCTGCATCCACTGGCGGGGCTGGTGGCCACGGGGCTGAGCGTTCCGGCGCTGGCTCAGTCCGTACCGTTTCCGACCTACGTCACCGGTCCGCAGCCGAACGGCTCGTGGGTCGTCGGCGATGGCCAGATCATCACTCCCGCCGGCAAACAAGTCGACCTCGGGATCCGGGTGCGCGCCAAGGCCATCGCACTGAACCCCAATCTCCGCACGCACACCGCCGCCGTTCTCACCATGGGTACGTCTGCCTCCAACGGCAACGGCGCCGTCGAGGTGTTCGACACCAGGACAGGCGATGTCCTGCAGAACTATGTTGCGTTCGGACAGGATTCGAGCGGAAGCTACAGCGGTATCACGTATACGGCCGATGGCAAGTACCTGATATTCAGCCAGGACAGCAGCAACGTCACCATCGCCAAGGTGGATGACAAGGGGTTGCTGGCAGACGACGCCCAGGTGAGCGTGCCGCCGGACAATTCTTTGATCAAATGCTTTCCGAACAGCCAATTGGGCCCTTACGCCAGACCTTGCGGAACGTTCTATAGTCCGAGCACATCTTATCCCGGCGGCGTCGCGCTCTCCAACAATGGCAAGAGTGCCTATGCGCTGCTGAACCAGAACAACACGCTCACCAAGATCGACCTGACCGCCACACCGCCCACCGAGGGTGCGCAGATCCGTGTGGGCAACGCGCCACACAGCATCGTGATCACCAATGACGGCAAAACCGCCTATGTCAGCAACGAGGGCGGCCGGCCTGCCACCGGGCAGGATTTTCAGATCTACTCCGCGGGCACAGAAATGGTGGCCGACCCGGTGGTTGGCGCGACGACCACTGGTACGGTATCTGTGGTTGACCTGACCTCGATGAAGGTGACCAAAAGCATTTCCACCGGCCTGCACCCGACGGGAATGGCGTTCTACGGGCGGTACCTGTTGGTAGCCAATACGTACAGCGACAGCATCTCGGTGATCGACACGTCCAGTAACGAGGTGATACGGACGATCAACCTGGGGTTGCCGGTGGGAGTGCCCGGTGAACATAAATCAGCTTATGGCGCCGCGCCGAACTCCATCGCAGTGGATGCCGACAAAGGGATAGCCTATGTCGCCCTCTACAACGCGAATGCGATCGGAGTGGTCAACCTCCGTCACGAGGAGGGGGAAGACGGGAAGCATGCGCTGATGGGCATGATCCCGGTAGCGTATGCGCCGAGTTCGGTGGTGCTGGACGAGGCCGAAAAGGCGCTCATCGTGGCCAACGACAAGGGCATCGGCGCGCGTAATTCGTTCGAAACCGACTACGGCGTCAGCAGCTACAACACCCACCAGGACAACGGCACGGTCAGCATTGTCCCTTTGCCCAATCACGAGACCCTGCGGGCGATGACGAGGCAGGTTTTCGAGAACAACCACTGGGATCTGTCTGAAAATATCAGGTCTGCGTCCGGGGGCAACGCGAATGCCAGGCCAGTCGCAGTGCCGGAGAAGATCGGCGATCCGTCCACCATCAAGCACGTGTTCCTGATCATCCGGGAAAACCGCACCTATGATCAGGTTCTGGGCGACGTAGCGGCCGGCAATGGAGACGCCTCGCTGGCAGTGTTCGGGGGCAGCGTGACGCCCAACGCGCACAACCTAGTGAAGCGCTTCCCGCTGTTCGATAACTTTTACGACCCCAGCCGCCAGTCGGCTGACGGTCACCAGTGGATCTCCGAGGGCATGGCGCCCTACGCGGATGATATCCAGTCGCCTGACTGGGTGCGCAGCTATCCAGGCGGGAACGCCGGCGACTCACTTGCATACCAGAGCAAGGGGTTCCTGTGGTCGGAAGCGGCGGCCAAGGGGCTGGGGGTGAAGATTTACGGCGAATACGTGGAGAACGATTTCTTCAAACAGCCGAACGGGTCAACCACCGAGCCGAGCTGGAGCCAGTTCTACGCCGACGCGAAGAAATTCGAGGCCGGGCTGGAGCCGACGCTCTACTATCAAAACACGATTCTGGCAGAGTCCTCTGTTCCGGCGGTGGAGGACCATCTCATCAAGAACTTCCCGCAGTTCGATCTGGGCATCCCCGACCAGTTCCGCGTCGATCTGTGGGTGCAGGACTTCAAAAAGGACCTGGAGGCGGGGACGGTGCCGGCGTTGAGCGTGCTCTGGGTGATGGACGACCATACCGGCGGGCCGCCAACCCCGCAGGCCCAACAGGCCGATAACGACCTTGCGGTTGGCCGGATCATCGACTACATCAGCCACAGCAAGGTGTGGCACAACTCGGCGATCTTCATCGAGGAAGACGACGCGCAGAACGGCGTGGACCACGTGGACGGCCATCGCAGCCCGGGCTATATTGTGAGCCCCTACGCGAAGCAGGATGGACCTACCGACCACACCTACTACACGCAGGTCAACATGACTCGCACGATCGAGCAAATCCTGGGTCTGCCGCCGATGAACCAGTTCGACCTGGTGGCATCGCCGATGCGGACGGCATTCGTGGAGGGCGAACTGCCCGATGGCAACCTGAAGCCGTGGACCCACGTACCGAACCAGATCCCGCTGGACCAGGGGGTTACAACGGTCGCAGCCAACACGAACGACAGCAGCGGGGTCAAGCTCCTGAGGGCCGCGTGGCTGAAAAAGAAGAGGCAAGTCTTCGCCGGCAAACTGACCAAGCCCGATTCAGAAGACCCGGACACGGTCAACCATTTCAACTGGTACATGGCAACCGGTTTCAAGCGGCCCTATCCCGGCGA
>DASXXV010000188.1:0-6079 GCA_036502905.1 Occallatibacter sp. | reverse complement strand
GGGTTGAAGTGCACCGCCTCCGCAAGCGCCTGGCCGAGTTCTACGAGGACGAGGGTGCCTCCCATCGCGTGCACATCGTCATCCCGAGCGGCAGTTACACGCCACATTTCCAGGTCAGCGACAATGCCGCGGTCGAACCGGCCCCATCGCCGGCCGCCCCCCTTCCCGGCCCCCCAACCGGGCCCCGCCGCCCCTGGGTGGCCGCCTTTGCGCTACTGCTACTCGTGGCTATCCTGCCTGCCTTCCAGGTTCTCCGCGGCGGCGAACAGCCCTTCGATGCCTTCTGGAACCCCGTCCTGGCATCCTCGAACCAGGTCCTTCTTTGCATCGGGAACCTGTCGGGCGGGCACACCCATCCCGTCCCCGAAGAGGCGGACGGCAGGGGTCCACTCACCTTGAAAGAGTTTCATAGTGCGCAAAGCCAGACGGTACACGTGGCGGACGCCGCTACACTGGCAAGGTTCGCCAGTCTGGTCGAAGCCAAGGGCAGACCCTACCGCATCGTGTCTCAATCCGAAGCCACCTATGCCGACCTTCGGAACAGCCCGGTGATCCTGATCGGGCTGCTGAATAACGACTGGACCAGGCGCCTGGTCGGCGAGTTGCGCTTCACCGTCGAACGTCCCGGCGGCGGCCGCGTTCAGATCCGCGACCGCGCCAATCCGCTGCGCAACGATTGGTTCATCGATTATTACGCCCCCTTCATGGACATCGCGAAAGACTACGCCTTGGTGTTGCGCGCCAAAGACCCGAAAACCCAGCAAATGACCGTCACCGCCGCCGGCATGTCCGTCTTCGGCACCCTCGCCGCCGGAGAGTTCCTCACCAGCCGCGACGAAATGCGCAAACTCGATGCTGCCGCGCCCAGGGGCTGGCGAAAAATGAATCTGGAGATCGTGCTCTCCACCCAGGTCATCCGGGGGAAGCCCGGCCCTCCGACGGTCGTAGCTACCCATTTCTGGTAACTTGACACCCGTTTCGCGCATTGATATGCTCTCATCTGCGCAACTGCGATTGCACTATATGCAATCCGAAAGAGGGGTGCGAAATGGCAAGGAAGACCACGGTAGGAATCGCGCACAGCGACTCGGACCTGGGAAAGCCGGGCGGCTACTCGCGGCAGCAGCTCGACCTCGTCAAGGACATGATTCGCCAGGTCGCCGTCCACACCATGGGCGGCATGCACAATATCGTCAAGCCCGGCGACAAGGTCCTCATCAAAATCAACACCGTCATTCCCGTGCCGCCGGACGCCGGCTTCACCACCGATCCGCGAATGCTGGAAGCTTTGATCGAACTCGTCAAGGAACAGAAGCCCGCGCGCATCCAGATTGGCGAGCGCTGCGCCATGGGCGGCGACACCATGCAGGCCATGACCACCTGCGGCATCGTCGATGTGGCGGAACGCACCGGCGTCGAACTGTGCCCCTTTGAGCACGTGCCCTTCGACATGTACAAGATCGATCGCCCCATCAGCTTCAACGAATTCCCCGTGCCGCGCCCCGTCCGCGAGGCCGATGCCTATATCGGCCTGCCCAAAATGAAGGTGCACGTGCACACCACCTTCACCGGCGCCATGAAGCTGCAGTTCGGCAATCTCCCGGACTACGACTGGATGGTCAAATGCCACCGCGACGATATCTACCAGAAAATCTGCAACCTCACCCGCGCCGCCAACCCTAAGTGGTTCGTCATGGATTCGCTTTACGCCTGCCAGGGCAACGGTCCCTTCAGCCCCTATAGCGACGACCTGATCAAAGACTTCAACACCATCTGCGGCGGCCCCGACCCGGTCGCTGTTGACACGGTCTGCGAAGCTCTCATGGATTGGGATTATCCCGGCACCAACGTACCCTCAAGCGTGCTCGGCGCAGCCGAAGGCCTGGGCACCAACCGTATGCACGAAATCGAGCTCGCCGGCGCGCCGCTCGATCGCGTCAAGCGCCGCTTCCGCCGCCAGAGCACCGTCCTCCAGGGCCAATATCCCAACGTCAACGTCATCATGGGCTCCACCTGCGAAGCCGGCTGCAAGGCCATCGTCCGCATTCAGCTCGACCAATTGCAGGCCGACGGCACGCTGGACCGCCTGCAGCGCCCGCTCTACGTCTTCACAGGTCTGCAATTCGAGCAGCAGATCCATCCCGTCGATGGAGACGTCCTTGTCGTAGGCGACTGCGCCAAGCCTGTGCTCGACCGCTTCCCCGGTGCCAAATACTGGGGCGAATGCGCCGAGTATCCCAACTGCACGCCCATCTGGGCCAACCGCCCCGACGTCGGCATCGCCAACTATGTCCGCCAACTCGCGGCCGTCCAGGAAGGCAACACGGTGAAATCCGCATGAGCTCGCATTCCACCGCCTTCGAACGCGGCCGCAAGACGCACCCCGCCTGGATAGACCGTCCCGACTACATGCTGCGCCAGGGAATTCTTAAGCTGCTCGCCATCAAGGATTCCGATATCCGCCTCCTCACCCTGGAGCAGTGCCGCTACGCCGTGGACCAGGGCCTGCATGCCGGCGGCGCCTTCTCCGCCACGATTCCGCTCGTGGCGCTCTACTATGGCGGCTTCATCGATATCGACGTGGAGGACCCCACCCGCCTGGGACAAGACACGTTCGTCCTCAGCAAGGGCCACGCCGTCGCTGCCCTTGCCTCTATCTATGCCGAGCTCGGCTACTTTGATCGCAGCGTGCTGCGCAACTCCCGCTCGCACCACAGCATCCTCAATGGCCACCCCGGGCCGGTCCTGCCCGGCGTACAGATCGCCACCGGCCCCATGGGACAGGGCTTCGGCGTCGCGCAGGGGTTCGCCCTCGCCGGCAAGCTCGCGCCCTACTTCGATTCCTACTGCATGACCGGCGATGGCGAATTGCAGGAAGGTCCCATCTGGGAGGCCGTTATGTTCGCCGGCCAGAAGCATCTCGATAACCTCTGCCTCCTGGTCGATCAGAACAACGGCCAGCTCGATATCTCCAGCAAAACCGTCTTCCCCATGCCGAACCTGGAAGCCGTCTTCGCCGCTTTCAACTGGCAGGTGCATTCCGCCGACGCCACCTCCTACGAGGGTGTATACACCGCCCTCGAAGCATTCCGCTTCGGACCGCGCAACGGCCGCCCCACCGCCATCGTCTGCCACGGTACCAAGGGCCACGGCGCACTCTCCGATTTCCTCAACAAGCACAAAGTGGTGGTCGCTGAGAGTCTGATGGACCAGGAAATCGCCCTGCAATCCGAACTGCGCGCCCGCCGCGTGGAAGATTTCCGCGTCCACTACGATCGCCTCGGCGAGCATCCCGATTGCGCCGCCATCCAGGCCATACTGGCGGCGCGCGCGCGCGACATGCACCTCGATTTGCCGGGCGCCACCCAGGTCGTGGGCCCGGTGCTCACCCGGCGCGCACCGCGGCGCGACAAGCGGATTCGCTACGATGCGGGCCTCCTGCCCAAAATCGATCCCCGCAAAGAATACAGCGCCGCCGACATCGTCACCGGCGCCATGAAGATATTCGCCCGCGATTCCCGCGTCGTCTCCATCGATTCCGACCTTGCCACCACCAGCGGCCTCGAAGCCGGCGTCGGCGCCGTGGACCAGCGACGCGCCCTCAACGCCGGTGTCGCCGAGGCCAACATGATGGCCCTGGGCGAGGCCTTCGCCGCCCTCGGCCACAATGCCTGGATCAGCACCTTCTGCCCTTTCTGGGACTGGAAAGTGATGCGCCGTATCGCCGTCGGCTACCAGGAGCGTAT
The DNA here is from genome assembly GCA_036502905.1 of Occallatibacter sp. Taxonomy (GTDB): domain Bacteria; phylum Acidobacteriota; class Terriglobia; order Terriglobales; family Acidobacteriaceae; genus Telmatobacter. The sequence continues at coordinate 2,333 of DASXXV010000188.1, read as the reverse complement.
CGAAGCCATGCAGGCCGGCGAAGGTTGGCTCAGCGAAGGCCACGGCCTGGACCTCACCATGCTCGCCACCGCGAGCAATTTCGAAACCCGCACCAACGGTGCCACGCACATGGCCAATGACGACATCACCGTCTTCGACGCCATCGCCCACTTGAAAATCATCGACGTCTCCTGTCCCCGCCAGTTGCTCTCCATCATGCAGTGGATCATGGAAGGCAATCGCGGGCTGGTCTACTTGCGCGTCATGCGAACTCCCTCGGCGGTGCTTTACTCCGACGATTACACCTTCCAATTTGGCAGGGGCCGCATCCTCCGCGAGGGCGCCCGCGCCGTCATCGTGTCCAGCGGCCGCGGTGTCCACGAAGCGCTGGCCGCCGCCAACCTGGTTCCCGAACTCGCCGTAGTCGATATGCCTTCCATCGACGAAGACCTGCTGCTGGATCTGTACGCCGGCGGCCGCCTCATCCTCTTCGCCGAGCAGAATAACGGCTACATCTGGCAAAACTTCCTGAAGGTGCTGTACCGCCGCCGCGGCGAAGCCTGCGCCCTGGACCGCGTTCTGACCGTCAATACGCTCACGCCCGATGGCCGCGCGCAGTTCATTCACTCAGCCACCTACGAAGAGTTGATCGAGGTCTACGGCCTCTCCGCCGCCGCGCTCGCCGCCCGCGTCGAAAGCCTGCTGCAGGGGAGGAACGCATGAGCGTGCCCGTGATTCACGAAACCGACGTCAAGGAACTGGACCTGCCCGGACGACATCTGCGATGGATCGTTTCCCCGGAAGGCCTGCCCGCCGACGGCTGCTCCGCCTGCGTCATCCGCGTCTCCCCCGGAGACAAGGTGCGCCCCGCGCACAGCCACCCGCACGGCGAAGAAGTCATCTACATCCTCCAGGGCGAGGGCCGCGTCCTGGTGGCCGGCGAAGTCTCCCCGGTGCGCGCCGGCAGTGTCGTGCTCTTCCCCCGCGGCGCCGTACACATGCTGCATAACACGGGCAGCGACGAAATGAAGGTGGTTTGCTTCTTCGCCCCCTCCACCAGCCTGGACAATTACAAAATGTACGAAGACGTGGATTTCCCGGCAACCGAGTCGCAGTGATCCCACCGTCCACGTACATCATCGCCATAATTGGTGTACTCAGAATACTGCCTTCAGGCTCATTTGTATGCTTCGCGCCGGCTGGGTGCTGCTGATCTGGCCCGCCGTAGCCGCTCCAATGGATGCGTTCGGATTCGAGAAGTTCACGTGGTTGAAGGCGTTGAACATCTCCCATCGGAAGGTCAGCAGGGCTCGTTCGGTCACGTTGAAGCTGCGGTGTATCCCGAGGTCCGTATTGAAGAAACCGGGGCCCTGAAGGATGTACGGGCCGCAGTTGCCCCACGTGTACGTCTGCGGTATCGAGAAGGCGCCCACATTGAACCACCGGTTGGTCGAGCGTTGGCTCGGAGGCAGGTCGCCGCCACCCACGGAGCAGTTGGGCCGCTCGGCTCCGCTCCCGAACAAGCCGGTACCCTCGGCGGTATTCGTCACCCCGGTGGCCAGCGTCGGGGTGAAGTGGGTGCCGGTCATGACGCTCCAAATGCCCGAGATTTGCCAGTTGCCGACTACATGGCCCAAAACACCCGAGGACATGTATTGGTGATTGTGCCCGAGCGGCGGCTCGTAGACGTGATTCACGACCAACACGTGGCGACGGTCCGACGGGTCATCCGCCATCTCACACTTGTAACAGCGGGGGTTCATGACGCTGCTCCCGCCGGTGATCTGGCCTATATCATTCAGATAGTGCGACCACGTGTACGCCACCGAAGTCGTCAGCCCGTGATAGGTGCGGGCCGAAAATCTTGTCTGGAGTGAATGGTAGCGGGAATCCCCCGAGTTAGTGGCATAGCGGAGGCTGCCCAGCGATTTGTTGATGCCTGACAGATATAGCGGGCGGCGTTGCAAGAGCGGACCGGGTCCCGGATAGGCCAGGTTAATCGCCACAGGCTCCAGCAGGTCGATTCCACGCGAACCGATGTAACTCACCTCCATGGAAAGCGCCTGGCTGATTTGCCGCTGCGCCCCGAAACTCCACTGCACCATCTTCTCCATCTTGGTATTGAAATCGTATACCTGCATGTTGGTGGAGGCCAGCGCAGCCCGGTCGGTCAGCGAGGGCGCCACCGGGAGCGGTATGCCTTGACTCAACAGCAGTCCCGGAGCCCCGGCTGCGTCATAGCTGTAGATCTGCGAAAAAAAGAAAGGAAGGTTCTTAAACATCTGATTGCCGGCGTTGTAACCTTCCACGTAGCTGGTACCAAATCCGCTGCGGAGAACGGTCTTGGGCGTTA
>DASXXV010000187.1:0-33498 GCA_036502905.1 Occallatibacter sp. | reverse complement strand
CGGGATCTAGGGCATGCCTTCCTCGATCACCTACGTGCCAAGCAACTCATTCGCTTCCACGTGCGCAGGCTGGAACATCTCGGCCTGCAGGTCACACTCACTCCGGAGGCAGCTTAATTTTCAGGGCAGATCCTTCGACTCCGCTTCGCTCCGCTCAGGATGACAGCGCGAGAGGTCAATGCGGGAGGATCACCGCCTACTCGCACCCCTGCCGATTTTTCGCCCGCCAGGCTGCATCGCACCACACCGCAGGCGTTGTTGCTCGTTGGGGCGTTGCTCATGCATTGGGCTTTGGGTCGGGCGGATGCTATCAGGCGTAGCGGAACAGCGCCTTGAAACCGTAGTCCATGTGCTGCTGGATATGGCAGTGGAAGAGCGAGAGCCCGGGCTGGTCGGCGGTGAAGTCGACCACGGCGCGGCCGAAGTAGGGCACGACCACCGTGTCCTTCATCAGCCCGGCGGTGGTTTTGCCGTTGACCTCGACGACTTCCCACAGGTGGCGGTGCAGGTGCATGGGGTGCGCGTCGTCGGTGCGGTTGCGCATGGTGAGGCGGTAGCGTACGCCCTTCTGGAGCACGAATTCGCGCTCGTGCGGGTAGGGCTTGCCGTTCACCAGCCACAGGTTGAATTTGCCTGCACCGCCCGGAATTTTTTCAAAAACGAGGTCGATGTTCTGCTCGGGAGCCGGGGAGCTTGAGGCCTGGCTGCCGAAGATAGTGTAGTCCCAGCGGAAGCGGGGCGGGTCGACCCACTGCGGCGGGCGGTGCTGCCCGGCGTACTCCACCACCACGCCCATTCCCGATTCGCGGACCAGTTTTTCTGTCGACCCCAGGATCCAGACCCCGGGCTGGTTCATCTCCACGACAACGTCGATCCGCTCGCCGGCTCCCAGGAAGACCGAGTCCAGTGTCTGCGGCGTGGGAACCGGGTTGCCGTCCATGGCAATCACCTTCATTTTGTGCCCGGCGAGGGCGACGCGCCGGTTCTCGATGGCGCTGGCGTTGAGGAAATGGATGAGGAGACGCTGGCCCTCGCGCACCCGGATGGGCTCGCCGGACCCCAGGGACTTGTCGTTGATGGAGTAGGTGATAGAGCCCACTTCCAGGCCGTCGGGATCGGTGTTCATCACCGGCGGCCTTTCGAGAAGCGGCCCGTCATGGGTGTCGTCGTCCATGTCGTCCATGGTTCCGGTAAAGAAGGGCTCCCAGTCGCGGAGCGCCAGGAAAAGCTCCTGGTCGTAGTGGCCCCCATCCTGAATCTGACCGTTGGCGCCGTCCACGAACACGAAGCCGAACTGCCCCGTATAGGCGCCCTTGTGCAGGTCGTCCATGGCCATCGCATGGGAGTGGTACCAGCGGCTGCCGGCCGGGCTGGGCGTGAGCTGAAACCGGTGCCGGCCGTGGGGAGGAACCAGGGGCGAGCCCTCCTCCTCGGTGCCGTCAACCTCGGAGGGGATCAGCATGCCGTGCCAGTGAACCAGTTCCGGGGTGTCGGTATCGTTGATGACCTCCACCGTCACCGCCCGGCCCTCGCGCATGCGCAGCACCGGTCCTGGTGCAATTCCGTTGTAGCCCGTCGTAGAAAGGATGTGGGAGCGGTCGAGCTCGACCGTTACGGGGGCAATGCGCAGGGTGTAATCGGCCTTGGTTTCATGGGCGGGGGATGCCGGAGTGGCCGCCGCGGTTTGCGCCGGGGCGGTGATTGGTTTCAGGCCGGACCCCGCCAGCGCCATTCCGCCGAGCTTCAGGAGACTGCGCCGGTTCAATTTCTATGCCTCCCGCCCCGCAGGCTGTACCTGCATGCTCTCACGCGGGTATTGTTGGGACAAGGTCAGTCCAACGAGCACCAACCACGGGGTTGGCGGGACCGGTGACAAGCAGCCCGAATGCCGGGGCCAACGACTGCAACCAAGTCCAGTGGCCCTCCGTCTAACGGGCAAGCGTTTCAGGGCGTTTGGGGTATTCTTGCGCACTTCCCCGTCGCGGAGGTCCTCTCCATGAGATCGGTGAGATCCATGAGATTCTCCCGGTTGGCAATCCCGGCAGTCGTGGCGGCCTGCTGCGCGGGAGTGTGGGCCTACCAGCGGACGGCGGATTTTGGCTTCGGCAATGACGACTCTCCCGCCAATGTGAAGGCCGAGTTCTACTGGTCGCGGCTGGCCTACTCTACCAGCTCGGGCGCCATGGGAGGCGTAGGGGTTTGGGGAAGTCACCACGGTTTCTGGGGCCCCTCCTGGTCGCGCGACTATCCCAAAGCGGACCGCCAGTTCCTCATCGCCATGCACCGGCTCACCCGTATAGACGGCCGCCCCACCGAACAGGTGGTGACTCTGGACTCCAACGAGATCTTTAATTACCCCTGGATCTATGCCGTGCAGGTGCAGACCTGGAGCTTTTCCGATGCGCAGGCGAAGCGCCTGCGTGAATACCTGCTCAAGGGCGGATTCCTGATGGTGGACGATTTTCACGGCACGGAGGACTGGGAAAACTTCATGAACGGAATGCGCCAGGTGCTGCCCGATCGCCCCATCGAGGACCTGGAGAGCGGCGACGAAATCTTCCACACGCTCTACGACGTGGACGATAAAATGCAAATCCCGGGTGAGCAGTACGTCTGGAGCGGGCGCACATATGAGAAGGACGGGTACCAGCCCAAGTGGCGCGCCATTCGCGACGACAAGGGACGGATCATGGTGGCCATTTGCCACAACATGCACCTCGGCGACGCGTGGGAGTGGGCCGACGATCCGAATTACCCGGAGACGTTTGCTTCCATGGCGTTTCGCGTGGGGCTGGACTACATCCTGTACGGCATGACGCATTGAGCCAGGGGCCCCGAAACCGATCCGGCACGGATTTTGAGGCTGCGGAAGAGGTCCTATTGAAAGGCGAAACCGCCCGGGAGAGATCCCTCGGAGGCTAAAGCCCGAATTGAATTTCAGACGTTTACGGCACGGCTGAAGCGCCTGCCCTTTCCCAGCCTTCCCCCGCGCTTTCCCCGTACCAGGAGGCGCGGAGACTTCAACGCTCTTCAACCCAGTCACGTTGCGGACGTGCATGTTCCAGTTTCTGTTCAAGTACCCGCTGACGGTGTTTACGAGAGGGCGCTACGTGCTGCTGAGCGCGTGGCCGGCGTGGCTGCTGCCGCTCTTCATCGTGGCGGTCTCCGGCGGACTGGCGCTGCTGATTCGGCGGCGATTCCGCGATGCGAGCCCGAAGATGCGCGGCTGGCGCGCCTGGGTGATTTGGGGCCTGCAATCGGGCACGCTGGCGGTGCTGTTGCTGCTTCTCTGGCAGCCGGCAGTCACCATCGGCGAACTGAGCTCGCAACAGAACATCATCGCGGTGGCGGTAGACGACTCGCGCAGCATGGCCATGGCCGATGGGAATGGCGGCGACGGCCGCACCGGCCCGACGCGCGAGGCGGCGGCGATCGCGGCGCTCAACGGGGGCTTGCTGGCGGGACTGGAGAAGCGATTTCAAACCCGGATTTACCGCATCGACCGCGACCTGCGTCGCGCCGACGGCACCCAGGGCATTGCGCCCAACGGTCCGGCCACCCACCTGGACGACGGCCTGAAGCAACTGCTCGCCGACACCTCCGACCTGCCCCTGGGCGCCATCGTGCTGATGAGCGACGGCAGCCAGAATTCGACCGGGCTGGGAGGTTCCGGCATTGCCCCGGACGCCCTGCAGGCCCTGCGCAATCGCCGCATCCCCGTGCATACGGTGGGCTTCGGACGGGAAGAACTGGCGCATGACGTGGAGATCGAGGACGTGGGCGTGGCGGAAAAAGCATTCGCCGGAACGCGCGTGGCGGCCACCGTCACCTTGACCCAGCACGGCTACGTGGGCCGGAAAGCGACGCTGACTGTGCGGGACGGCAGCAAGATGCTGGCCTCCCGCGAAATCACCTTCGGGCCCGACGGGCGGGTGCAGGCGGAGACCTTGTTTTTTCCTGCCGGTGCGGCGGGCGCCAAGGGCATCTCTTTCGGCGTGGATGCGATGGATGGCGAAGAGAACCTGTCGAATAACGCGATCTCCCGGCCCCTTGTGGTGAGCGACACCAAGCGCCGCATTTTGTATATCGAGGGCGAGCCGCGCTGGGAGTTCAAGTTCATCCGCCGCGCCGAGGATGACGATCCCACCATCCAGGTCGTCTCCATGCTGCGCACCAGCGAGAACAAGATTTACCGCCAGGGCATCAGCAATCCCGACGACCTGGCGAACGGGTTCCCGGTTCGTCCTGAAGATCTTTTTGGCTATGCGGGGATCATCATCGGCTCAGTGGACGCGGAATACTTCACGCCGCTGCAGCAGGAGCTGTTGCGCGAATACGTGGACCGGCGGGGCGGCGGCATTCTCTTTCTCGGGGGGCGTGCTTCGCTCAGCGACGGGGGCTGGGCGGCGTCGAGCCTGAATGAGCTGTTGCCCACGTTTCTTCCCCAGGGACGCAACAACTTCCATCGCAATCCGGCGACGGTCGAGCTGACGGCCGCGGGTGTCGACTCGCCGATCACGCGACTACTAGACGATCCGGAAAAGAACGCGGAGCGGTGGCGCAAGCTCACCTACCTTGCCGACTACGAGGATCCCGGCGCGCCCAAGCCCGGCGCGACGGTTCTGGCCAGCATGAACGCGGGCCGCCGCAAGCTGCCTTTGCTCATCACCCAGAACTACGGCCACGGGCGCACCGCCGTGATGGCCACCGGCGGCACCTGGCGCTGGCAGATGAGCGAAGCCCTGGGCGACCCCTCGCACGACACCTTCTGGCGCCAGCTTCTGCGCTGGCTGGTGGCCGATACTCCCGGCCCTGTGTCGGCTTCGATGCCCGCGCGGATTCTGATGGACGATGGGCACATGCGAGTTACGGCGCAGGTGGAGGACCGGCAGTTCCAACCGGCCGCGGACGCCCATGTGACCGCGCACATCGTGGGACCTGAGGGGGTGAATGCTTTTCTCGACCTGGCGCCCACCCAGGACACGCCCGGCGCTTACCAGGCGGATTGGACCGCGGAGAAGCCCGGCGCCTATCTTGCCGAGATCTCCGCGGAAACCCCCGGCGGCCAGCCGCAGGAACTGGGGCGGGATGTGGTGACGTTCCAGCGCGAGGATGGCGTGGCGGAGAATTTTCACACCGAGCAGAACCGCCGGCTGCTGGAACTGCTCGCGTCACAAACGGGGGGGCGCTACTGGAAACCGGGCGACCTGAGAAACCTGCCTCGCGACATTTCCTATTCCGATGCCGGCATCTCGGTGCGCAGCACCAAGGAGCTGTGGGATATGCCCATCGTGTTTGCGTTGCTGATCGGGCTTCCCGCAGGGGAGTGGCTGCTGCGCCGCAAGTGGGGTGTGGTATGAAGCGCGCGTGGATGCTGGCGGCGATGCTGTTGTGCGCGTGGCAGGCGCGCGCGGCCACCTACTACGTGATCGTCGCGGGCCTGGGCGGCGAGCCGGATTACGACCAGCGCTTCACCGCCGCGGCAAAGGATCTGGACCGTGCATTCAAGACCGCGGGAGAAACCGCGCATGTGTTCACGCTGAGCGGGGCGCAGGCCACCGCGGCCAGGTTCCGCGAAACGGTGGGAGAGGTGGCGCGCGATGCAAAGGCGGAAGACGACTTCGTGCTGATCCTCATCGGTCACGGTTCTTTCGACGGCGTGGAATACAAATTCAACTTTGTGGGGCCCGACCTTACGGCCGCCCAGATTGCCGAGCTGTGCGACCGCATCGCCGCGCGGCGTCAGCTGGTGGTCAACACTACCAGCGCGAGCGGCGGCTCGGTGGCGGCATTGGAACGGCCGGGCCGGGCGGTGGTCGCCGCAACCAAATCGGGCACCGAGAAGAACGCCACGGTGTTTGCGCGCTACTGGGTGGAAGCCCTCCAGGATCCCGCGGCCGACACCGATAAGAGCGATTCGGTCAGCGCCATGGAAGCATTCAGCTACGCCACAAAAAAGACGGCAGCGTTTTACGACGCGCAGAAGCGGCTGGCTACGGAGCACGCAGTCTTCGACGATGTGGGCCGGGGCGAGCCGGTGCGTGATGCGGGCAACGGGCAGGGCCAGCTTATGGCCAGTCTCACGGTGCTTCGCCTGGGCGGGAGTCTCCAGGCCGGCAACGATCCGGCCAGGCGCGCCCTGTTGGAGAAGAAGGAGCAACTGGAGCAGAAGATCGACACGCTGAAATATCAGAAGGCCGCCATGGATCCCGCGGACTATAAGCAGCAGTTGACCGCCGCCCTGGTCGCTCTGGCCAGGGTGCAGCAGGAGCTGGACAAGTGAGACGCGCGCTCATGGCCGGCCTTTTGCTCACGATTGCGGCGGGCGCGCGGGCGGCTTCGCCTGTGGACTGCTGGGCGCAGCGCAAGCACGGCCACAGCGCGGAGGCACAAGCCTGCTTTGAGAGCCTGGCGCGCAGCGGCGATGCGTACGCGCGCGCCGAGGGCTTGTGGGGGCGCGAACAATGGGAGCAGGCCAACGAGCAGTTCCGCCTTGCCGCACAAGGAGAAAATGCCAGGCCGCTCTACAAGGTTCGCTGGGGCATGCTGCTGCACGAGCGATTCAACGATGGCGAGGCGGCGGACCTGTTTCGCGAAGCTTTGGCCAAGGATCCGTCGAACGCGAAAGCTTACGTCGGCTTGGCCAGCGTTTCCGCAGAGAGCTTCAGCGGCAAGGCCACCGAGTATGCGCTGAGAGCGCTTTCGCTCGATCCCAAACTGGCTGAGGCGCATGAGCTGCTCGCCGACTTGGCGCTGGCCAATGACGATCGGGACATGGCTGCCGCCGAGGCCGATAAAGCGATCGCGCTCGAAGACGATGCGCTGGATGCGATGGCCATTCATGCCGCGCTCGATCTGCTCGCGAATCGCTCGCCTGACGCCTGGATCGCGAAGATGAGCGCCGTGAATCCGCATTACGGCGAAGGCTACGCGCGGGTGGCGCATCAGCTCGAACTGCATTACCGCTTCCAGGATGCCGTCACCTGGTACCGCCGTGCCATCGAGGCCGATCCTCGCCTGTGGCCAGCGCATTCCGCGCTGGGAATAGAGCTGATGCGCCTGGGCCAAGAGCAGGAGCCCTACAAAGAGCTGCAGCTGAGTTATGAGAACGGCTATCGCGATGCGGCCACGGTGAACAGCCTGCGCCTGCTGGACAGCTACAAGAATTTTGTAACCACGCGGGACGGCGCCGCCATTCTGAAGCTGAACAAGAACGAATCGGACCTTCTGCTGCCCTACATGCAGGCGGAGGTGCATACCATTCTCGCCACTTACGAGAAAAAATACCGCATGAAGCTTCCCGGCCCGGTGCAGCTGGAGGTCTACCCGGATCACGAAGACTTCGCGGTGCGAACCATGGGGATGCCGGGGCTGGGCGCGCTGGGCGTGACGTTTGGCGAGGTGGTGGCGATGGACAGCCCCTCGGCGCGCAAGCCTGGCGACTTCAATTGGGGATCCACACTGTGGCACGAGATGAGCCACGTCTTCATTCTTACCGCGACCAATTTCCGCGTGCCGCGCTGGTTCACCGAGGGCCTCGCGGTGCACGAGGAAGGGAAGCACTCGCCGGAGTGGAAGAACCAGCCTACCCCTGAGGTGCTGGCGGCAATCCGCGACAAGAAACTGCTGCCCGTGGCGCGCCTCGATCGCGGATTCGTGTATCCCGATTATCCCGCCCAGGTGATGGTGTCCTATTTCCAGGCCGGCAGCATCTGCGACTTTGTCGAGGAGAAATGGGGCGAGGGCAAACTGCTGGAGATGGTGCACTCCTATGCGCAATTGAAGACCACGCCCGAGGCCATCCAGCAGAACCTGGGATTGCCGTCGGAAGAATTCGACAAGCAGTACCTGGCGTGGATGGATCGCAGGTATGGCGGCGAAGCCGCGCATTTTGACACGTGGCGCGACCGGTTGAAAGCTCTCGTGGCAGCGGCCCGGCAGAAGCAGTACGATGCAGTTCTGCGGGACGGTCCGGCGGTGGTGGAGATTTACCCCGAGTACGTGGGCGATGCGAACGCGTACCAGTTGATCGCCGATGCCGCCAGAGCGCAAGGAAATTCCGGCAAGGAATCGGAAGTGCTGGCGGCGTATATGCATCACGGCGGACAGGCGCCCGAGCTGCTGAAGCGCCTGGCGGCATTGCAGGAGGCGGGCGGCCAACATGCGGAAGCGGCGGCCACGCTGGAACGGCTGAACTACATTTACCCCGTGAAGGACGAGGAATTGCACCGGCGCCTTGGGGACCTGCTCTATGCGCAAAAGCAGTTCCCGGGCGCGGTCCGCGAGTACAACGCGGTGGTGGCATCGCATCCCGTCGATAAGGCGGGCGCGGAATTCAAGCTGGCCCAGGCGTACCTGGCCGCGGGGCAGAAAGACAAGGCGCAGGAAAGCGTGCTGGCCGCGCTCGAGACCGCTCCCGGATACAGGCCCGCGCAAAAGCTGTTGCTGGAATTGCAGGAACCATCAAAGGCCAACTGAAAAGAAAGCGAACAAGAAAACACGAGGAAGGATCACCCGGATGGCTTCAGTTTACGAATTCGACAAGGACGCGGTCGAACTGCAACAGCGCATCGACCGGTTCCACGAGGTGCGGGAAGGCATCATGAACCAGGTCCGCCAGGTGATCGTGGGTCAGCAGGAGGTGCTGGAGCAGATGCTGATAGCGCTGTTTGTCGGCGGCCATTGCCTGGTGACGGGCATGCCCGGCACCGCCAAGACGCTGATGGTGCGCACGCTCGCCGACGCGCTGGGCCTGCGTTTCCGGCGCATCCAGTTCACGCCCGACCTGATGCCATCCGACATCACCGGGACCGACATCATTGAAGAAGACCTTTCCACCGGCCATCGCAAGTGGACGTTCGTGGAAGGGCCGATCTTCGGCAATGTGATCCTGGCCGATGAAATCAACCGCACGCCGCCCAAGACGCAGTCCGCGCTGCTGGAAGCCATGCAGGAGCATTCGTGCACAGTGCGCGGGCATATCTACTCCTTGCCGGAGCCGTTCTTTGTGCTGGCGACGCAGAACCCCATTGAATTGGAAGGCACGTATCCGCTGCCCGAGGCGCAGCTGGACCGCTTTCTGTTCAATGCCAAACTGGGCTACCTGAGCGTGGAGGACGAGTTGCAGGTGGTGGACCAGACGACCATCAACCGCGCCGTAAAAATCGAGCCGGTGACATCGGCCGAGGAGTTGCTCGATTTCCAGCAACTGGTGCGCATGGTGCCCATCGCCGAGTCCCTGGCGCGTTACGTGGTAAGCCTGGTACGGGCCACGCGGCCCGAAGACGGCGGCGCGCCGGACTTCGTGAAGAAGTATGTGAACTATGGAGGCAGCATTCGCGCCGCGCAGTTCATCGTGCTGGCAGGCAAGGCGCGAGCGCTGTCGCGGAAGCGCTACCACGTGACCTACGACGACGTCACTTCCGTGACCGTGCCGGTGCTGCGTCATCGCATCCTGCTGAACTTCCACGCCGAGTCCGACTCGATCGACAGCGACGAAGTTCTCAACCGCCTGATTGCGGCCGTGCCGCGGCCCAGGGAGATCTAGTTGCAGCGTTTTCTCCAACCCGCAGTGCTGTCTGGGATCTCCTCGCTGGACCTGGTGGCGAAGACGGTAGTGGACGGCTTTGTCGCCGGCCTGCACCGCTCGCCGGATTTTGGATTCAGCCAGGAGTTCGCGGAGTACCGCGCCTACACGCCGGGGGACGACCTGCGCCATGTGGACTGGAATTTATTTGCACGCACCGAACGCTGCTATCTGAAGCGCTATCGCGGCGAGACCAACAGCCAGCTTACCGTGCTGCTGGACGCGAGCAACTCGATGGAGTACACCTCCGGGCCGTCGCGATACCCCGACGATCAGGACCTTTCGCTGGGCGGGCCAATCAAAAAGATGGATTATGCGCGCTTCATCGCGGCGTCGCTCTTCTATCTCGCCATCCATAACCAGCGGGACGCGGCCGGCCTGATTGTTTTTGATGAAAAGGTGCGCGACGTGATCCGGCCATCGACGAGGCCCGGCCAGCTGGCGCGCCTGTTTGCCGGGCTGGAACGCGCCGAGCCGCACGCGCGCACGGACTTCGCCAGGCCGCTGCATCATTTTCAGGAACTGCTGCACCGGCGCGGCATTGCCATCGTGATCTCGGATTTCTACGAGGATCCGGAGACCATTGTGCGCACCATCGAGCCGCTGCGTTATCGCGGCAACGAGGTGGTGCTGTTCCATATTCTCGATCCCGAGGAGATACGGCCGGTGCTTAAGAGTTCCGCCATTCTCGTCGATCTGGAGACCGATCAGAAGATCGAAGTGGTGCCGGAATATGCGCGGACCTCGTATCGCGCCAAGATCGACGCGCACATTGAAGCGCTCCGTTCGCGCACGCGCGCGGCCGGCATGGATTATGAACTGCTGGTGACCGACCGGCCCCTCGACGCCGCGCTGCGCAGCTATCTCGCGCTCAGAAAGGAGCGGAACTGATGGGCTTTCTGGCTCCGTGGTTTCTGGGCGGCGTGATCGCGCTGGGCGTGCCGGTGTTCGTGCATCTGCTGCGCCGTCATGTCACGGTGCCGCGGCCGGTCAGCTCGCTGATGTTCTTCGAGCGCGGCATCCAGAGCTCCACGCGCCATCATCGCTTGAAGCATCTCGTCCTGCTGGCGCTGCGCGCGGCGCTGGTGCTGCTCGTGGTGCTGGCGTTTGCCAATCCGTTTGTGCGGAGGGTCGCGGCGAATACGAATGGGCGGCTGCTCCTGATCGTGCTGGATAATTCGTTCAGCATGCGCGCGGGAACGCGATTCGCCGATGCGAAGCAGCGCGCACTTACGCAACTGGCGGCCAAGCCGAACTCGCAGCAAGCGCAGATCATGGCCCTGGGCGGTCAGCTTCAGATTCTGACCCAGCCCATCTCCGACAGCGCCCAGTTGCATGCGGCGCTCGAGGGTGTTCAGCCCGGCGACGGACACGCCAGCTTCGGCGACCTGGGCCGCGCGGTTCGCGCCCTGGCGGAAACGATGCGCATGCCCATCGATGTCCACCTCTACAGCGACATGCAGCGCACCGCCATGCCGGCTAACTTCGCTGACCTGGTGCTGCCGGCCAGCGCCACCCTCACGCTGCACGCAGTTTCGAATGGCGCTCCGGCACCCAACTGGACGGTGGAGAGCATCGATGCGCCCGCGGACCTGTCGGATCCCAAAGACCCGCATCATTCGCGGGTGCGCGCCGTGGTCGCTGGTTTCGGCACGCCCGCGGCAACCAAGGTGGTAAGCCTGGTGGTAAACGGCAAGACGCTGGCGACCAGGAGAGTGGATGTGCCGGCCAACGGGCGCGCCACGGTGGAGTTTACGCCCCTCGATGTGAATTACGGTTTCAATCGCTGCGAGGTGCGCATGGACGGCGGGGATGCCCTGCCCGCGGACGACGCCGGCGTGTTCGCGGTGCGGCGCTCCGATCCCCAACGCGTGCTGTTCGTGCACGCGGGAAGCGATACGCGATCGGCGGTCTATTTTGGTGCGGCGCTCAAGGCCGCGGCGGGGTCGTCGTTCGTTTTGCAGCCGGTGGCGCAGGAGCAGGCCACCGACTTCGATCCCTCGCGGTTTGCATTCGTAGTGCTGTCTGACAGCGTGTCGCTGCCGGCGATTTTCGAGCATGCGCTGGATCAGTATGTCGCCAAGGGCGGCGACGTATTCATCGCGCTGGGGACCGAAGCCGCGCGGCGCGGGCATATTCCCGTGTGGGAAGGCGACGTGACTGGAACGCGCGATTACGTGCGCGCCGCCGCGGAGACGCAGAGCGGCGCTTCGGCCTCGATCGGCGAAGTGGATTTTGCCCACCCGGCGCTGCTCGACGAGCACCCCGGCCGCGACAACGGTGGATGGGCGGAAACCAAGGTGTTCTACGCAGTGCTGGTCGATCCAAAAGGCGCGCACGTGGCCGCGCGGCTCAGCGATGGAACCCCGCTGATTCTTGACAAGCAGGCGGGCCTGGGTCACGTTCTGTTGCTCGCATCCGGCCTGGAGAACCTGACCAACGACTTCCCGCTGCATCCCGTGTTTGTTGCGTTTGTCGATCGCGCGGCGCGGTATTTGTCGGGAACGGAGCGACTGGGCGGGGCGCGGATGGTTGACTCGTACGTGCAACTGCGGCCACAAGGAAACGCCGCGGCAGGGCAGGGAAGCGTGGAAGTGATCGGCCCCGACGGACGCAGGCTGCTTTCGCTTACCGAGGCGCGGAACGCGCAGACCCTTCGCCTTGAGCGCGCTGGATTCTACCAGGTGCGTTTGGCGAATGGACGCGACATGGTGATCGGAGTGAATCCCGACCGGAGGGAATCGGATTTGCAGCCCATGGCCGAAGACGTGCAGCGGCTGTGGAGCGGCAGCGGCGGAACCGGCACTTCGCAAGCCGAACCGGCGGCCACCGGGGAAGAAAGATATCGACCTGTAAGCCTGTGGTGGTACGTGATGCTGCTGGCATTCATTACAGCGCTTGCGGAGACAGCGTTCGCAAGCCGTTACATGGGCATGGAGCGGGAGGAAATATGAGCAAGCAGAGCGAGCTCAATTCCTATATTGCGCAGATACAGCAGAGGCTGCGGCTGGGCGCATGGATGCGCGGCGCCGCCATCTTCACCGGCACGGCGCTGGTCACGACGGTTGCGCTGGTGTTGCTGTTGAACCGGTTTGCTTTTCCGGGGGCGGGCGTCAGCGGGGCGCGGGTGGCGCTGTTCTTGGCGCTGGCGGCGGCGGCCGCGCTGGGCATTGCTCTGCCGCTGGTCCGGCTTACGCGCGAACGCGCCGTGCACAAGGCGGAGGCCGCCAATCCCGAACTGGAGCAGCGCCTGACGACTTTCCATGAGAAGCAGCGCGCGGGCGGCGACCCATTTCTCGAATTGCTGGCGCGGGACACCCTATCGTTCACGCAGTACGCGCAACCCAAAATGCTGGTGGAAGACAATCGCCTGTTTGCGCTGGGCGGGGTGGGCGCGGCATGCCTGGTGGTGCTGGTGTGGATGATCGCGGCGGGTCCCGGTTATCTCGGCTACGGCGCGTCGCTGCTGTGGACGGGGCCGCCGAAGAATCTCTTCTATTCGATTTCCGTCACGCCGGGAAACATCGCGGTGCGGCGCAACAGCGACCAGTTGATCACTGCGCAGGTTACGGGGATGCAGCCGGGTAAGGCGCAACTCTACGCGCGCTATCAGAGCGCACATCGATGGGAACCGGTGGCGATGCAAGCGCAGCCGTTCGCCGGGGGGGCGGCCAATTATCAATTCGTTCTGGCCGGCTTGCCGGAAAACGTGGAGTACTATGTGGCGGCCGGTCCGCTGGAGTCGCAGCATTACACGCTGCGGGTGCTCGATCTGCCGACGGTCAAAGCAATTCACGTTACGTATCACTATCCCAGGTGGACCGGCATGAAGCCGGTCACAGAAGAGCATTCGGGCGATCTGCGCGCCATCGAGGGCACCGACGCGGAACTTGAAATCTCCATGGACCATCCGCTCAACAACGGGCAACTGGTGCTCGACGATGGGCAGGCGATACATCTCTCCGGGGGCAACGGGAATCACTATCGCGGCACGGTGCACATGGACAAGGACGGAGCCTATCATGTGGCCGCGCTCGACGATGGGCAGCCGGTGAGGCTCTCGGAAGACTACTTCATCGCCACCGACAAGGCGCAGCCGCCGGAGGTTTCGCTGGACCGCCCGCGCGGGGATTATCGCGCCAGCCCCATCGAGGAGGTCACGATGGGGGTGAAGGCGGCGGATCAGTTCGGCCTCAATGATGTCCACCTGAATTACTCGGTGAACGGGGGGCCGGAAAAATCCGTCGCCCTGTTGCCCAAGCCGGGCGCCAAGAACGCGGACGGATCGCACACCCTGGCGCTGGAAGACCTGAAGCTCGTGCCCGGGGACGTGGTAAGCGTGTATGCCAGCGCCAAGGACGGCCATGCCGAGGCACACACCGATATCTCGTTTATCCAGGTGGACCCGTTCGAGCGCGAGTTCTCGCAGTCGCAACAGAGCGGAGGCGGCGGCGGGGGAGGGGGCGCAAACAACCAGACGGAAATTTCCAAGCGCGAAAAGGAATTAATCGCGGCCACCTGGAAGCAGCAGAATGACAAGGCGGCCACGCCCAAGGACCAGGCCGTGGCAGGAAAGTTTCTATCGGATGCGCAACAAAAGCTGCGCGACCAGGTGCTGGCGCTGTCGGCGCGCATCCAGAGCCGCGATCTTTCCGCGGCCACCGAGGAGTTCTCTTCTTTCGACAAGGACATGCAGGACGCGGCGGAAACGATGTCTCCCTCCGCCGACAAGCTGAAAGCCACGCAATGGAAGGACGCCCTTCCCTTGGAGCAGAAAGCCCTGCAGGCGCTGCTGCGCGCCGAGGCGACGTTCCGCAAGATCCAGGTGGCCTTCGGCCAGAGCGGCGGCGGCGGGGGCGGCGCCAATGCGGGCCGCGACCTGGCCAGCCTGTTCGATCTTGAACTGGACACGGAAAAGAACCAGTATGAAACCGCGCAGAGCGTGTCTCCGGCCGAGCAGCGCGCCAAAGAGGTAGAGGATGCGCTGGCCAAACTCGATGCGCTGGCCAAGCGCCAGGAAGAGCAAGCCAACCAGCGCAACGCACAGCAGACATTCGAACAACGCTGGCAGCAGGAGATGCTGCGCCGCGAGGCCGAGCAGCTGCAGCGACAGATGGAGGAGATGGCTCGCAACGGACAGCAAGGCCAGCAGGGACAGCAAGGCCAGCAGGGCCAGCAGGGATCGAGTTCATCGAATGGATCGAGTGGATCCTCTTCCGCACAGTCCGGGTCGCAGGGGCAGTCCGGGTCGCCCCGGCAGCAGGATCACGCCGATCCGCGCGTGCAGCAGGCGTTGCGGCGCATGCAGCAGGCCGCGGACGCCATGAAACGCAGCAGCGGTGCACAGCCCGATCCGCAGGCCGCGCGCCAGGCCGCCGAACAACTGCGGCAGGCGGAGAATCTTCTGGGAGGCACACAGCAGCAACTGGCATCGGGCAAGGTGGATTCCTTTTCGCGCGAGGCATCGCGCCTGAAGAACGAGGAGCGGGCGCAGTCGGAGCGCATCGACAAACTCGCCGGCCAGCAGCAGAACAGCTCTCCAACCGACCTGACCAATACCATGGCACGCATTCGCGAGCGCGACCGGCTGGCGCAGGACCGGCAGCAACTGTCCGACGATCTGTCCAGGCTGGAGAAGAACATGCGCGACGGCGCGCACCAACTGGCTCCCAACCAGCCGGGGGTTGCGAAACAATTGCGTGACGCGCTGACGGAGATGGACAATTCCGATCTCGACAACCACACGCAGCGCACCGCGGATTGGCTGCGCCGCGGAATCAACCCCAATGCCAACGGCACCGAGGAACAGATAGCGCAGGGGCTCGACAAGTTGAAACAGCAATTGCAGCAGGCGCAGCAGGCCATGAACGAGGAGAAGGACGGCCAGCGCGGGACAGGAAGTCAACCCGGGCAGGCCGACCAGGCAGCCGCGCTCGATGCGGTCGAGCGACTACGCAACCAGGTTGAATCCATGACACGCGGGCAAGGGCGCGATGGCAAACAGAACGGTCAAGCCGGGAACCCGGCCGCCGGCCAGCCCCACGGCCAGGGCTCACAACCAGGGCAGTGGCAGGCCAATCAGCAACTGAGCCGGGACGGAGGGGCGCAAGCCGGCGGCGGGTCCGATCGGCGCGGGGGAAATGCGCGGGCCAGTTCCGGCGATGTGGGCGGCCCGCGCCAGGACACGCGCAACGGCGGCCAGGGGGCCGACAGCACAGTGTGGGGCAACATCAACACGGGGAATAATAGCTATGGCCCGCGCGGGCAGCCAGCCTCCGATGATCCCTCGGCCGGTTCAGCAGATACGGAGCGCACTTTCCAACAGGAATTGCGCGAACTGAATCAACTTCGGCAGATGGTGAAAGACGATCCGGAGGCGGCCAGGGAAGCTCAGGAACTCGCGCGGAAAATGCAGAATCTCGATCCGCGGCGCTTTCCCGGGAACCCCGAAGTTGTGGACCAGATGCACCGCGAAGTGCTGGGATCGATCGACCGGCTGGAGCTTGCATTGCAACGGCGCGCATCGGCAGGGCAGGAATCGCGCGCGGGCAAGCCGCACGCTATACCGGAGGGATACCAGGACTCGGTTGCCGATTATTACCGGCAGTTGAGCAAGAATCAGTAAATGCTCCAGCTACCCGCGGTCGGATATGCTGCGCGGTTCCACCTGCAAGATGCAAGCGCGGATTCTGTGGCTGCGCCTCGCACCGCCTGATGAAATCTCCAGCTGCCCGGGTGCACTAAAATGTTCGAGGTGATGAACTCTGCTGTAACTCGAAATGACTGGGTCGGTCGAATCATTGACGGCAGATTCCCCCTGCTGGAGTTGCTGGGCAACTCGGAGCAGGCGGGCGTTTTCCGCACCGAACTCGACGGAGATTCACATCAGCGCGCGGTCATCCGGCTGGTAGCGGCGGAAGATGCGGAAGCGCGCCTGCGCGATTGGAAGCAGGCCGCCACGCTTTCTCATCCCCATCTCATGCGCATTTTCGACAGTGGGCGCGCCGACGTCGGCGGCGTGGAAGTGCTGTACGTGGTCACCGAGTACGCGGAGGAGTCGCTCGCCCAAGTAATTCCGGAGCGTCCGCTTTCCACCGTCGAAGCACGGGAGATGCTTGTACCTGTTCTCGATGCGCTGGCCCACCTTCATAGCCGGGGCCTGGTACACGGCCGCATCAAGCCGGCGAACATCATGGTTGCGGGCGACCGGCTGAAGCTTCCAATCGAGAGTTTGCGGCGCGCCGGGGCCATCCCCAGGCCGCAGCGGGAGCTGCAGAACTACGATGCCCCGGAACTGGAATCCGGAACGATCCTGCCTGCATCCGACGTGTGGTCGCTGGGCGTGACGCTGGCCGAGGCTCTCACCCAGCATGCACCATCATGGGACCGCGCGACGCGGCGCGATCCCGCCGTGCCCGCCGAAATTCCCGAGCCATTTGCAGCCATTGTGGTTGCCTGTCTCCGCTACGATGCGACCCGGCGCGCTACGACGGCCGGCATCAGGGCGCTGCTCAACCCGTCGCCTTCGCTCCAGGAGCCAACCAACGAGATGGATCTTGCGGCGCCAGCGGTGAACGCCATGCATGAGCCGGCTGACGAAGCCCCAAACAAGACGCGCATGCTGGCGATCGGGGCGGCCATCCTGGTTGTTCTGGCCGTAATCGTATATGCGATGATGCGATCGCATCCGTCGCAGCAGCCATCCCATTCCGCGCCGCCTTCTGCACAGGCAGTGCAGGCCCCGGCACAGGCGGTCACACCGGCCCCTGCTCCGCCGCCCTCCGATCAAAAGCCGCAGAGCAGCAATGGAACCGTCAAAGGAGAAGTGGCCGAGCGGGTAATGCCGGAAGTTTCCGCAAGTGCGAACCGTAGTATTCACGGGAAGGTGGATGTCGCGATCCGCGTGAACGTGAGTGCGTCCGGGGCGGTCGAGAATGCGCGCCTCGAAGCGGGCGGGAGGAGCCGATATTTCACGGCCAAGGCTCTCGATGCGGCGCGCAGGTGGCGATTCACACCCGCGCAAAAGGACGGCCGTGATGTGGCCAGCGTGTGGAGCGTGCGATTCCAATTCAGACGGAGCGGCCCTGAAGTACACGCCGTGGAAGTAACCCCCTGAGAACAGACGACGGTCAGTTTCAGACCTCGTTCAAAATGAGGGCGACGCGGCCCGCGATCAGATCCGCCGGGCCCTGGCCTGGCGGGATCTCCAGCAGTTCGACGGGGAATGCAAGATTGTGCGGGCGCAGCACGAGCCGGTTGGCGAGGAAGTCCGCGTAGCGCACGGACAGGCCGCCTCCATTGCGAATCGCATAGATGTTGTTGCGGCCGGGGCGATAGCCCGCCAGCGAAATGTAGTGGCGGTCGACCACCAGGACTGCCTCCGGCTGTACAAGCGGCTCCATGGCCTGCGCCTCATCGGCGGAGATGGATATCGCAATGAACCGGTCCCACGTCTTGCGGCTGACGGAAATACGCGAGCGCGCGCCGGCAGTGATGGAGGAAGGGATGTGAATCATCCCGCGAACCGCGGTGGGACGGATCATCGGTTCGAAGAGAGCCGTGGCGTGCGAGACCAGCGGAATCGCATCGCTTTGGCCGGCGCGATGGTAATCCATGGGCAGCAGGTCCAGGGCGGCGATATGCTGCGCGAACAGCACCCGGTCCAGGGCTTCCAGCGAAAGCTGCCGCCGGCTGCGCAGGAAGTTGGAAATATGGGACTGGCCGAAACCGGTCTGGCGGGCAAGGAGAGAGACGCTGAGCGTTCCTCGCTGAATTCTACGCAACAACTCCAGGCGGAGGCGCTCGTGCATCTGGGTGAAATTCATATGTGGAAAGTCCGCCACGAGCAATAAGCTGATTGCTCGCTCATTTCTTACTGCAAAATGATTCCGGCAGATTCCCTTTAATTCTGCTGGTTAAGGCCGTGCTTGAAAAGATAACCAGCCTGTATCGCCGCCTGGGAGTTGACGCAGAAGATACATATTTCTATATTGTCTTTACTTACCTCACAAGATTTGCAGGAATCATTTCGGGGATTCTTCCATCGCATCTACCTGGAAAGAGAGACATATCTCCTTTTCAGCAGGCGATAAATTGCCAGCGGAATGGACCTTGCCCCGATTTGATTTCCTCCCCTAAGGCGCCCGCGAGAGGCGCCCACGGGCAGATCGCGTGAGAATTCCAGAATCTGCGCGGCAGTTACATGACACTAAGAACGGAAACTGACGGGATCTCCTCCAACGGGACGCAAGAATCCCGAGTCGACCATCCAGATTCCTTTTGCCCCGGCTCAAAAACAAACAAATTTATAACTGCCGGGAATGCCTTGGGAGAACGAAGTCATGGAGTTGCGTGTGCAACTGAAAGTATGCGAGGGCTGTGGTTGTCTTTGGTACCGCGCCCAGGACTACCAGTCCGTTTATTGCCAGCCATGTGAGCTAAAACTGCGAGACTTTCCGGCTCCGGGGACGCGCAAGCGCCGCGGTCGGCCATTGCGTAAACCCGTCGTAAGATCCTGGACGTTGGCCGCAGCGGTGGGAGGCGCGGAATGAGCGCCGCCCTGCAGTTGCCGGTTGTCTGGGGAGCGGCCTCAGCCGAGGCCGTCTGGGTGGAAGGAAAGAGAACTCGCGAAAACCAACCCGCCGCGAAACCTGCCTCGCAGCCGGCCCGCTCTTCCCCGCCGGACACCAGCCTGGCCTTTTACCGGAAGCACACAGAAAGCATGTTGAGACGTTATCTGTATGCCTCAATGCTAATGGGCCGCGCTCCCGCATTGCTGGGCGATGCGGTGGGCCGGGGCTGGGTCTCCAGCCGCCGGATCCGCTCCTTCGAAGATGCGGTGATCTTCGTACTCGACGTGGAAACCTGCCTGAACAAACTGAATGTTCTGGACAGGAAGATGCTCAGCCGCATCGTCCTGCAGGAATATACGCAGGCCGAAGCGGCGGACATGCTGGGAATGAGTGTTCGCACTGTTGTCTATAAATTTCCGCAAGCGCTGGACCGGCTCACGCGGCTGCTGCTCGATGCGAAATTGCTGGTAATACCGTATTGATTATTATTGCGAGAGCAATGAGAAGGGGCGCGGTTCGCGCCCCTTCTCATTTCTAAACTACGGGGCGGGTCATGCTTGCGGCATGCTGCTTTCCCGCTTTGCGCGCTACCAAAGTGAACCCGATGATCGAACTATGAATAGCGCTTCAAGGAACTTATTTGGGAATTCTAAAACTTTCTCGACCACTCCCGCGGCCAGCGCTCCACAATGACTTTCTTGTCGGTAAAGAACTCGATGGCGTCGCGCCCCTGGGCGTGCATCACGCCGAAGAAGCTCCCCTTCCAGCCGGAGAATGGAAAATACGCCATGGGCGCGGGCACGCCGATGTTCACGCCCACGTTGCCGGTTGATACCGAGTTGCGGAACTTGCGCGCGGCGGCTCCCGAGGATGTGAAGATGGAACTCGCGTTGCCATAGACGGAGCGCTCGATCATGCCGATGGCTTCTTCCACCGATCGGGCATGGACCACCGAGAGCACCGGGCCAAAGATCTCGGTTTCCATCAGCGAACTGCCCGCTGGCAAACCGTCGAGGATGGTTGGCCCGACAAACGAGCCTTTGCCCGCGGCCTGAAACTCGCGCCCGTCCACGATGGGCCGCGCGCCGTGTTCCGCGCCCTGTCCAATCAACGACTGCACCCGCTCCCGGCTGGCGGGCGTGATCACCGGCCCCATCTGCGACGCCGGATCGAGACCGTCGCCCACCTTGAGGCTCGAAGCCGCCGCTGCGATCGATTCGCAGAACCAGTCTTTCGCCTCGCCTACCGTCACCGTCACGCTCACCGCCAGGCATCGCTGGCCGGCGCATCCGAATGCCGAGTCGGCAATGATCTTGGTCGTGGTCTCCTGGTCGGCATCGGGAAGCACCACCACGTGATTCTTGGCGCCGCCCTGGCACTGCACCCTTTTCCCACTCGCCGATCCGCGCGCATACACGTACTTTGCCACCGGCGTCGATCCCACGAAACTCACCGCTCGCACCAGGGGATGGTCGAGGATCGCGTCCACCGCGTGCTTTCCGCCGTTCACCAGGTTCACCACGCCTGCCGGAAGCCCGGTCTGGTGGATCAACTCGATCAGCCGCAGCGCGCTGAAGGGCACGCGATCGCTGGGCTTCAGGACCACGGTGTTTCCGGTTGCAATCGCATAGGGCAGAAACCACAGCGGAATCATCACGGGGAAATTGAACGGCGTGATGACCGCGCATACGCCCAGCGGCTGGCGAACCATGATCTCGTCGATTCCGGGCGCCACGTCTTCGAGCGAGTAACCCTGCATCAACACCGGAATGCCGCAGGCCACCTCGACATTTTCGATTCCCCGCCGCAATTCGCCTTTGGATTCGCCCAGGGTCTTGCCATTCTCGGTGGTGATCAGGGCTGCCAGTTCGTCCAGGTGTTCTTCGAGCAGCGCCTTCAGTTTGAAGAGAAATTGCACGCGATCGACGGCGGGCAGCGCGCGCCATGCGGGGAACGCCGCGTGGGCGGCCTGCACGGCGGCATCCACCTCCGAGGCCGAACCGGCTGGGCTGCGGCCCAGGGGTTCGCCGGTTGCGGGATTGGCCAGTTCCAGCGCTGGATCGCTGGTGGCGGTCACCCAATTTCCTGCAATGAAATTCCGGACTTCAGTTGTGGTCAGCGTGGTCATGGGACCTTTAATGTATCGCAAACGGAGCACACCCGGCAGCAGCAATCTTCTTGCCGCTCGCCAGGTACGAGTGTGCCAACCGGCTAAAATCGATTTGCTCCACGAGGAACCAGTCGATGCTTGCCAAAATTTTCTCCGCCGTTCTTGTTCTTCCGGCCTTCGCGGCCCTGGCCCAGCAGCCCGCGCCCAAGCCCACCACCGCTGCCGACGCCCCTAACCGCGACAGCAGCTACATAGATGAGAAGGGCACTGCGCATGTCACTCGGGTGGTTCCGGTACCCGACTCTCTCAGCCCCGAGGCGCAGAAATCACTGAGCCGCGCAGAGCCCGACGAGGGGCCGCCGCAATCGCTGGAACAGCGGCGCCAGAGCACCGACGCCTACACGGCGCGCGCCAAAGAGGAATGGCTCAAGATCTGCCCGGTCGATATCAAAGACCAGTTGATCGAAGGCGTTCCCGTCCACGTGGTGACTCCGCAAAATATGCCCATGTCGAGCCACGATCGCATCCTTATGAATCTTCATGGCGGCGGCTTCAACTCCGACTCGGGCTCATACACAGAGTCGATTCCGCTCGCTTATTACACCAAGGTCAAGGTCGTCTCAGTGCTCTACCGGCTGGCTCCGGAGCACCCATTCCCGGCAGCCGTTGACGATGCGGTGGCGGTCTATAAAGCACTGATGGCGGTCTACAAGCCGGAGCACATCATCATTTACGGCACTTCGGCCGGCGCCATTCTGACCGCCGAAGTGGCGGTCAAACTGAAGCAACTGGGATTGCCGCAGCCCGCGGCGCTGGGCATTTTCAGCGGCATGGGCGACTTCGCCCGCCCTGGAGACTCGATCGCAATGTACGCGCTGCGCGGGCTTACGGGCCATCTCGATCCACCCGAGCCGGGGGCGCACGACGCGTATTATGCGGGCTCGACCGATCCCAAGGACCCGGTGCTCTCGCCCATTTTCGCCAACCTGGAGGGCTTGCCCCCGACCCTGTTTGTAACCAGCGGCCGCGATCTGCTGCTGAGCGGCACGGCCAACCTGCACCGCGCATATCTGCATGCGGGAGTGGATGCGCGCCTGGTGGTGTTCGATGCGCTGCCGCATGCCTTCTGGTACGATTCGAAGCTGCCCGAAGCCATCGAGGCCAATCATATGATGGCCGATTTCTTCATCAAGGCGTTGACCAACAAGAAGCCGGCGGCGGCGTCCACCGAACCGAGCAAATGAGGCGCCAGTCATGCCGGTAAAGACCATCATCGAGCCGTTCCGCATCAAGAGCGTCGAGCCCCTCCGCTGGACCACGCGCGAGGAGCGCCTGTCGCTGCTGAAGGCCGCGCGTTACAACCTCTTCCTGCTGCGTGCGGACGACGTGCTGATCGACCTGCTCACGGATTCGGGAACCGGGGCGATGTCTACCGCGCAATGGGCCGCGGTGATGCAGGGCGACGAGAGCTACGCGGGAAGCAAGAGCTTCGAGCATTTCCGCGACTCCATCCAGGACATCTGCGGCTACCAGCACGTGATTCCCACCCACCAGGGCCGCGCCGCCGAGCGCATCCTGTTCGGCATCGCCTGCAAGAAGGGCGACGTGGTGCCTAACAACACACATTTCGACACCACGCGCGCGAACGTGGAGTTCGTCGGTGCCGAGGCCGTCGACCTGGTTATTGCCGAAGGCCGTCAGCCTGCGTCGATGCACCCGTTCAAAGGCAACATGGACGTGGAGGCGCTCGAGAACCTCATCCAGCGCGTGGGCCGCGAGCGCATTCCCATGGTGATGTTGACAGTGACCAACAACTCCGGGGGCGGGCAGCCGGTGTCGATGGAGAACGCCCGGCAGGTGAGCGCCGTCTGCCGGCGCCACCGCATCCCGCTCTATTTCGACGCCTGCCGATTTGCGGAGAATGCGTGGTTCATCAAGCTTCGAGAGCCGGGCTACTCAGCGAACACTCCGAAACAAATCGCGCAGGAGATGTTCCGCCTGGGCGACGGCTGCACCATGTCCGCGAAGAAGGACGGCATGGCCAATATCGGCGGTTTTCTCTGCACCAACGATGATCTGCTGGCCCAGCAGCAGAAGGACCTGCTGATACTCACCGAGGGTTACCCCACGTACGGCGGTCTTGCTGGACGCGATCTCGAAGCCATCGCCGTCGGCATACAGGAAGCCCTGGAGGAAGACTACCTGCGCTACCGCATTGCCTCTACCGCGTATCTCGGCAACCACATCGCGTCCCTCGGCGTTCCCATCGTGCAGCCGCCGGGAGGGCACGCCATTTATCTCGATGCACGTGCTTTTCTGTCGCATATTCCTGCGGAACAGTTTCCCGGAATTGCGCTGGCGGCGGAGTTATATCTCGAAGGCGGGGTGCGGTCGGTCGAAATCGGGACGCTTATGTTCGGCGCCGCCGCGCAGATGGACCTGGTGCGCCTGGCGATTCCGCGCCGCGTTTACACGCAGAGCCACATCGATTACGTGGTGGAGATCATCCTCGACGTGTGGGCCCATCGCGAAAATATCCGTGGCATGCGGCTTACTTACCAGGCGCCGTTTCTGCGGCATTTCACCGCGCATCTTGAGCCGGTAAGCTGAATGCAGCTGGCGAGCTGAATGCAGCTGGCGAGCTGAACGCGTTTCAGAAATACGTCCGCGCCTCTCCGCCTCGCCCCTCGATGAGCAGAATGGTTTCGGCAGCGGTGCTGTCGGGCCGCCTGGCCGCGATTTCTTTCAGCACCGGAATGGCGCTGGCGGCGGCGGGTCCCATTCGGCCGAGTGCGATCATCGCGGTCCGGAACATGATCCGGCCCTCATTCTTGTCGGCGATGATGGCCGCAAGCGCGGGAACAGCGGGCTCGGCCTTCGCCCCGATCGCGCCCAGCGCCTGGGCGGCAGCCAGCCGAACCGTGAGTTCGGAATCCTCCAGCTCCGCGATCAATTGCGGCACAGCGGGCGCAGACTTCGGCCCCAGGGATTTGAGAGCCAGGCCGGCGAGCACGCGAATGCGCGCTTCGGAACCATGAAGTGCGTTCGTCAATGCCTGCACAGTGGAGGCATCGCCTGCGCCGATGCTGGCCAGCGAACCGGCCGCTGCCGCGCGCACATCGGTGTCCGCATCGGCAAGCGCAGCCGTAAGTACCGGAACCGCGGGCGCGCCGTCGGCCCCGAATTCGCCGATGGCGTATAGGTCCTTGATGCGCGCGTGCCCGGATGCCGCTTTCAGATGACGCAGGTAGTCACTCAGCGGACGCCCTCGATAAACTGTACCGGCATTGGCGGTGGCCGGCGATTCCGATTCGTCTTCGTCATCATTGTGGCTGGCGAGGTCCGGCATCTTCTCCAGCACGATGTCGTTGATCCCGAAGTTGTACCCCGCCGAATGCGAATCTTTCCCGGTGCAAACAAACGTGAGCGTGTGCCGTCCCCTGCTGAGGTCGATCATGCCCAGCGACCAGTCGCGGGCCACGTAGACTTCGGGCAGATAGTTGTAGATCACGTCGGGACCGGGCAAGGGAATCTCCGATGTCGACGGCAACCGCTCGTCGAGGTTCATCGGCTTGCCGTCCATGAGAGTCGCGTAGTCGCCGTAGTTGGGGGCCTGCGCAATCAGTCCGATCAGCTCGTATTTACCGTCTTCGGTGATATCGATCGGCACGTTGATCTTTGCTCCCGGGCCCTCGGCTTCGAAGTAGAGGAGGTCCTTCTCCCAGTCCACTTCCTTGAGCACCGTGGCTTTGCCATGTTCGGCGGTCACCTCGTGGATGGCATTTTCGATGGCGAGTTGCCTTGCATTGCCCAGCGGCAGGCGGTCCTCGCCGTAGGGTGGCTCGGGAAGCCCTTCGTTCACTTCTTTCTGGTACCAGAACGCCACGCTCGAAAAGAAGTCGGGCCGCTCTTCAAAGCCGGAGCGCACGGAGCCATCCGGGTTAGCGGTCCAGCCCGAATGTTCGATACCTGCCCACAACGATGTTTGAAAGGGAATGGGGTCGGGAAGGTGCCATCGGTAGCCCGAGAGGCGCGAGCCCAGCTTTTCGCCTTCCGTAATGGGCGTGCCCGTCCACGGTCCGGTGATGTCGCGCAGCCCCCAGGCCTCGTTGAAATAATCTTCGCTGCCGGTGCCGACAATCTGAGGCTTATCGGCGCCATCCACGTAGAAGAGATCGTCGCCTTCGCCGAACCAGGAGACCTGCGTCTGCACCACGCTCAACACCGTGCCTACGTAGTGGCCGGTTCCCTTGATATTGAGAAACGCGTAGTTGCGGCCGGGGCGCGCGGGCCGTTCCTGCCGGTAGTAGGCATGGAAGTAGGCAATGTCAGGGGGAAGGGAATCGTACTTTCGATAGTCGACGTGATAATAGAACATGGCGGCCATGCGCCGGCCTTCGTTGGTCACCGTGATCCGACAGGACCGGCGGTAAGGCATGGGCCAGTAGCTGTTGCGAGCGCGTCCCATGGAACTGTCGCGGACCATGTTGGAGAACAGGTTGCGCTCGGAGCCGTGGCCCACGCCGAAGAAATCTCCCAGCGGCGCATCGACGCTGGGCGTCTTGTGGCCGTCGTAGTAGACGCGCATGCGCAGCAGTCGCGGCCAGGCGAACTCGCTGTCCGCCACCGTGAGCCAGATGTGCGTGACCACGCCGGCGCCCTCTAGATCGGCCATCACCAGCGTCTCGCCCGGAAGTATGCGCTTGCTGTCATCGTTGGAAGCAACAAAGCGGTTGGCGCTCGATACCCGCGCCGCCGAATAGGACTTGAGCCGTGCCACTTCGAGCGAGTCATCACCGCCCGGGGTAAATGCCTGGGACAGCGCAGCCATCGGGAAAACGGCAGCCGCAGCGCAGGCCAGCGCGGTTGTGCGTGCATTCCAACTCATGCGTCCGGTCATTCGGTTTTCATCCTCCAGGGCAATCCGGCGAGAGAAAGGGATGGGTCAGGTATACACCACGCCTGCGGCAGGTGAATTTTCGACATGCAAAAGTTTGCCGCGATCGAGCATCCATTTCAGTGGGGGGACAAATGGAAAATCGTGAAATCGTTGTGATCACCGGCGCGTCTGCCGGGGCGGGCCGCGCCGCGGTGCGGGAATTTGCGCGGCGTGGAGCGGACGTCGGCCTGATGGCGCGCGGGCGCGACGGGCTCCAAGCCGCCGCACGCGAAGTGGAGTCATTCGGCGGACGGGCGCTGGTGCTGCCGGTAGATGTTGCCGATGCGGAGGCGGTCTATGCGGCGGCCCAACGCGTGGAGAGAGAACTAGGCCCCATCGATATCTGGGTGAACGACGCCATGACCTCGGTCTTTTCGCCCATCAAGGAAATGACGCCCGACGAATTCAAGCGCGTCACGGAGGTGACGTACCTCGGATACGTGTACGGAACCCTGGCGGCATTGAAGTACATGCTGCCGCGCGATCGCGGCACCATCGTGCACGTCGGCTCCGCTTTGGCTTACCGCAGCATTCCCTTGCAGGCTGCGTATTGCGCGTCGAAGCACGCTATCCTCGGATTCTTTTCCTCGCTTCGGACCGAGCTTATTCATGACCGAAGCAAAGTGCGCACCACTATGGTGCAGATGCCGGCTCTGAACACCCCGCAGTTCGGATGGGTACGCAGCCGCCTGCCGCGAAAGGCGCAGCCGGTGCCGCCGATTTACCAGCCGGAAGTGGCGGCGCGGCTAATTTACCATGCGGCCCATCATCCCCACAAACGCGAGTACTATGCATCCTGGTCGGTGCTGAAGGCCATCTTCGGCAACAAGCTGGCGCCCGCGTACGCTGACCATTACCTGGCGAAGAACGGATACGATGCGCAGCAGTACGACGGCGCGGCGGACCCCAACCGGCCCGACAACCTGTATCAGCCCTTGCCTGGCGATCACGGCGCGCACGGGGCATTTGACTTGCGCGCGAAGACGTGGAGCGTTGAAGCGTGGCTGGAAGAGAATGCGGGCAAGCTGGCCGTTGGCCTGGGTTTGGGAATTGTCGGCGCGGCATGGACACTGGCGCGAAGATTCACACATGAGCAGTCGCACCTGAGCGCGCGAGGGGAGAGACGGGCTGCCTAATTCTTCCGACGAGTGCCGGTGCGCCGCGCCTTCTTTACTTCCGCCAACAAGTCGCGCAGGAAGGCGGTGGTTGCGCGGCCCGGCTCGTCGCCCTCGATCGTGATGGGCAGCACGCCCCTGCTGCGCAGCACAATCTCCTGGGCGGGGTTCCGCTCGGTCATCACGATGTATGACTTCGGGCGCTGATCGGCGTGCGGCGAGCTCTTCCACAATTCCTCCAGCCGGAACAGCAGATAGCGCGTATTCAGGTCGTGGAGGCTGTAGCCCAGGAACAGCAATGGTTGCGCCAGGGAATCGGATCGCAACCGGATGTCCAGAGGGGTGTCGAACATCATGCGCCGGAAATAGCTGCTCTCGGTGAGCACCAGGGAATCATCGTCATCAAAGTCGCCGTGGAACTTGATGATCTCGGTGGCGCCCTCGTTCTTGATGGTCAGGTCTGCGACGCTGGTGATTTTGTGGAACGGCATTCGCCGCGCCTCGAATGCCCGCTCGATCCAGCGGTCGTAGTTGGTCGTGTAGATGATCGGGAACTCAAGATCGACGATCAGGTTGTGGACTTCGGATTTGCGGATGTCTATGCCCGGGGGATGCCACACGGTATCCATCCAACTCCGCAGTGTGCCCAGTTGCGCGTGGCGCACGCGGTACGCTTCCGCGATCACCGGGTAATCCGCCAGATCGTTGCTGCCTGAGCCGACGCCCAACTCCTCGGCGATATGGCCGATCATGGTGCGGAAATCCGGCAGGCCGAGATTCTGCGAAACTCCCCCTCCGGCAAACAGGATCAACCGATGCGAAGCGGCGGCATCGATCAGCGGCAGCATGTCGGAGTCGAGCAGACGGGAATTGCTTGGCGGGGGCTTCCGGCGCTGCGGGCGTTTCCTCATCACTCAGCGTGAGATGCAGGGAGACGGCCCGAAGGCCAAGGCCTGCGTCTGCCGTCGGGCGCAGTTCTCAGGTCTCAAGGGATGTGCTTTCGCGAACCTCCGCCTTGCCGCCCTCCGAATATTTCACGATCACTGTCTTCAGTTCCCATGGCCGCAGCGCAACCTTGTGTTCGAGAGCCATTGCGGCGCTGCGAATGATCGCCGTGGTGGCTGCGCCGGCGCGTTCCTGAATGCGGATCACGGTCCCGTCCGCAGCTTCTTCCGCCCGCTTAACCGCGACCACCTGAACATTCTCCGGCGCCACTTCGAGGAACGAATGTTGCCACGGCATGCGCCCGGGATGAGCCGAGTCCATCACGTGTTCGGCGGGGGTCTGCATTTCGTCGGCGCGGCGGTCGAGCGCGAATTGCGTGTAGGGGCCCTTACCACCCAGCAGCCAGAACGTTCTCTCTTGGCGGCCCTGGTCCTGCCACGCGTTGTCATCATCGCGCGGGACCTGGTTGGGATTGTGGCGTGCAAACGGCGCGGAGCGAATGAGCACGGTGCGGAACAGCCCGTTCAGGCAGTCGTAGCTGTAGGTCGAATTGTTGATTGCCGCCACCGTGTATGGCGCGCCGCCGATGTTGCCCTGGATCGCCGCCCAATCCTGGTACGGCTCTTCTTCCCCGTTCGTGCTCCGTTCGAGGATGGCGCCGGGCACCTTGGCGAAGATTTTGGCCTGGGTGAGCGCGGTGGGGATTTCCAGCATGAGCATCTGCTCGCGCTGGTGCCAGTCGATGATGAAGTGGAGCTCGACTACATCGAGCCCGGCGATCTGGCGGATGTTGAGGATGATTTCAGAATCGCGCCAGCCAGCGCGGTGGCGGGTGATGCGCGTGAGCGCGCCGTCTTCCACGAGGCTTGAGGCGGCGAACGTGGGGCGGCCGATTTCGTCGCGGAACTGCGCAATGTCGTGCGCCCAGGTGTCGCTGGTATCGCGGACGACCACCAGCCCGACCGGCCCGGCTAGCAACTCCGTTCCATCCGCGGCCTTCAATGAAGCGATGCCGAAGCCGTTCTCCGTGAGTTTGAAAAAAGCTGTGAATTTTTCTTGCGCGGGCGCCTCGCCGTGCATCAGCTCAAAGACCTTGTATCCGCACGCGGGAAGTTCAACCATTGCCGACAACCGGGGAAAGAAATTTGTCATGCTGGGCGAGGGGCGCCATTGTGCCGCGATCTTCTCGCCGTCCTTTGCCGCCAGGTACATGGGGCCGGCTTCCTTCCACTCTGACGACACGATCACCTCGGCCAGGGCCTTGCGCGGCCAGGGCAGGGGATTGAATAGGAACAGCGCATTCTCTTTCACGGCGCTGGTGTCCACTTGCACGGCCATGGCCTCGAGCGCCGTCACCTTCGAAGTCATCGCGGTGTCGCATGCGTAGCCTTCGCCGTCGCGCCAGGCGGCATAATCGGTGTAGAGGGCGGTCCCCGCCATCAAATCATGGAACTGGTTGAAAGCGACCTTCCACCACGATTCGGCGAATTCCCTTTGCGGATAGGGATGTCCGATGGCCAGGGCGGCCGCGACGGAGGCGGCCTCCGCCTCGCCCAGCATGCGTTCCGCGCGCCGGTTCAGGTATTTCCCTTCGCCATACGCCGAGTAGCACCCGCGCGCATGATGTTGCAACTCGCCCTTGACGATGGGGAGACTCGCCAAGCCCGGTGATTTTTCCACCGCGCTGAAAAAGTCAGCCAGCGTGCTCCAGCGCAGCTCCGGCAGGTCCGGCTCCTTCTGCAGTTCGAGGACGGTGCGGATTTGCTGGCGCGTCACCGCGCCGCCATGATCACCGACGCCAACGAAGATGGTTGCGTGATTCACTCCCGGCGTGAAGAGCTCCCCGGCGGAGGCCCGGATCATGCTCTCGATATTTTTGCCGGGGTCGTAATCCTTCCAGATACGCCAGGTAAGGACGCGCGATCCGTCCGGTCCTTCCCACCAGAACAAGTGCGGCAGGCGCATCTCGTGTTCCTGCGGGCGCATAAAGGCGTAGTAACCGTAGCCGGCGCTTTGGAGGATGGTGGGCAGCCCGGCGCCGTGGCCGAATGAATCCGGGTTCATCGCGATCTTCACGTCCACCCCCAGCGCGCGCCGGCAATACTCCTTGCCATAGAGGCAGTGGCGCACCAAGCTCTCCGTGGAAGGAATATTGCAGTCGGGCTCCACCGGCCAGCCGCCCACAACCTCCCAGCGTCCCTCCCGGATGCGCTGCCGGATCTGCGCGAACATGGCAGGATCGGCGCGCTCCACCCACTGGTAATGCGCCGAGGAACTGTGGCTGTAGCAGAATCCCGGGGTTTCTTCCATGCGGTTCAGCGCACTGCGAAAAGTATCGAGCGCCGAGTCTGCGCCGTCAGTCCAGGGCCATAGCCAGGCGGCGTCAATGTGCGAATAGCCAACCAGATGGACAACTTTCTCTTTGATGTTCCCGTTGCCGGCCGTCTCAGCGAGAGCGGATCCGGCCGCCAGCGCACCGCCTGCCGCCGCGCAACGCACCAGGAAATCCCGCCGCGATACGTCATGAATGCCTATCCCTGTTTTAGTCTCTTCAGCCATCGTGCCCTCTCCCTCCGCGCCAAAGCATTCTACCGGTTGGCGCTCCTCCGCTGGTTTTTTACACAGTGGAACAGGCCACGCCCGATCGCTTACCCTTGAAGCTTGCCGCTGGAGCGGGCATCTCTTCAGCGTTGACGGGCAAATCGATAACTCTAAGAACCGGGTGAGAGGAGTACAGTATGGCGACGACCACGGTGCGCAAAGCCCCCAAGAGCCCCAAGATCCGCCCGCTGGCCAGGCGGGCTGCCTGGAAAGCGCTGCAAAACCATTTCAAAGCGATTCGCGAAACCCACCTGAGAACCCTGTTCGAACAGGACCCGCAGCGCGGCGAACGGTTCACGGTGGAAGGCGCCGGCCTGTTTCTGGACTACTCCAAAAACCGCATCACCGACGAAACCCTCGGTCTTCTTCTCCAATTCGCTGAGGAGTCGGCGCTGGGGCAGCGCATTCTCGCCATGTTCAATGGAGAAAAGATCAACATCACCGAGAACCGCGCGGTGCTGCACATTGCCCTGCGCGCGCCCCGAGATGCGAGCATCCTGGTCGATGGGAAGAACGTGGTGCCGGAAGTGCACGCGGTACTCGACAAGATGAGCGACTTCGCCAACCGCGTGCGCAGCGGAGAGTGGAAGGGACACACCGGCAAACGCATCAAGAACGTGGTCAATATCGGCATCGGCGGCTCCGACCTGGGTCCGGTGATGGCCTACGAAGCGCTAAAGCATTACAGCGACCGCAGCATGACGTTCCGCTTTGTCTCCAACGTCGACGGCACCGATTTCGCTGAGGCGGTGATCGACCTCGATCCGACCGAGACGCTGTTCATCGTCTCGTCAAAGACCTTTACCACCATGGAGACCATGACCAACGCGCACTCCGCGCGCCTGTGGCTGGTGCAGGGCCTGGGCAATGACGAATCTGGGGTGGCCAGGCACTTTGTCGCGGTCTCCACCAATGCCAAAGAAGTCGCGAAGTTCGGCATCGATACCGCCAACATGTTCGAGTTCTGGGACTGGGTCGGCGGCCGCTATTCCATGGACTCGGCCATCGGGCTCTCGACCATGCTGGCCACCGGCCCCGAAAACTTTCGCGCCATGCTGGCCGGCTTCCACGAGATGGACGAGCACTTCCGCACCACGCCATTCGAGCGGAACCTGCCGGTGCTGATGGGCCTGCTGGGCATCTGGTACAACAACTTCTTCAACGCGCACACCGTCGCGGTGCTGCCCTATGAGCAATACCTCAAGCGTTTCCCGGCCTATCTGCAGCAGTTGACGATGGAGAGCAATGGCAAGTACGTGACGCTGGAGGGCGCGACGGTGAACTACTCCACCGGGCCCATTTACTGGGGGGAGCCGGGGACGAACGGCCAGCACTCGTTTTACCAGTTGATTCACCAGGGGACGAACCTGATTCCCTGCGACTTCATCGCCTTCGCGCAAACGTTGAACAACATTGGCCACCATCACGACATTCTCATGGCCAACGTTTTTGCGCAGGCTGAAGCGCTGGCGTTTGGCAAGACGGCAGAGCAGGTGAAAGCGGAAGGCACCCCGGACTGGCTGGTTCCGCACCGCGTGTTTGAAGGCAATCGCCCGTCGAACGTGATTCTCACGGACCGGCTGACCCCCCAGGCGCTCGGCAAACTGATTGCGCTCTACGAGCACAGCGTGTTCACCCAGGGCACCATCTGGCAGATCAACTGCTTCGATCAATGGGGCGTGGAGTTGGGCAAGGCGCTGGCGCAGCGCATCATCCCCGAACTGGAGACCCAGTCCGAACCCGACCTGCATCACGACAGCTCTACGAACAATTTGATCCGGCGGTATAGAAGGTCGCGGTAGGCGGCGGAGATAGCGGAGTAAGCGGCGATAGCCCTGAAGGATTACTAGCTACTAGTGGCCTGTCGCGTTGAAAACGTTACTGCGGGCTCTCGTG
This sequence comes from Occallatibacter sp., assembly GCA_036502905.1. Taxonomy (GTDB): domain Bacteria; phylum Acidobacteriota; class Terriglobia; order Terriglobales; family Acidobacteriaceae; genus Telmatobacter. The sequence continues at coordinate 734 of DASXXV010000187.1, read as the reverse complement.
TGAGCAGATGAAAACAATAGCCCGTCATCCTGACCCTGACCCTGAGCTTGCGAAGGGGAAGGGGAAGGATCTGCGGCTGCTTTGACGAATGCCAGTAACGGATTCACTGCGACAGTCCACTAGCGGCGTGTGGCTTCGAATAGGAACCAGTTGCGGCGCTGGGTCTGGTCGATCCAGTTTTCGAGGAGACTGGCGGTGGCGACGTCGCCGGACTCATCGCAGAGGTCGTGGGCGGCGCGCATGCTGTGGAGGAGGGCCAGCTCGTTTTCGCGCAGCTCGGCGAGCATGTCTTCGGGGGTAACGAAGTCGGCGTCGTTGTCGCCGATGCGCTGGAGGCGGCTGATGTGGCCAATGGAGCGGATGGTGGTGCCGCCGATTTTGCGGACGCGCTCGGCGATGTCGTCTGTCATGGCGAAGAGCTGTTCGCCGTGTTCGTCGAGAAGAAGGTGGTAATCGCGGAAATGCGGGCCGGTCATGTGCCAGTGGAAGTTCTTGGTTTTGATGTAGAGGCTGAAGACGTCGGCGAGGAGGGCGTTGAGGGCGCCGGAGATGTTTTGGACGGCTGCGGGGTCGATGTCGGAGCGGGTGGCGAGGGCAGATTTCTGGTGTTCGATGAGTTCAGACGGGATGGGCATGGGGTTTCTCCTTGCGTGTGTGATGCCCGGCGCACGTGCGAAGTCGCTCGACCAGTGCTCGACGGAAAGGCACGTGCCGATGAAGCGGTGAAAAGGATG
>DASXXV010000186.1:0-4500 GCA_036502905.1 Occallatibacter sp. | reverse complement strand
CCCGGTTTAGATTTCCATGATCACCGGCATGATCAAGGGGCGGCGGCCGGTGGTCTTCTGGACCATGCGCTTCAGGTCGACGCGCACTTTCTCCTTGACCATGCCGTAGTCGGTCTTCTGCTCGCCGCTCAGGCCGTCGAGCGTTTTCAGCACTACTTCGCGGGCCTGATCGGTAACATCGGCGCCTCCGAAGCCGCGCATGACGACCTCCGGCGGCTGCTCCAACTTGCCGGTGCGCTTGTTGATGGCGAGGATGGCGAGTACGATGCCGTCCTCGCTGAGGATGCGGCGATCGCGAATGACGAGGTCTTCGACCACGTCGATGCTGGAGCCGGAATCAATGAGCACGCGGCCGGCGGTGACCTTGTCGACTTTGCGCGCGTCGTCACGATCGAGCTCGAGCACGTCGCCGTCCTCGATCACGATGGCATGCTCAACGGAGCCGGTCTCCATGGCGATTTCAGCGTGGCGGCGGAGGTAGCGGTAGTCGCCATGAACCGGCACGAAGAACTTGGGCCGGACGAGATTGATGAGCAGGCGCATCTCTTCCTGGCTGCCGTGGCCGCTGACGTGAATCAGGCCGTGCCCTCCGTCGTCATAGATCACGTTGGCGTCGCGCCGGTAGAGGTGGTCGATGACACGAAATATGTTCTTCTCGTTGCCGGGAATGATGCGGGAGCTCAGGACCACCGTGTCGCCGGCATCGATATGCGCGTGGCGATGATTATCCACGGCGGCGCGGCTTAAGGCGCTCATGGGCTCACCCTGTGTGCCGCTGATGAGGATCAACAACTGGTCCACGCCATAATCCCGCATCTGGCCGGGATTGATGACCAGCCCGCTGGGAACGTTGAGATATCCGAGGTCCTGCGCGATCTCCGTACTCTCCACCATGGAGCGGCCGATGATGGCGATCTTGCGCTTATGCTCTCGCGCCAGTTCCATGGCGATGCGAATCCGGTAGATGGACGACGAGAAACAACTGAAGAAGAGTTTTTTCTTGGCCCGGGAGAAAATCTCATCGAGGCGTGGGCGGACGGCGCGTTCACTGGGGGTGTAGCCGGGCCGCTCCACGTTGGTGGAGTCCTGCAGCAGGGCGAGAACGCCACGCTTGCCGTACTCGGCAAAGGTGTGCAGGTCGAAGGCCTTGTCGTCGAGCGGCGAGAGGTCGATTTTGAAGTCGCCGGTGTGAATGACGATGCCGACGGGGGTTTCGATGGCCAGAGCCACGCAATCCACGAGGGAATGGGTTACACGTATGGCCTCAATGGTAAAAGGCCCGATGGAGAACTTTTGTTTGGGGATGACTTCGATCAGAGTGGTCTCGTCGAGCAGGTGATGCTCTTCGAGTTTGCCCTCGACGAAGGCCAGCGTGAACTCCGTGGCATAGACGGGAACCTTGATTTCGCTCAGGATCCAGGGGAGGCCGCCGATGTGGTCCTCGTGCCCGTGGGTGAGCACGATGGCGCGGACATGCTGCCTGTTTTCAATCAGGTAGGTGATATCCGGCACGACGATATCGACGCCCAGCAACTCCGATTCGGGGAACATCAGGCCGGCGTCAATGACGATAATGTCGTCTTCCCAGCGCAGGGCAAGGCAGTTCATCCCGAACTCGCCCAGGCCGCCCAGGGGAATGATTTTCAGTTTTTGGTTTTGCATTCCAGTTCAGAACTGATGCTAACACTGCAGTGCGTAGTGGACAGTGGACAGAGGAAGGTGGAGAGAGGTGGGGCTGTGAATTACAGTCTATCGGATGTATCCCCGCCTGGCGGTATTGGCTGCCTGACGGGCGAAGGCACTCAGTAAGACTGACGACCAGGGCCTGTTAAAAGGCCCTAATTACTAACCACCTGTCGGCTATAATCCCGCGTGGAATCGAGGTTCATGAGTGAAGCGTTTCTGGACATTCGCTTTTGTCTGCCTGTTGGCGTGGATGCCGGCCGCCGCCCAGAAAGAGCCCTGCTCCACGGCTGGACAAGACAATGCATTTCTCGGCATCCGCACCATTCGGTTATGGCCGGGGGACGCGCCACAGTCCAAAGGCAGCGCATGCGAAGACATTCCCACGCTGACCATCTTTGATCCGCAGCGTGGGCACGACAACGGCTCCGCGGTGGTAGTGCTCCCCGGGGGAGCCTATGTTGGCCTGGCCGCCAACCTCGAAGGCCGACAGGTGGCGGACTGGTTCACGGCGCGCGGGTTTCGGGCGTTCGTATTGCAGTACCGGCTCAGCTCGAATGGATATCTGCTGCCGGTTCCGCTGCTGGATGCGCGCCGCGCGATGCAGACGGTGCGGGCGCGGGCGGCCGACTACCACATCGATCCCGATCGAATCGTCATCATCGGGTTTTCCGCGGGCGGGCACCTTGCAGCCCTGGCATCCACGCAGTTCGTGACCGGGAAGGCGGATGCGGAGGACCCCATCGAGCGGGTCTCCAGCCGCCCCAACTTCACGGTGCTGGGGTATCCGTGGATCGGCGCCATTTCCAGCGACACGTCGCACCTGAGCTACTGCGAATTGTTCAAGGTGATGGACCGATGCGAGGAGTTGCGCAAGGCCTACTCGCCCGACCTGTTTGTCACCAGGGAGACGCCCCCGACGTTCTGGTTCCACACCTTTAATGATCAAACGGTTCCGGTAGAGCAGGGGCTGCGCTATTACGAGGCATTGGTCAAGGCCGGAATTCCGGCCGAAGCGCACATTTTCGCCAACGGGCCGCACGGCGTGGGGCTGGGCAAGTCCGACGCGGCGCTGGACCAGTGGCCCAACTTGCTGGAGTTCTGGCTGCGCGCCCAGGGTCTCATGCCGGCGCCGCGGGCTGCCCCGCCGCCGCGGGCTGCGCCGCCGGCCCGGCCAGCGCATTGAGGGCGAACATAAGGCCGGTTCACAAAGGCCGGTTCACACAAGATAGCGAGTCCCCATCCCGGATCCGTGAGACGGTTCCCCTTACTTCTGCACGAAGAATTCCGCCATGCTGGGAGCGCTGGCGGCCGCGCCGGGAGGGTTGGAAAGCTGGAGCGCTTCCATCACCGTCCGCAGCATGCTTTCGTGCTGGAACACAGTGCTCGAACTCTGCGTGTATCCGACCTTGACGACAGGTCCCCAGAACACCGGGGACACGTGGCCACCGCCGTAAGCGATATCCGAGATGACCGATTCGTCGAACGCGACAATCAGCACTCCGTCGCCCCCGGACTGGAAGGCGGAATTGGCGGACAAGGACGCCACGACATTGGCCTGCAGCCATCCGTCGGCCGCTTGCGGAGATCCGGTATGAGCATCATCGTTGATATCGGGAACGATGAACGAGAATTCCGGTAATGCGTTACTGGCCACGTCAGCGGCAAACTGCGAAAACGGCCAGATTACCTGGTTGGCGACCTGCGCATTGCCCGCAACATCCGACAGCATGGCAAACGGATTGTGGCGCAGCAAGTAGAGACCGGTATTGCCACCCAGGTAGCCGCGCTGAATGCCTTCCGCATAGACCTTGAAAGAAACATTGGCGGCCAGCATGCGGCGGGCGATGTTATCCACATTCCAAACGGCCGTCGAGCTGTCGTCGAACGTAAGGGTTTGGCCGGTGGTGAGCATGAAGTAATTGGGGATGGAGGAATGGGCGTCGGCGTAGTAGTTGGTCGCCAGCGCGCCTTCACCGATGAGTTTGTTGAGGTTGGGCCAGCCGGTGGAGTTCCCCACGACAGTGGAATAACTCTGGTTCTCTTCCATGACCATGACGACGTGCTTGCTGGGCGGTGTCTGGTTCTGAACGTTAATCATTGCCGTCCCCGTCACCGAGGGATCCTTGCTGCTGGTCGCGGTGACCACGATGTTGCCCATGGAGGCGGGTGCGGTGAACAGACCGGTGGCATTGATGGTGCCGCCGCTGGCGGACCAGTTGACGGTGGAACCAGTCTGCGCGGTGGCGCTGCATTGCGACGTGCCCTTCGGCTCAACGGATGCGGGGTTGCAGGTTACAGCGATACTGGCGGCGGCAGCAGCCATCGGCGCTTTGCTGCCGCCTCCGCACCCCGTGCACAACAGAGAGATGCTGTACAGCAGGGTTACGAAAAGGAACAAATACCTGGATAACTCGCTCTTCATTCCACACCGCAGACGGCCCTGGGGGGAGCGCGCCCATTACTGCTATCGGAAATTCCAAGTCTTCGCAACGTGCGGAGTCGTCCGCCGCACTAAGGACCACAAACACAAGAGAGGCGGGACGTCCAGGAGCAAGCCACCGAAGCCGTCGAAGTAAAGGAATGCGGCGGAAAGGGGCCCTGGCAACGTTTCCGCTTCTTGCCGGCTGGGGCCAACGAATCTTCGGAACCGGTGGTAATTCTCGCCTGAAAGTAGGTAACGCCTAAAACCAGGTAACGCCTAAAACTAGGTAACGCCTAACACCAGGTAACGCCTAAAACCAGGCAACGCCAAAGCAGCCAACGCTCAATGCAGGGTAAGAAGATGGGGTGCGGCCTGCGGTTGCATGGTGGGCA
>DASXXV010000185.1:0-3587 GCA_036502905.1 Occallatibacter sp. | reverse complement strand
GATCTCCGACAAGGATGAAGTGGAAGGCCTGATGCGCACCGACGGAACCCCGCTGGTGCCGGCGCCCACTACCAAGACGGTGGCAATGGGCGACGTGGTGCGCAACCCGGATACCCAGGCGCCGGCGGCTCCTCCCAGCCTGCGCCAGGCGGGAGAGTCGATACCTCAGGACCAGCACACGAACGCTCCCGGGGCGATGAAACCCGTGCAATTCCCTAAGCAGAAGCCGGACGATTACCCCGATGCGAGCCGACTGCCTCGGCAGAAGCCGACCGATGAGGAAGACCAGCAGACTGCCGCCGACCAACCGCAGCCTGCGCAACCGGATGGCGCCAAGCCCGTGGACCAGCCCAAGCCCGCGCCGGCGCCGTCTCCCGCCCCCAATTAGCCTTCTGCCCAGGTCTCAAAATCGAGGCCTGGGGAACCCGGCAATGCCGGCGCGTGGGCCTGCGCGTCCCTTAACGGTGGCAGTTTGCCTTCGCACGGCGATCCCGCTTGCCCTGATGTAGACTTGAGGGAGCGAGCCAGCTCCCTTCACCATCAGGAGAGCCAGGCCGCGCCGTCGAAGCCGCGCACATTTTTGGGTGTCCTCGTCTCGATTCTGAGATGAGGGAAGGAAGTTATCGACCCATTCCCGTGCGTGCGAGCCCCAGACAATTGAAGAAGGAGAATCATCCGACCCGATGGCCAAGATTGCCAAAACAGGTGACCGCAAGAAGGTAATGGACACGACGAAGTCGACCGACTGTCCGAAGTGCAGCAAGCCGACGCGCATCGTCAAGCGCGTGAAGGACCGCGAGCGCGGCATTCCCGGCGGCGTTTACATCTCATGCTCTGCGTGCGAGTTCTACGAGAAACTTTAAGCGCGAGTTGAACAGTTGTTCCTGCGAAAGCCCGGCCGAAGGCCGGGCTTTCGCTTTCTGGGGGGAGGTCTCTCACCAGGCTGCACCTTCGCCAGTCGTCCAGAAGGGTTGGCGTCATTGCGGCATTTTTAATCAGGTATTTGGCTGAAGAACTTCAAGTAGGAGCTGAGCAACGATCCGGCTGAAGACAAGCGTTTCAGGATGGGGTTTCCTCGCGCTGGGTAGAGGATGATCGCAAGGCTTCGGAGGATGGCCCGTCAAACCAGGCCGGCACGGGCGGGGTCGCGCAACTCCGAGGCAGACGGGTCAAGGCAGGCGCGGTTCCGTCCCTGATGCTTGGCTGCGTAAAGAGCTGCATCGGCGCGGCTAAGGATATCTCTCAGTTCCGGCGGATCCTCATCGGGCCGGTAGGTGCACGCGCCGATGCTGCACGTCATTACGATTTCCTGCTGGTCGGCGAGAAACGGCCGGCTGCGGATCGAGTCCAGCAGATGCTCCAGGCGGGCAGGTGCGACAGCGGAGTTCCAGGCCGGCATGAGGATCAGGAACTCTTCTCCGCCGTAGCGCCCCACCACGTCCGACTTGCGCATCGCCTTCAGCAGACGGTCGCCGGCTTCGCGAATCACGTCGTCTCCGCAAAGATGGCCGAACCGGTCGTTCACCTGCTTGAAGTGGTCGAGGTCCACGATGAGCACGCCCAGCGACGATCCGTCCCGGCTGGCGCGGTGAAATTCACGCTGCAGGTGTTCGAGGATGGCGGCGCGATTGAACAGCCCGGTGAGAGAGTCGTGGGTGGCCCGCGTGTGGAGTTCCTGGCGCGCGGCTTCCAGCGCCATCTTTTCCTTCTCCAGCAGGGCGGTCCGCTCCGCGACGGTACGCGCGAGTTCCTCCTGTCGCCGCAGCAGCGTGCGCGTCCGCAAGGTGAGCAAAGCCCACCCTGCAAGCACCAGCAGGATTCCATAAGCCGCGTAGGCCAGGGGTGTCCGGGCCGCCGGCGGCCGAAGCACGAAGCTGAACGCGTCCCCGCTGCTGTTCCAGACGCCCTCGCTGTTCTCGGCCTGCACGGTGAAGATGTAGCGTCCCGGCGCGAGATTGGTGTACCAGGCATGGCGACGGGTGCCGGCATCGATCCAGTCCCGGTCGAAGCCAATCATGCGGTAGCGAAAGCGCACGAATTGCGGGGCGGTGAAGGTCGGCGATGTGAACTCGATTTCGACGTTGCCCGCTCCGGGCCCCAGCCGCGCTCCCTGGTCCAGCCGTACCGGCTGCGCATCGAAACTCACGTTCTCAATCCACACCGGCGACATCGCGTTGCCGGGGGGGATGCGTTGCGGATCGGCCACCGCGGCCCCGCCGATGGTGGCGAACCACAGCCGGCCGGCACGGTCCTTCCACGTGGAAGGCATGCTCCCGTACAAAGTCTCGCGCGATCGCAGCCCGTCGAAAGATCCATACAGCCTGCCGGCCGGGATGCGAACCTGGTTCGATTTCTTCAAGGCCTCCTTGGAAAGGCTGTAAATCCCGCCGTCGCCGCCAATCCACAGGGTGCCCTGATTGTCTTCCACGATGGAGCCGACAGTCGGCTCGGGCAGGCCCTGGGCGGTGGTCCATGAAACCACCCTGTTGTCGTGAATCCAGCTAAGTCCCCCGCTGGCGGTGCCCACCCACAGATCTGAGCGTACTGAGGACTTGGTTTACAGATCAGACCGGGGACATGGTTTACACCATGGCGGAGATCGGATGGCTCTCCCAGCTTTGGCTATACGCATGAAGATGCGTTTATGCCTTGGAAAGAGATTCGAACCGTGGATCAACGCTTGCAGTTTCTTTCGAGCTATCAGAAGGAAGACATGTCCGTGACCGATCTTTGCCACGAGTACGGCATTTCGCGTCCGACAGCTTACAAGTGGATCAAGCGCTATGAAGAAGTCGGGCCAGAAGGCCTACTGGATCTGACGAGCACGCCGCACAGTTGCCCTCATTCAACATCGGCCGAGGTCGAGAACGAAGTCCTCGCGCTGCGGAAGCGATTCCCCTCCTGGGGAGCGAGGAAGCTCAAGGCCCGACTTGAGCGGATGAACCCGAACGTGACGTGGCCAGCGGCAAGCACAGTTGGCCAGATCCTCAGCCGGGCGGGGCTCACGAACCCCAAGCGGAAGAAGCGGCGTACGACGCCAAGTTCAGAGCCATTTTCGATGGTCACTGCGCCGAACCAGCTGTGGTGCATGGATTTCAAGGGGTACTTCCTGACTGGCGACGGGTATCGTTGCGATCCGTTCACGATCACCGATGCGCACAGCCGGTTTTTGATCCGCTGCCAGGCTGTGGCACGGATGGATTTCGCACAGGTGAACGCCGTTTGCGATGCTGCGATGCGTGAATACGGTATGCCGGAACGCATTCGCACCGACAACGGAGCACCGTTCGCGGGCCTCGGATTGCTGGGACTGTCGAAGTTGTCGCTGGGATGGATGAAGCTCGGTATCGTTCATGCACGCATTCAGCCAGGACGGCCTCAACAGAACGGGAGACATGAGCGGATGCACCGCACGCTGAAGGAGGACACTGCGAAGCCGCCAGCGGGCACGCTGACAACACAGCAGAAGAAGTTCGATCGCTTCCGTGCGACTTTCAACCATGAGCGCCCACATGAGGCTCTCGGCAACGAAACGCCAGGTAGCATCTATGTTCCCAGCGCTCGGATGCTCCCCAGTAGCCCATCGG
>DASXXV010000184.1:0-5025 GCA_036502905.1 Occallatibacter sp. | reverse complement strand
GGAACTGAATCCAACATCTCGTTCCATCCTCTCCAACCAGGCATTTATCTCTTACAACTCCGGAGACCGCACCGGCGGGGTGAACAAACTCAAGATGCTGGAGGCGGCCGAACCCGATTACCTGGGTCCATCGGGCTATCTGGCGCAGATCTTTCTCGGGGACGGCGATTATGCTTCCTACCTTGCGGAGTTGAAGCACATGGCAGAGGTTTCCGGAGACGGCCAGCAACAAGCACTGGCGTCAGCTGCCCTGCGGGGCTGGTCCAACTCGGGAGAACGCGGGCTCCTGCGGCAGTTGCGCACCATTTATCTAGACGCTTTCCGCTCCGGCAAGTCTTCGGGATTCGAATTGGCCCTGGTGGATTCGCGCTTGGGCCTCCGCCAGGAGGCGGACCAGTTCTTTCAATCCGCCCTGAACTCGCGCGACTACCGCATGATCGCGATCCTCAGCGGCAAGTTTGATGTTGTGATGGCAGGCGACCGCGACTTCCTGAGCATCAAGCAGCAGGTTCGATCGCGCATGCGGCTGTAGCGGGATTCGGCTGGGGGTCCGGAAAACGCGATCTGTAACTCGCGTGATCTATAACTCGCGTGATTTATAACTCGCGTATCGAGGCCACCGGATCGGCACGGATGGCCCGATGTGCCGGGATGTAGCAGGCCAGCAGCGCCATTCCCCCCAACAGCGCCACCACCGCACCCACCGTGAGCGGATCGTTGGCGCTGATTCCGTACAGCAGTCCGGCGATGAAGCGCGTCAGCCCGAAGGAAAGTCCCAGGCCCAGGACAAGTCCGAGGATGGTAAGCCACAAGCCCTGCAGCAGCACCAGCCGCAGCACATGGGCGCGCGAGGCGCCCAGCGCCATGCGCACTCCGATTTCATGCGTCCGCAGCTGGGTGCGATAGGCCACGACTCCGTAGATTCCGGTAGCCGCCAGGATCAGCGCAACCACCGCGAACATGGCCGCGAAAGTACTCTGCATGACAGCGAAGATCCTCGCTATCTGGGTCGTCTCCCGCATGGTGCGCACGTCGAACACGGGCAGCCGTCCGTCAATTTCGTGGATGGCCCGCTCCAGCGCAGGGGCCATATCCGCGGGGTTCCCCCGGGTCTTCACCTGCACGATCGACTCGTTGTCCGAAGCCTGGAAATAGCTTCTGTAGATCATGGGCTCGGGGCGCTCATTCATGAACTGATGCTTGGTATTCTTCACCACGCCAACCACCGTAAGGAGGCGGCCCGAGACCTGGAGTTTCTTTCCTAAGGCATCCTGTCCCGGCCAGTACCGGCCTGCGGTTGTCTGGTCCACGATCAACACCTGCGGCGCCTTACTGATGTCGTCTCGCGTAAAGTCGCGGCCTTCAAGGATGGGTATATTCAGGGTTTCGAAGTAGCGTGGCGTCACGTCCGCCCTTCGTACCTCGAGCGCCTCGTGGGGGTTGGGCACATACCCTTCCGGATACGCATCCGCCGTTTTTCGGTTGAAGCTCATCGGAACCCAGTCCGTGAGCGATGCCATGGTTACGCCCTGCAATGTGGCCACGCGATCGAGAATCTTGTGACGGATCACCTCCACCTCGTCATTGCTGTAGCCCGCCATATTCAGCCCCACGGACGCCGTCAGAATATGGTCCTGCTCAAACCCCGGATCCGTGTCGGCGAGATTCCGCAGGGTTTGCAGGAACAGAGCGGAACTCACCAGCAGGGCGAGCGAGAGTGCGATCTGGCCCACCACCAGCCCGCTGAGCAGGTGCCGATTGTGGGAGCCGCCGGAGACGCTGGCCGCCTCTTCCTTCAGTACCTCCGCGGGAGTGACGTGAGACGACCGCCATGCCGGAAACGCGCCGCACAGCACCCCGGCCAGGATCGCCAGAACCACGACCCCGATCACGACGCTCTGATCCACTGTCCCGTTCAGTGCGATTGGATTCGAACCCGGCGGAATGAATTGCGCGAACGTCGTGGCTGTCCACGACGTAAGCACGAGTGCCACCGCTCCCGCGCATGTTGCAAGAAGCATCCCCTCCAGTGCCATCTGCCGCAGCAGTTGCACGCGTCCCGCGCCCAGCGACTGGCGGATGGCAATCTCGCGGCGGCGCGACACAAACCGCACCAGCGTCAGCGTGGCCACGTTGGCGCACGTCAGCAGCATCACCACGCCGGCGATGGCCAGCAAAATGGGCAGCGTTGACGCCATGTAGCCGTTGGCCCCGAACGGCGAACGCCACATCGGGTCGAGGGTGATGGTGTTCACCCCGAGATGATCGTTCGGATAAGCCGCCACGATGTGCCGCATGATCGTCTCAAGATCCTGCGTGGCCTGTTCCCGGCTTACTCCCGGCCGCAGTCTACCCACCACGTTCAGGAAGAAGGCACTGCGATGCGTCATCCGGTATGCGTTCGTGCCGATGGGATTGAGCGTCAGCCACACGTCTTCGCGGATCCCGGGCATGGCTCCGATGAAACCCTCCGGGGCCACGCCGATCACCGTCACAGGGTGCTTGGCGATCTCGATCGACTTGCCGACAATCGCCGGGTCTGCGGCATAGCGCGTTTTCCATAATGAGTAACCCAGGATGACGTATGGAACAGCATCCGGGCGCGTCTCTTCTTCGGGAAGGAAAAAGCGCCCGAGCCAGGGGTGGATGCCGAGCACATCAAAGTAGTTCGACGACACGTTGGAGACGTAAATCCGCTCCGGCTGGGCACCGCCTGTCAGCGTGAGCCAATCATGGTTATAGGCGAGGACTCCGCTAAAGGTGTGATTCTGGTCCCGCAGATCGCGGTAATCGGGATAGGAGAGCGGCGGAGGCGGCGAGGTGCTCCACGGCCCGCGCATCACGCTCACAAGGGCGTTGGTGTCCCGCCCTCCCGGAATGGGATGCAGCATGGTCCCGTCAATCCAGCTGAAGACGGTGCTGTTGGCGCCGATTGCGACCGCCAGCATAGCGGTCGCCGTAATGCTGAATCCTGGGTTCTTGCGCAATTGACGCAAGGCAAAGCGAACATCCTGGAGCAGTCCTGCCATGACCGTCCCCCTGTGGGAACTTTGCTCTTGGGGAATGAGAGTATTGCCGATCCTGAGTGCATGCGGTGCGCCAAAGCACGCATGGAAGTAAGTTGTTAGTGGGAAGCGACATATTCCCAGGGGGCTTCGGCGGGGCATCCCTTGCATGTCCGGGTGAGCGCCCCTGTGTCCGCTTTCGGACAACTTCCGTTGCGGCCGCAAGTGTGCAGCTCCGCGGCCGCCGGTTTTTACCTGCGGGTCGCGAACTTCCTGTACTGCGCAGCTCTGTTCTTTTGCGGTGTGATATCTGGTGCAACCGGCGCAGCGCTGGAATCGCGGCGATTCCCCAGATGGTGAGGCGCGCGGCACCCAATCCCTGGAGAGGGATTGCCGTTAGGGGGATTCAGGTCGCTCACCATGTAAGCGCTCGAGTCGCAAGTGATGATTCCGCCGGTATTGCCCGAGAAGGTCGCCCCTACGGAGTCCACGCTGGAATTGACCAGGGCCAGAATGCCCGGGCCCGCATTTGCGGAGATCGTTCCCCCGCGAAGATAGGCTTCGGAGTTGCCATCGACTACCACTCCCGCACTACGTGGATCGGCGCCACTCCCGTTATTTGAGATCACGTTCGGGCCATACATATAGAGCTGACCTCGGGCCCAGAGATCGACGCCCGGCCCGGTATGTCCCGAAATCGCCACATTGGTGTAAAGTGCGAGTTCGCTCCCGATCCCAACACTGATCCCGACCGGGCCATTGTCTTTGACCAGGTTCGAGCCGAGGGTCCCGCAGTTCCAAATCGAGACTTGAGAGTCCTCCCGAATGTCGATTCCTCCACTCTCGTTACCCGAGATCTGGTTTCCTCCGGAGCAATTTGCAACCTGAACTTTGGAAGCGCTGAGAGCCTGTATGCCGAAGCCGTCCGGCCGACCCCCTCCGGGAATATTGATATTGTTTTCGATGGTTGTGTTTCCCAGAGTTACGAACACCGCCCCGTCGCTGAGGCTCACTCCCGGACCATGATTGCCGCTGATATCTACCGGCCCGCCCCAGGCGAGAACAGTTAAAAACGAGTTGTCGTACCCATTGAATCCGCCGCCGCCATTATTGTCGAAGGACCCTGGTCCATCCACGGTCACGTCGGACAGGCTATGCACCGCCAATCCGCTCCCCTGGTTTCCGTTGGCTGTACAGGTCCACAGGGTAACGTTGTGGCTGCTGGATATGTCGAAAGCGGTTCCAGAGCCATTGGTGACGTTAAGCCCGTAGAGGAACACGGAATTGGACCCGGTTACCGACACGCTGCCATTGATATTCGCTGTGGACCCGTAGAACGCGCCGAGATTCAGATTCCAGGCACTGTTGATACTCACGTTCTCATTGCATGTGCCGGTTATGAGCACGTACGAATTGGGCCCGGCGACTGCCAGTGCTGCACCGATGGTGGAATATTCGGCAGGGTTCGTGCCCGAACAGTCCACCAGATAATGGGACTGGGCCTGCGCGGCAGTGGCGAGGGCCGCCAGCAGGATCGGCGCGAGAATCAGCACTCGCCAGGGAATCGAGAGAGCCTGGGGTGCATCTTGTTTGTTCGATGCATTTGGCCAAACACGACTGGAGAGAGACCGGGGCATTCTGATGAGCGACATGGATTGCTTCCTTTCTCGCCGATGTTTTTCAAACGCCGGCGACTCAAAGGCGGAACTGACCGCTCTTCCGCAGCTCGATAACTACAGAGCTAGACGACCGATCGTCTCTTTTCCCTTTTGGGCCGCACTCCGAACGGTGAGGCAGCGATGCGGGCAGCGCATGCGACCATCGGGAGACGATCTTGACATTTGGAACCCGCCGCGGTGCTCAATGAGAAGCGTCTGGAGCTGCGCACGCGCCGAAATCCTTCGCGACCTTCTCCACCAGGAATTGGTGGGTGCCGGAGGATTTCTCCTTGCCTTTTTTCCCCGAAAGGCGAAAACGGTCGCCGGGCTTGATTCCCGCCACATCACCCAGCAGGGAATAG
>DASXXV010000183.1:0-8146 GCA_036502905.1 Occallatibacter sp. | reverse complement strand
TACCAGTTCACCGACGTGAGCCGGATCGCATGTCCTGCCCCATCGACCATACGATAGCCGTCGCTGTGCAGCGGCGGAGTGATTACCGCCTGGCCGCACGCCGGCCCTGCATTCCACGCCAGGCAAACGGCAGCCAATAAGAGTCCCCTCATTCCTGTCTCTGAATTCATTCGCAAGAGTATAAGGGAAGGGGCGTTGAATGACACAACGGGTCTCGAGTCTCGAAGCGCACGTGTCTGGCCGCCTCGTCAGTGGACAGAACGATTAACGCGCCAGGTCAAATTGCGATCGTGAGTTTCCGTCTATCGCAATCCTCAAGTGGCTGTGCTCACCAAACCGGAAAGGGCACCCGCAACCCGAGGATTTTCCTGACTTGGTGGGTGTCAGAACACACGCCCCAACTGGTAAAAGAACTTGTAATGGCCGGTGGCGCCGGCCGCTCCCCCAATCTGGATGGGTCCGAACAGGGTATTCATCACCAGGCTGACACTGATATCGCCGGGAATGGTGGATTGGCCGGGCCGCAAATCGTAAAGCTTGCCCCCCTCCACCGCGGCTACCGCATAAATCTTCTTTCCTATGATCGGCGGCATTTCCCATAGCGGATGAATGTATCCGCCCTTGAAGAGGAAATATTGATTGCTGAGAAACTCATTCTTCCCGTACGCCACAAGGTCCGGTCCGCCTCCCAGGTCGAACGGCGGGAACCCCGTTTTGTGGTAGGTGTACGTAGTGCCGCCGGCTCCGGAGAAGAAGATCGAGGACATTTTGATCGGGACGAATTTCGTCATCCGCAATTCTGACAGCGCGAACCCCGACGTAGCCCCCGGATTGGCGTCGAACCACGAGCTTTTGAAATAGGCATCCTCGCCATTTGTAGGAATCACAGGATCGTTGCGCCGGTCCAGTTTAAAGCGCAGTGACGTGTCTCCAATTCTGCCTTGCAGCGTTCCATAGATGAGCGTGCCGATTGAGGGGTAGATTTTTTGATCCGCCGCCAGGTATCCGACGCGCAGCTCACTGTCCCGTGACGGATGGTAGCCAAAGTCCATCCCGCCTCCGGCTTGCCGGTTTCGGTATTCGGCAATCAGATCACCCTTGTGGAAGAAGTTCTGCTGGTTGTTGTCCAGGAAGCCTCGGGGTGCAACGAACCAGCGCAGGTCTTTCCCGAAGGGACGATAAAACTCAGACGCCAGCAGGTGCTCTGAACCCAGGAGCACGTCATTGCGCCACTCCGCTCCAAAGCTCCCTACATCGAAGAACGTGATGCGCGCGCCCAGCTTGAACTGAATCTGGTCATACTGGCCGCCGTCGATGACGATCAGCGGCCGCACCTCCGGGGGACTGTACTCTTTCTCTTTGGCAGTCACCAGAAGTCCCTGGCGGCCATCCTTTTCCACCGTCTCGTAGCCGATACTCGAGAAGCGTCCGTTACCCAGCAGGTAGGTGAGTTCCTGGTCAAAACTAACCGGGTCGATAGGCTTTCCCACGTGGTCGGCGAGTTCGTGCTGGATCTCCTCGGCCAGCTTCGGCCTGGTGCCGGCAACTTCGATAAACTGCGGCGCCAGCACCTTCTTGCGCCGGCCATTGCGGCGGTCGAGATAGGCCTGCCATGTGGCTTCGTCCACGCTCAGCCTGGATAAAATCAACGCCTTGCTTTCGGCGGCGTCGTAGCCAAGCTTGATGATCTCCGCGCCCTTCTTGTAGTCCATGCCGGTGTAGTCTTCCAGTGGCACCCGAATCAGCACGTCGGCCATTTCCATGCTGCGGAGCTCGTTCGCGGCCACCACCACTGAAAGGGACTGCCCCAGTACGCCTACCGACGAAAGTGGAGAGTTGGCCTCCAGAGGATTCACGGCCAGATGAACCGCAATGGTAAGATCGGCGCCCATTTCCCTGGTCACATCCACGGGCAGGTTGTCGAGCAGACCGCCGTCGACATAGACGGTGTCGTTGGCCCTTACCGGGGTGAAGATGCCGGGAAGTGACATGGTGGACCGCAGCGCCACCGAGAGGTCGCCCTCGCGAAATGTATGCGCCTTGTTATGTACGAGGTCTGTTCCCACGCAGGCAAACGGGATGGGAAGCTCATCGAAGGACTTGACCCCCGAGTAGGGCAGAGCCACGCGGTCCAGAATCAGTCCTACCTGGTGCCCTGAATTGAATCCCTCGGGGAACCGGACGCCCTGCTTGATTCCAAATGCCATGCCATTCGGATAGTCCTCCGCATCCTGCTTGCGCCGGAACGAAAGATCCCCGTACGGAACCTCTCCTCGCAACACGATGTCCCAATCGATGCCGTCAACCAGTTTGCGTATCTCATCGGGAGAATTCCCGGTGGCGTACATGCCTCCAACCAGCCCGCCCATGCTCGTGCCCGCGACATAGTTGATCGGGATACGATGCTCCTCCAGCCACTGCAGCACCCCGATGTGCGCCAGGCCAAGAGCTGCGCCCCCTTCAAGCACGAGACCAATTTTTTGTCCGCCTGGAGGAGGAGCCGCCCCGATTTGCGCAGCAGCAGAATAACCGGCCAATAGACTGGCGCCAAGGCAGAAACTGCACCGGATTCGCGATGACATGGAGGCCCACCTTTGCCGGGCGCTTCGGGCTTACAACCCAAGCCGCGCATGGGCAGGCATCGCGGCGTGATCCGGAGCTTGCCCGATCGACACACCTGTCGTTGCGCCTGTTGCGCCCAATCACACCTTGGCGCCTGCCATGCAAATGAACAACTGGAAGTGCTTTCAGTCGGGAGCCCGTTTCTGTCCAGCCCGGCAGGGCACGGCCCCAGAGCGGTGTGCCGGGGTGGGTGCGCCGGCCTCCATGCTTGCCGCGATGTTTGTCTCGATCCCGGCGTATCCCTATACCGGCCCGCTTCAGAAAGCTCAATCGATTTATCAGGGCAGATTGTGGTAATCTTCGCTCGGCTTCACCTGGGGGTATGCGATGCGCGCCTGCTGGCGATTGGGTCTCGGTTGGATTGGGGGCTTGGCCCTGGTGGTGCTTCTGGGGCGAGTGGCCCGGGCGCAGGATTACCCGTTTCGCGATCCCCAGCTTCCTGACGAAGAGCGCATTGCGGACCTGCTGGGACGGCTTTCTCTCAGCGAGAAGGTCGACCTGATGTCCAACCACCCGAAAATTCCGCGCCTCGGCGTGGTCTTCTCCGGGCAGGTGGAAGGCCTCCACGGCCTGGCGCTGGGCGGTCCCGGTGGGTGGGGCCCCCGCGGCAAACAGCCGCTGCCGACGACCACCTTCCCACAGGAGAAGGGGCTGGGAGCGACATGGGACCCCGACCTGTTGAAACGGATCGCTGCGCTCGAAGGCTACGAAGCCCGCTACTACTATCAGAATCCCGTCACCGATTTTGGCGGCGTAGTGGTTCGTGCGCCCAATGCCGACCTGAGCCGCGATCCGCGCTGGGGCCGCACTGAGGAGTCTTACGGCGAGGACCCGTTCCTGGTGGGAACGCTGACAGTGGCTTTCGCCCAGGGTTTGCAGGGGCCCGATCCGAAGCACTGGCAGGCCGCCTCGCTGATGAAGCACTTCCTCGCCAACGAAAACGAAAACGGCCGCACCTACTCTTCTTCCGATTTCGGCGAGCGCCTCTTCCGAGAGTACTACTCCGTCCCGTTTCGCATGGGCTTTGAAGAAGGCGGTTCGCGGGCCGTGATGGCTGCTTACAACTCGTGGAACGGTATCCCCATGATGATCCACCCGGTCCTGAAAAACGTGATGATCGGGGAGTGGCACAACGACGGCCTTATCTGCACCGACGGCGGCGCGCTGGGCCTTCTGATCACGTCACATAAAAGCTTCCCCGACAAGGAACACGGCGCCGCGGCCGCGGTGAAAGCCGGCATCAATCATTTCCTCGACACGTATAAGGACGACCTCACGAAGGCCCTCAAGGACGGTCTGGTCACCGAAGCCGACATGGATGCAGCCCTCAAAAACCTGTTGCGAGTCTACCTGCGGCTGGGTGAATTCGATCCGCCGGGCGTTGATCCCTATGCGAAGATCGGCCGCGAATCAAATGGCGAGCTGCCGCCGTGGGAGCGTCCTTCCAGCCGGGAACTCGCTCGCCTGGCCACCGACGAATCGATCGTTCTGCTCAAGAACGACCACAACACACTGCCCCTTGACCGCACGAAACTCAAGACCGTTGCCGTAATCGGCCCCTGGGTGGGCGAGGTTCTGCTGGACTGGTACAGCGGCACGCCGCCGTACGCGGTCAGTATTCTCGACGGCATCAGGGAAGCTGCGGGTCGCGGCGTGAAGGTGGAGTACGCCGATGGTTCCGATCCGGCGCAGGCCGCCGCATTGGCCCGCAGCGCCGACGTCGCCATCGTGGTGGTCGGCAATCATCCCGAGTGCAATGCCGGATGGGATCAGTGCCCCACACCGTCCAACGGCAAGGAGGACGTCGACCGCAAGACCATCGTGCTCGAACAGGAATCGCTGGTGAAGCAGGTGTTCGCCGCCAATCCGCACACGATCGAGGTGCTGCGCGCCAGCTTCCCCTACGCCATCGTGTGGAGCCAGCAAAATCTGCCCGCCATCGTGCACATGACCCACAACAGCCAGGAAGAAGGCCATGGACTGGCCGATGTCCTGTTCGGAGACTACTCTCCCGCCGGCCGGATCACGCAGACGTGGCCCACCGGCGACAATCAACTACTGCCCATGATGGACTACGACCTGACCCACGGCCGGACATATATGTATTTAAAAGACAAGCCCCTGTATCCGTTTGGCTACGGCCTCAGCTACACCACCTTCTCCTACGAAGGCCTGAATCTCAGCGCATCCTCTGTCGCGGCAGATGGCGCCGTTAAGGTTACCGTAACGGTGAAGAACACCGGACAGCGCGCCGGCGACGAAGTGGTGCAGATGTATGTAAAGCACCTTGGCTCGATGGTGGATCGGCCAAAGCTGGAGCTGAAGGGCTTTCAGCGCGTGCGCATCGCGCCTGGCGAAGAGAAGCAGGTAACGCTGGAGCTAAAGCCTCGGGACCTCGCCTGCTGGGATCAGGTCCGGCACGCCTGGCGCGTCGAAAAGGAGCAGGTGCGCGTGCTTGCCGGCGGCTCCAGCGACACTTTGCCGGCCGAGGCGACACTCACGATCTCGAACAGCGCCGAATTCAGGCCATAGAGGAACATCCGACACACAGCGCTTGAAAACGAATCACCAGTCGTGAGCTGCAGCGCATGCTGCTTCCATGCTCACGACCTCTGCACGAGCGCAATTTGTGCCCCAGCTTATCCGCTGGCCCTCAACCAATGATGCGCGCCCTGCGACCGGGAGGGCGCTGCAGGCGGAGTGCCTTCCAGATTTCGATGTATCGTCGCTCCCGGCACGCACGGCAGCGTATTGGATACTTGAACCGGATCAAGTGCATCACGTCCGCCAGGCGCAAGGTAGCGCGACGGATCTTTGGCGAGTCGCACTGGCTGCAACTGACCGCGTGGGAATTCATTTTTGATCTCCACCGATCGGGAAACAATCTTGGACAGCTTCCAGAGCATTGAAGACTGGTGAGCAGTCCCGTCGATGCCAAAAAAACCTCCATCGAAACTCTTCCGCCTCATCAACTCGCCAGGATCGAGGCCATTTCCGTCTCAGCGTGAGAAAGGAACCTGTCCATCACCATGCCGGCCCATCTGCGAGTCCACGGGGTTCCGGATTGCGACAGGTAAGTTGAATGGCGCCAGTTCTGAAGGTTGGTCGATTGGCGCAGCCACTGCGTCATAGGAACGGCGAAGCCGGTTTTGGGTCGCAGGAAGACCTCGGCCGGCAGAGGCTTCAGCGGGGAATGCGCCAGCAGCCGCTTGCCCGCGCCTCTTTTGAACGCCGTGTGAAAAAGTTGGAGGTCTTGCAGCAACTTGCTGTCGACCAGTGGCGTGCGCAATTCCAGCGAATGGGCCATGCTCGTCCAGTCGCTATCCCGCAATAACGTGTTCCGCATATAAAGAGACGAATCCAGCATGCAGACGGCGCCTTCTGCATCCACCGCTTTGATGTTGTGGATTCCCGGCGCCGAGCCTCCCAGCCTTTGTAGCCCCTCGCTGGCCAGCTCGATGTCCATGAGCTCCGGCAATTCGTGCGGCAGAAACAGCGCGCGCCGCAGGAGATACTCGCCCGACAATGAACCCATGAACTCCGGGAGTCCCGTGACCTTGGGGTGTACTCGTCCTGGAGGAAGCCTGCGAATGGCGGCTCGGAGAAGCGCACGAGAGCCAGGAAAAGAGGTGAGCCATCGATTACGCACGGCGCTGCGTGGTATCTCGTGGGCCAGGGGATAGCCGTAGAAGAGCTCGTCTCCGCCCACTCCGGACAGCACCACCTTGTATCCCAATCCAGCCACCGCTTTGCTGGCGAACCAGGAATTCACACCGTCGATGGTCGGCTGATCCATGGCTTCAATGAAACAGGGCAGGTCGGCTTCGAACTCCGACCGGCTGAAATAACGCACCTCGTGCTCAAAGCCGTAATGGGAAGCGATTCGCGATGCGACCGGCGCCTCGTCGTCGCTCATGGACTCGAATTCCCGGAACCCCACGGTAACCGCTTTTACTTTCGCTCCCAACTGGGATACGAGGCCGGTCACCGCGCCGGAATCGACTCCACCCGACAGGAAGACACTTACAGGAACATCCGAAACCAGGTGGGCGCGAACCGCATCGGTGACGGCCGAACGTACCCGTTGCTGGAGTTCCTCACTCCCGCAGGCCACCTGCTCAACATTCCACGCAGAGCGGATGTCGTACCAGCACACCGGCGAGTGTGTTGCCGCACCGCGGCGAACTCTCATCCAGGATCCGGCGGGCAGGGAAAGCACTCCCTTATACAAGGTCCAGGGCTCCGGAACGCTGCCCCAGAGATAGAATCCCGCCAGTCCGGCCGGCTCGATGTCGCGACCTACCAGGCCGCTTGCAAGCAGCGCTTTCACCTGCGATGCAAAAACAAATCCCTGGCCGCTGGCCGCGTAATAGAGCGGCTTGATTCCATATGCATCGCGGGCGAGGAACAGCTCCTGCTTGTCGTTTTGCCAGATTCCGAATGCAAACATGCCACGCAGCTTGGGAAGCATGGCTTCCCCATAGCGGGCGTAGAGGCTCAGGAGCACTTCAGTATCAGAGGTCGTATGAAACACTTCGCCCTGATCTTCGAGCTCCTTCCGCAGTTCGCGAAAGTTGTAGATCTCTCCGTTAAAGACGATGCTGGATCGACGGTCCGGAGAGTGCATGGGTTGATTCGAACGCGAATCCAAATCCAGGATGGCAAGTCGCCGGTGTCCGAGAACGACATGCTGTCCTTTCCAAATGCCTTCGGCGTCGGGCCCCCGTGAACTCATGCGGAGGGTCATGCGTCGAACTGCGTTCAGGTTTCCTTGATTCGCTACGTCTGGGGTGCAAATGAGTCCGGCAATGCCGCACACAAGATTGTTCCTCCCGAAATCGGAGACGGAGAATGTTGCACGCCGACGTGTCAAGCGACACGTCTCGGGCGCCACTCCCGCCTAAGCGGGTGTTTGGGTTTTTATCGTTCGTTTTCAGTTCTGCTCTGTTTTTCCCCACAGAGTTCTGAACCTCAGGTGGAAGGGCCCGGTGAGATCGGTATCGCCCAGGGTTCTGAAGCTCCGGTAAGGATACCTGATTAAACGTACTCTAAGAATTACATTTTTTTCATTTTTACGAGCGTCCCATTTCGGTCGGCTCCCCAGTCCCTATGCCAAGTGCGTGACATAAGCGTCAGAACGGTCGAAGGGCGTTCGCCTCATACGGATCCCAATAGCAGTTGCAGATCATCCGCGATCAGCCGGCTAGTATTTGCTGCCGTATACGACGCAGGTGTGCCAGGTTATTTCCGGTTACGTGCACGAAATTCCCCTTGACAAGCTTTTCTAGATCTCCATATAGTTCTGCCCATCGCATTACCGGGTACGTACACGGATAATTGCATTTCACCTGCCAAGCCCGAGAGTGCTGGCATCCTTTGGAGGTCATCAAAATGGCAACAGAGAAATTGGCGCGGTGCGCTCGTGCGGCGCTGGCCGGGGCGGCGCTGATTGCCGGCGCGACGGCGGCATTGGCCCAGGTGGACACGGGCTCGATTGTTGGCACGGTTACGGATTCGGCGGGCG
>DASXXV010000182.1:0-27511 GCA_036502905.1 Occallatibacter sp. | reverse complement strand
TGGTGGCCAGGGACGGGATTGAACCGCCGACGCCGGCCTTTTCAGGGCCGCGCTCTACCACTGAGCTACCTGGCCAGTGCAGACTGCGTTGCAAGTTCCTGTGCGGGATCCGGGGTAGGCCGGTTAGGTAGGCGTCTTCCGCTGACAGTGCTGCAACAACGTTGCCAGTATACCAATTCCCCATCGGTGCGCCAAACAACGCCAGAAGCCGCGAGGCACCTTTATCATTCCCGCGAAATCCTTCTGCGCGTTCGATTTTCCCCCGGGCGGTCGGACCCGACACCGTAAACTGATGGCAATTATGCGACGTCCAGTTTTCAGCCAGGCATGGCTTGCGATCGGTGTGGTTGCGGTCCTGTTCTGGGTCTTCCCTTGCGATTCCCTGTCAGCACCGGCAAAACCGGCCGGAAATGCGCCAGTCACCTCGACAAAATCGGCGGGGGGACGCGAATCCGGCGCGGCCCGGGCCTACGCAACCGCGTTACGCCAGGGACCTCTGGCGCTGCATGCTTTCCTCGACCAGTTTCCCAAGGGGGCCGATCTGCACGTTCATCTGAGCGGCGCGGTGTATGCGGAGACGTTCGTTCGCGACGCCGCCGAGGATGGCCTGTGCGTGGACCCGACTGCACTGAAATTCGTGAAGACCACCTGCGGCGATCCGCTGGTTCCAGCGTCGCGTCTCTCGGGAGTGCTCACTCCAGGAGACCAGGATCTCTACGATCGCCTGATCGACTCTTTCTCGATGCGCAGCTTTGTGCCCACGGCAGGGTTCAGCGCGCACGATCAGTTCTTTTCAACGTTTGGCCGGTATGGAGGCATCGACAAGCGTCACACCGGCGAGTGGGTTGACGAAGTTGCGAGCCGCGCGGCCGCGCAGAATCAGCAATACCTCGAACTAATGGAGACGCCGGCATTCGGGCACGCGGCGGCGATCGCGCGCGAGATAGGCTGGCCGACGGACGAAGCCGGCGTGAACCTGGCGCACATGCGCCAGGCGCTGCTCGATCGCGGGCTGCGAGATGAGATAGCTGTCGATCGCCAGCACATTCGCGACATACAGGCTCGCCGCCGGGAGTTGGAACACTGCGGCACTCCGCAGGCCACTCCGGCGTGCAAGGTGGAAATTCGGTATATCTACCAGATCCTGCGGGGGTGGGCGCCGGAGCAGGTGTTCGCGCAAACCCTGTTGGGCTTCGAAACCGTGGAGCAAAGCGTCGACGAGCGCGACAACGGATTCGTGGGCCTGAATTTTGTGATGCCGGAAGACGGCTTTGTCTCCATGCGTGATTACAAGCTGCATATGAAGATGGTCGAGTATCTTCACGGGCTCTATCCTAAAGTGCATATTTCACTCCACGCGGGCGAACTTGCGCCGGGCCTGGTGCCACCGGAGGGGCTGAGATTTCATGTGCGCCAGGCTGTGGAGGTGGGTCATGCGGAGCGGATCGGGCACGGCGTCGACGTTATGTACGAGGACGATGCTCCAGGGCTGCTGAAGGAGATGGCTCGCAAGCATGTAATGGTCGAGATCAACCTCAGTTCGAACGAGGGTATCCTTGGCATCAAGGGTGCTGACCATCCCTTCCCGCTGTACCGGGCGGCGCATGTGCCTGTGGCCTTGTCCACCGATGATGAGGGTGTGAGCCGCATCGATATTACCCGCGAATATGTGCGCGCCGCGCTGGACTATCACCTCAGCTATGCGGACCTGAAAGAACTTTCGAGAACCGGTATGGAACACAGCTTTTTGGCCGGGGAGAGCCTCTGGGCCAGGCCCGACGAGTTTACGTTAATGGCCGGCTCCTGCAAGGACCAGACACCGGGCGCGGAGAAACCTTCCGCGGCCTGTGAGAAGTTCCTGGAGGTAAACGAAAAAGCCACTGCTCAATGGGAACTGGAGCGGCGCTTCCGGGAATTCGAAGCGAAATTCTGACGACACGGTCGGGCGCGACGCGCCGGAAGTTTGATCGGCTGCAAACCGTTATTCTCTGATTTAAGCTGGGCCGCATGCTATGCAAAGATCTTCCCCACAGTTTGGCGTGTTCCCGCAGAAAGCCCGTTCAGGACAGCGATTGAAGGGAACTTTACACTCGCGATGGGAGCGGCTAGAAGCCCGGCTGGTATCCTGAAATGTGCACGCTTTTTCGCGATGATCAATACTCTGGACGTACAAGTTCGCTCGCGGCGGGGGTTGTCCACCTCGGCCGCATGGCTGATTCTGGGGGCGGTGTTTCTCGCCGTGCAGTTCGGCTCACTGTTTACCCCTCCAGTGCTGGATGACGCCGACGCCTCGCATGCACAGGCGGCGCAGCACATGGTGGAGAGCGGCGACTGGGTAACGCTGAAGGTAAATGGCATCCGCTATCTGGAAAAGCCGCCACTCCCCTACTGGGTCGTAGCGGGACTCTTCCGAGTATTCGGCGAGAACGCATTTGCAACCCGCCTGCCGAACTCCCTCGCCATCCTGGGAATCACGTGGATTGCATGGCTTTGGGCTGGCCGCGCCTGGGGACAGCGCGCCGCGTTTTATGCCGCGCTGGGCATTCTCACCGCCATCGGGCCGTTCCTGTTTACGCGCTTTGCCATTCCCGAAGCCTTGCTCTCGTTTTTTCTGCTGTTTGCGCTATATAGCTTTATCACCGGGATGGAGAGCCACCGGCCCATCCGCTTCTATGGAATGTGGGCGGCACTTGCGCTGGCGCTGCTGACCAAGGGCCTGATCGCGCCGGTGTTCTTCTTGGCCGCGGCGGCCCCGTTGCTGCTGCTGAGCGGGCAGTGGCGGCGCTGGCGCAACCTGAAGCCGGTGAGCGGCATGCTTCTATTTCTGGCGATTGCGGCTCCGTGGCATATTCTTGCGGGGCTGGCGAACCCCGACCAGGGGCACCCCGTCGGCAATCACCCGACCATCGGCAACGTGCACGGCTTCTGGTATTTCTATTTTCTCAACGAGCACGTGTTCCGGTTCCTGGGTACGCGCTTCCCGCGCGACTACAACCGCATGCCGGTGATCTGGTACTGGGCGGCGCATCTGGTTTGGCTGTTCCCCTGGAGCCTGTTTCTGCCCGCCCTCGTCGTGATCGCCTGGAGGACACGGCATTCCTGGCTCCAGCACCTGCGTCGCGACGCCGGCCAAACGGTGGACTTCTATCTCGACTACGCCGCCCGCGAAGACGTTGCCAGCTACGTCATGCGGTTGAAATTCCGCGTTCGCTCCGCCTGGCTGCTGGGACTTTACTCCGCATTCATCCTGCTGTTCTTTTCGCTTTCGACCAACCAGGAGTACTACACGTTTCCGGCGTGGCCGGCGCTGCTGATCCTCATCGCCGGCGTGCTCGCCGGGATTGAAGAAGGCCGTGGTCCGGAGGAACCGGTGACCTCCATCGACAGCCCTGCGAGGCCAACGCTCTCGACGGCCTGGCTCACCGGCGCGCAGGCCGTGTTCGCCGTGGCCGGCGTGCTGGCCGCCGGCACGCTGGGCTGGGGACTCTGGCAGTCGCGAAACCTGCCCTTCGTGGCCGATATCGGGACGCTTCTCGCGCATCGCGATGTGGGCGGCTACACGCTTTCAATGTCCCATTTCTTCGACCTCACGGGGCCATCCTTCGCGGCATTGCGCCTGCCCGCCGTCCTGGCCGCCATCACGTTACTCATCGGGCCGGCGGTGAGTTGGCTGCTCCGGCTGAAGCACAAACATTTGGCCGCAACCACCACCCTGGCGCTCACCTGCGCGCTGTTCCTGGTCGCCGCGCATATTGCCTTCGCACGCTTCGAGCCGATGCTGAGTTCCAGGCAGCTTGCCGATTCCATCCTTGCCAAGGGCTCGCCGGCAGACACGTTCATCATCTACGGCGACCAGTCGGACGCCTCGTCAGTGGTCTTCTACACGCACAACTTCCTGCACAAACCCGCGGACGTGGTGTTCCAACGATGTTCGCCAAATGGGGCGGGATCATCGCTGCTGTGGGGCTCGTGTTATGCCGATGCGCCGATGATATTTTTGAGTGAAGAAGCGCTCTCGAAAGAATGGGGCCGCGGCCAGCGTAAATGGCTCTTTGCGCAGGACGAGAACCAGGATAAGGTGGAGCAACTTCTGGCGGGGCGCCTGTACCCGGTAAAGTCCGTTGCCGACAAGGCCCTCTGGACGGACCGGCCGGTGAACTAAAGCGCGCCCCGGAGTGGTGGGTTATGCAGATTCCAATAGCGCGTTGATCGATTATTGTCGAACGTTTGGAACGGGCATAACTTTCCAAATCTGATACGTCCAAAAGTAGCTTCCACCGCTCCTGCTCGCCCCACCAATCAGAATTTGTCTGAGTAGGCCACCAGATCGCTTTCCTGCATATGGTTCACCAGCATGAATGAAACTTTGGAGCAGTGGACGCACTGGGGAAAGGCGTTCCCCTTTGTAAGGGTGAGCACTTCTTCGCCGCTGTGCGGCGGGTAGTGCGTGATGCGGTAGAGACCGGAATACGGAACGACTTCCCCGGCATTGAAAATATTGTCCATCTTTGTCCTCCATCCGACACAGGTTGATGAGATGAGACCGGGGTGGAATGGTTATCCGGACGACAAAAGGGGGGTGTGGAAAAAGACTACCTGGCAGCACGCATCTTGCCGCCGGGAAGCAATTGAAAGATGCGGCCGCGCCACAGGATCTTGCTCGAAAAGTAACTTGCCGCCCAGAAGCAGAAACCCATGAGGTCGCGAATGGGATAGAGCAGCAGCAGGTTGAACCAGTCGCGGTCGCCCACTACCCAGTTGCCGACAGCGATGGACAGCGCAAGCCGCGAAGCGATGGCCCAGGCGAGCAGACCGATGCCCACCGCAACATGATGCGAAGCAATCCCCGCAATTAGTCCCAGCACACCGAACGGCATGCTGAACGTAAGCGCCGTACCAAAATGGCCTTTGGGACGGGAGAAGCGCGTGGACTTCATCCAGCGGACCTGGTGCTTGAGCGATTGCGCCAGGCTCGAGTTGATGACCATGTGGTCAATGGCATGATGGCTAAGGACTATGGCCTGGCCGAGTTTGTATGTCTCATTACCCAGAACAAAATCGTCAGCGCAGTAATCGGCGGTGACGCGGAAGCCGCCCATGCGGCGAATGGTTTCGCGACGGAACGCCATGGTGGGGCCCAGGGTGAACTGCATGCCCTCCATCATGCGCGCGACCAGCACGCCGGAGGTCATCTCCACCGACATGCCGACCGCTTCGAGGCGCGCCCACAGGCCTCCCTCGGCGGCCACCCCGCGGTATGGGCATGTGATGCCTCCCACACGCGCATCCTGGAAAGGCGCGGCCACGGCACGCAGATAATCCGGCGTTACGCGGACATCGCTGTCGCTGATGACCAGGATTTCGTATGCCGCGGCCCCTTCCATCAGTTCCATTGAACGGACCTTGGCATTGATGTATGGGGGCTCGCCGGTAGACAGGAATTTCACCGGGACCTGGGGAAAGCGCATCGCCACGCGACGGGCGATCGCCAGGCCAGGATCATCCGGGGTGCGCGTGCAGAAGAGGATTTCATACTGCGGATAATCCTGATTAAAGAAAGTTGCAAGGTGCGCTTCGAGTCCCGGCTCGGCGCCGTGCAGAGGCTTGAGCAGGCTGAGCGCAGGCGTGAATCCGGAAGGATGATCGAGCCCCGCGTAGGCAGCCCGGCGCTCGCGGAAATATCCCGGCAAGGCCCACAGGACCATGCCGGTGAATACGGTGGAGGTGACGAGGCCGAAAGCAGCCAGGGCGAGCAGAGCGTAGAGCATGCGGGATTCAGGATACCTGTTCGTCGTCCAGCAAGGTTTGCCGACGTGCGGTGGGGTGGAGCGACTTCCACCCGGCCCGACCTACGGCCTCGCGAAGACCAGGCGCCCAGCTTCGCGCGTGCTCACGACTCCTTGCGTCCTGCGCTGCGCGTCACAACTACGGAGCGCTGAACGGTGGGTTTACGCAGGGGCACAATCGCGCCCGCCATGGGAGACGCCGCCTGCTGGAAGCGCGTGAGCATCTCCGACCGGACATACTCCACGAAATTCTGCATCTGCCGGTTCATCTCCTCCATGCGCTCGCGCATCTGCAGGATGATGGCGATGCCGGCAATGTTGACACCCAGGTCGCGCGCCAGGTTCAGGATGAACTCCAGCCGCTCCAGGTCTTCGTCGGTGTAGAGGCGGGTGTTGCCCTCGGTGCGGGATGGCTTGAGCAGGCCCTCGCGCTCGTACAGGCGCAGGGTCTGCGGATGGATCTCGTACATCTCAGCCACCGACGAAATCATGTACGCGCCTTTCGATTTGCGTTTCGCTGGCATGGGGTTCCTCGGCTTCAGTTGTCGATTCCCAGTTCACTTTTGTCAGGCGCCCGGTTCGATGCGTAAGGCCAAGTGCCTGATCTTTGTTGCGCGTTCCCTGCTCTTTAAATCTTGTTGAACAACTCCACGCGCGGGTCCTGGTTGTTCAGCTTGGCCAGTTCGCGCATGATCTCGCGACTGCGCTCGTCCTGCAGCGCAGGCACCACCACGTTCACGGTCACGATCTGGTCGCCGCGCTGATCCGGCTTCTGCGCATTCTCCACGCCCCGCTCGCGCAGGCGCAGCTTCTGGCCGCTCTGCGTGCCCGGCGGAATTTTCAACTGCGCACGGCCATCGATCGTGGGCACATCCACCTTTGCGCCCAGCGATGCCTCGGGCACGGTCACCGGGATGGTGATGTGGATGTCATCCCCAACCCGCTGGAAAACAGGGTGCGTGCCCGTCCGCACGATCAGGTAAAGGTCGCCCGCCGGGCCGCCGTGGAGGCCCGCGTTGCCCTTTCCCTGCAACCGTATACGCTGGCCGTCGCGGGTTCCGGGCTTGATACGGATCTCGACCATCTCGGCCCGGTCCACCACGCTTTCGCCGTGGCACGTGGGGCAGTCGTTGGAAATGCGGCCCGCGCCGTTACAGCGCGGACAGGTGATGTTGAACTTCATGCGGCCGCCCATCTGCGTCACCTGACCCGTGCCGTTGCACTCCGGGCAGGGCATGGGGCCTCCGGTGGTGGACTGGCCGTGGCAAGTCGGGCAGACTTCCTGGCGATGGATTTGCATGCGCGCCTGGCCGCCGCGGATCGCGGTCCAGAAATCCACCGTCACCTGGTACTCAAGATCGGTGCCCGGCTGCGGACCGTGGGGACGCTGCGGTTGCTGCTGCCCGGAAAAGATGCCGGAAAATATGTCCTTGAAGCTGCCCCACGAAGACGACCCGGTGGGCGCACCGGCGCCGCCGGCACCGCTAAAGCCGGAGAAATCGAAACCATCGAAATCGACCGGCATTCCCCCGCCGCGGCCGCCCTGCTGGCGCGCATAGGCCTCGGCCTGCGCCGGGTCGATCTGGTCGGAGTAGAAGCCCAGCTGATCGTAAACCTTGCGCTTCTTCTCGTCGCTCAGAATGTCGTTGGCCTCGGAGATCTCCTTGAACTTCTCCTCCGCCTTTTTGTCGCCCGGATTCACGTCGGGGTGATACTTGCGCGCCAGCTTGCGGAAGGCCTTGCGGATGTCCTCCGGCGTGGCGGTTTTTTTCACGCCGAGCAGGGCATAATAGTCTTTGTTCGTTGTTGTGGCCATTTTTTCTTGATTCTCTGCTGCTGTTTGCGATCGCAGGAGCGCCGTTGCGCGGCTGCGCCGGATCTCAAATGCAGGTCCCTCCACTCCGCGCCTCGGGCGCTTCGCTCAGGATGACAATTACGGACGCAATGAAACGGGGTGGAACAACGCATGCGCCGCCCACCCCTTTGGTTGTTGCCGCCTGGACGGCCCGTGCTTACTTCTTGTCTTCGACGTCCACGTACTCGGCGTCGATCACTCCTTCATCCTTCTTCTGCTCCGTATGCGGCTGGCCGCCATCCGGGCCCGGTGCGCCGGGCGCGGAGCTGGCCTTGTACATCGCCTCGGCAAGCTTGTGGCTGGCCTTGGTGAGGTTCTCCTGCGCAGCCTTCATATCGCTGACCGACGGCGAGCTCTCGAGCGTCTTCTTGGCCTCGGCCAGCGCGGCCTCCACTTCCGATTTATCGGCAGCCTGGACCTTTTCACCACTTTCCTTGAGCATCCGTTCGATGTTGTAGACCAGCGAGTCGAGGCTGTTGCGCGTCTCGATCTCCTCGCGCTTCTCCTTGTCTTCCGCCGCATGCGCGTCGGCATCCTTGGCCATGCGCTCCACCTCATCCTTGCTCAGGCCGGAACTCGAGGTGATGGTGATACGCGTGTCCTTGCCGGTGGCGTTGTCCTTGGCGTTCACGTTGAGGATGCCGTTGGCGTCAATGTCGAACGTGACCTCGATCTGCGGCACGCCGCGCGGCGCGGGAGGAATGCCGGCCAGTTTGAACTTGCCCAGCGTGCGGTTTTGCCCCGCCATGGGCCGCTCCCCCTGCAGGACGTGGACTTCGACCTCGGTCTGGTTATCGGCCGCGGTGGAAAACGTCTCCGTCTTTTTGGTCGGAATGGTGGTGTTGCGCGGGATCATCGGCGTCGCCACTCCGCCCAGCGTTTCGATAGCCAGGGTAAGTGGCGTCACGTCCAGCAGCAGCAAGTCCTTGACCTCGCCAGCCAGAACGCCGGCCTGCACCGCCGCGCCTACGGCAACCACTTCGTCCGGGTTCACGCCGCGGTGGGGCTCCTTCCCGAAGAGCTGCTTCACCATCTCCTGGATCTTAGGCATGCGGGTCTGTCCCCCGACCAGCACAACCTCGTCAATGTCGCTGGCTTTCACGCCCGCATCCGTCATGGCCTTGCGGCAAGGATCCAGAGACTTGTCGAGCAAATCCTGGACAAGCTGCTCGAGCTTGGCGCGGGTCAGCTTGCGCACCAAGTGCTTTGGACCGGTGGCATCGGCGGTGATAAACGGCAGGTTGATCTCCGTTTCCACCGTGGTGGAGAGCTCGATCTTGGCCTTTTCCGCGCCGTCCTTCAGGCGCTGCAGGGCCATTTCGTTGCCCTTCGAGCTCAGGTCGAGCCCTTCTTCCTGCTTGAACTCGGCGATGAGCCAGTCCACAATGCGCTGGTCGAGGTTGTCACCGCCCAGGTGGGTGTCGCCGTTGGTGGACTTCACCTCAATGACGCCTTCGCCGACTTCCAGAATCGAAATATCGAAGGTGCCGCCGCCGAAGTCGTATACGGCGATCGTCTCGTCCTTCTTCTTGTCGAGTCCGTAGGCCAGGGCAGCTGCCGTAGGCTCGTTGACGATGCGCTTTACATCCAGACCGGCGATCTTGCCGGCGTCCTTGGTGGCCTGGCGCTGGGCGTCATTGAAGTACGCCGGAACGGTAATGACGGCCTGGGTGACCGTCTCGCCCAAGTATGCTTCTGCGCTCTTCTTGAGCTTCTGCAGGATCATGGCCGAAACTTCGGGCGGAGTGTACTCCTTGCCCTGGGCCACGACAGCCACGTGATCGCCCTGCCGAACCACCTTGTAGGGCACCATTTTCATCTCATCGTTGACTTCATCGAAGCGCCGGCCCATGAATCGCTTGATGGAAAAAATCGTATTCTCCGGGTTGGTGATGGCCTGGCGCTTGGCCACTTGGCCTACCAGCCGTTCGCCGCTCTTGGAAAAGCCGACAACGGAGGGCGTGGTCCGTGCACCTTCCTCATTTGGAATGACTTTGGGCTCACCGCCTTCCAGAACAGCGACCACGGAGTTGGTCGTTCCGAGGTCAATACCAATAATCTTTGCCATGAATTGGCTCCTGAATCTTTAGAAATACCGACCTTTATAAGATGCATGATTGAGTCAATTAGTGTCAACTTTTTTGATTATTTCCAAGTAAGAATTGTAGCGGGCGACAGCATCGAATCCAGGCGGCCTCGGATTCGAGGGGCCCTGCGGACCGAGTAATTGAGCTTACAAATCTTTCCCGGGGTTGTCCCGCATCGTGTGACAAAGGTCATTGTCTCTAAAGTACGACTGATTTAGTCTTAATTCGTATATAGGACCGAATCGGTCGTATTTCCGCGGAGGCCCCTTCCCATGCAATTGAGATTTGTTCCTCCACTCCTCCTGCTGCTTCTCTGCTTCTGCTTTGTTCCTGCCACATCCCGCGCCCAGGAGAGACCCTACTTCGTTACCTACTCGCACGACCTGGAGGAGCCCGGGAACCTGGAGATCGAGACCAAGACGGCCCTCGCCCGTCCCCATGGCTCGAATCTCTACGGCGCAACCGCCATGGAACTGGAGTACGGCGCCCGGGCTTGGTGGACCACCGAGCTCTATCTGGATGGCCAGGCGACGGCAAAGGATTCTGCGATCTTCACCGGTTTCCGTTGGGAGAACCGGGTCCGTCCGCTGATGCGCGAGCACTGGATCAACCCCGTTCTCTATGTAGAGTACGAAAACATCTCCGGTGCCGATAAAGCAATGCTGGAAGTGGTGGGCCATGACGGCCAGGAGGATTTGACCGGCCCTAACAGCGAGGCGCGTCGGGAGCACCAACACGAAGGCGAATTGAAGCTCATTCTCTCCTCCAACCTGAAGAGCTGGAACATTTCCGAGAACTTCATCGCGGAGAAGAACCTGGGGCACGAGCCGTGGGAATTCGGTTACGCGGTGGGGGCCAGCCGGTCTTTGCGGACGCTCTCGAGCGGCCGGGAGTGTGCCTTCTGCGCCGACAAGTTCGTGGCCGGCGTCGAAGTGTACGGCGGCCTGGGCGACACCTGGGACTTGAGCCTTCACGACACCTCGCACTACATCGCCCCGCTTCTCGGCTGGAACCTGCCCCGGGGCATGCGGCTGAGCTTTTCTCCTGGTTTCGGGCTGACGTCGTCGAGCCTGGACCGGGTCTACCGCGCCGGCCTGGCCGTAGAGCTCCCGCAGATCGGAAGCTGGTTCCGTTCCTCTAAAGGCGGTGTGCGGTGACCGGCCGTCTTATCCGGGTACCAGGGATGCTACGTGCGCCATCCTTGCGACGTTTTTCTGCCGCAGGATTGGGAAACCACAAAATCCGGGCACTCCTCGTGTTTACGCTGGTTCTGCCAGTCGCTGTGGCTCTCGCGTCCTCCAGATTGCTTGACCACGTCCCCGCCAAGGACCACGGCCGTCCCAACCCGCTGGCCGGCAAGTCCGAGGCCGTCCAAGCGGGCGGGTTCCTTTACAAGGAGCACTGCCAGCAATGCCACCAGGCAGACGCGCAAGGCGACGGCAAGAAGAAGCCGTCACTCAAGACCGATCGGGTGCGGAGCGCTAGCGATGGCGATCTGGAGTGGTTCCTCCGTCAGGGCGACCTGGGCCATGGAATGCCGTCCTGGTCGAGCCTGCCGGAGGCTCAGCGCTGGCAGATCATCGCGTATCTACGGTCGATCCAATAGGCCGATAGGGGTGCAGGCTTCGGCCGCAGCCAGCAAAATCGCGTGTTCAGCCCCCAGGGCCTTCTTCAGGCTGTTCCGGGACATGGTTTACCCGCCACCTAACCGGATCGTTTCGATCAGCAAACAGCGACCGAGATATTCTGAGAGTCGGCCCTGCGGCCCCTGAGGAGAGCAGCGAGTGTTCACACCCGACGGCATTCGGAAATTCCATCACTGGACCCACGCCAGTCTGACCGTGTTGCTCGACCACCTGTCCACAATTCCCGCCAGCGACTATTCGAAAGAACTTCCTGGCTTCGGCTTCCCCACGATTCGCCAACAGGTGATTCATATCTTCAACTGCGAAGGATTCTGGATCCAGGTGCTTCAGGCACGAACGTTTACGGACCGGAATCCCGCCGACCACCCTGGCGTCAACGAAGCCAGGCTTCTGCAGCAGGAAGTGAGCCAACAGACTCTGGCTTACCTGTCAGGGTTGCCGGATCAACAGCTCAACTCCGACGTGGAACTGCATTTCCCTGACGGAGACGTCGCCATCCGCACTCCAGCGCTCGTGCTTCATCATGTGCTCACCCATGCGTTCCATCACAAAGGCCAGATCGTTGCCATGTGCCGCGCGCTGGGCTATCCCGCGCCTGATACCGACCTAAACCAGTTGGAGTGAAGCAGATGTCTGTTATGAGCCTGCAGTTCACACTGCCGGCCTTTCGTTTGCATCCCTTGAACCCTATTCCCCTGATCCCTATTCCCTGCTCTCCTTCACTCCTGCGTCCTCCGTCACAATCCACTTCGAAGCCGGTGGATTACCCTCAAGGGTTCCATCCGTTTCATGACCACCGCCACCCTCGAACCCGCCGCCCCGCTGGTTGTCGCAAAAACGGTGCACTCACCGGCTATGCAGAGCTATCCACTCACCCAGGGCGTCAATCCGTGGCTTGTAACTCTTTCAGTTATGCTGCCCACGTTCATGGAGGTGCTGGATACCTCCATTGCTTCGGTGGCTCTTCCCTACATTGCGGGGAGCCTGTCGGCTTCGAATTCCGAGGCCACCTGGGTCCTGACCAGTTACCTGGTGGCGAACGCGGTGATCCTGCCCGCCTCCAACTGGTTCGCCCGGCGGTTCGGACGGCGCAATTTCCTGTTGTTTTGCGTGGTCGTCTTCACGGTAGCCTCCTTCTTCTGCGGAGCGGCTCCATCGCTTTCCATCATTCTTCTGTCTCGCATCCTGCAGGGCGCGGGGGGCGGCGCGATGCAGCCGCTCTCGCAGGCCATCCTCCTGGAAAGCTTCCCCACGCAAAGGCGCTCCCAGGCAATGGCGGCTTATGGACTGGGCATCGTCGTGGCCCCAGTGCTGGGACCAACGCTCGGCGGCTGGCTCACGGACACATTCAGCTGGCGCTACGCGTTCTACATCAACCTCCCGGTGGGCATCCTGGCGGTGTTCATGATCAACCGTTTTGTCCACGATCCGCCGTATATCAAGCATGCCAAGGTGGCGCCTTTCGACAACCTCGGCTTCGGGTTGCTCGCGGTGTGGGCCGGCTGCCTGCAGGTGGTCCTCGACAAGGGCCAGGAAGACGATTGGTTTGGGGCCATCTGGGTGCGCTGGGCGTCGGCCGCGCTGGTGGTGGCCCTGGTCGGCTGGATCTGGCGGTCGTGGTCCAACCCGCGCGGGCTCGTGGACCTGCACGTGCTCAAGAACCGCAATTTCCGTACGGGGTGTTTTCTTATCGCCCTGCTGGGAATGTGTATCTACATCACCATCGCCATCCTGCCGCTCTACTTTCAGGAGATCCTTGGCTACACGGCGTTCACGGCGGGGCTGGTGGTGGGGCCGCGCGGAATCGGATCGTTCATCGGCTCGCCGATCATCGGATTCCTGGGCACACACCTCGACAACCGCAAGCTGCTGTCGGCGGGATTCGTCGGGTTCGGGATCTGCTCGCTTTATTTCGGAACGGTCAATCTGTCCATCGGACCGTTCACGCTGCTGGTGCCCATTCTGCTGACCGGATTTGCGCTGAGCTTTGTGTTTGTGCCGCTGGCCAACCTGGCCACCTCGACCATCCCGCGCGAGGAAATGGGGAACGCCACCGGCCTGTTCAACATGCTGCGCAACATCGGCGGCTCCATCGGGATCGCGATGGCCACCACGGCGATCATCCGCCGCGCGGCCCAGCACCAGAACGACCTTGCCGGCCAGCTTTCGCCGTCGAACCCCATCCTGCAGCAGAAGTCGGCGCAGATCGCCGGCTACCTGGCCCACCGGATCGGCCCCGGATCGGCGCGGCCGGGCTCGTTCGGCGTGCTCTACGAGATGATGCAGCAACAGGCGGCGCTGAAAGGCTACGTGGATGTGTTCCGCTGGACGGCGCTGCTGGCCTTCTTCTGCGCCGGTGCAGTGTGGCTGTTCAGGAAGCCCATGAAGCACTCCGCGACGCCGCCCGGCATGCACTGATCGTTCTGTATGGTCGGCCACCCGCAACCTGGTCAAATTGCCGCGGTAGTACCATGGGCATAGGTTCATTGCGCATTAAGGGGAGAAGCAGTCATGTTCGTTCCGTGGAAGCGCCTTGTTTGCGCGGTTGCGCTGGCCGGATCGCTGGCCATGCCGCGTGCCTGGAGTCAGTTGCTGGAGCCGCCGTCCACGCCATCCACCGCGCCCAATCCCCTTTCCGACCCCACCATGGACCCAGGCAAGACGCTCCTCTATGACCTGGAGGCGAAGTTCGCCCGTGACGTTCTGGAGAAAGGCGGCGCGGGATTTGCCGAATGGTTTGCCGAAGACGGGGTAGCGCTTGGCAACGGGTCTGCGCCCCTGATCGGGCGGGTGGCGATTGCGAAATCGGCCAATTGGTCTCCCCAGGCCTACCAGCTTACCTGGACGCCGACCGCCGCAGTGATGGGGCCGTCGGGCGACATGGGATACACCTGGGGGCATTTCGAAGGCCGCAGCAAGGACGCCCAGGGGAATCCGGTGACCACCAAGGGTCGCTACATGACCATCTGGCGCAGGAACGCGGACGGCAAGTGGCAGGTGACGTTGGACGCGGGTGCCAACGAGCCGGCGGACGCGGGGGAATGTTGCAGGCTGCCCCGTCCGTAAGCGCCGTGTGCGCCGAGTATCGCAACGTCCCGGGTGCAATTCCCTCCGAATTTCGGATCACTTTCCGGTCGCGCGAAGGCGGGGCCCTCGATCCCTTTACTTGCCACAGAAGGACTGGAACCAGCGGCTGATGTAGACCTGGGCGTGGGCTTCGCCGCAGTAATGACGCGCGCCGCGCTCGTCGGCGGCGTTCTTGTCCCACTTGAACACGGTCAGTTTCGCGTCGCTGCAATGAATCACGATCCACCGCACCGGTCGCTGGCTTTCCTCGCCGCAGATCTCACATCGATAACTTGTCTCTATCACTCCGACCCCCACTCTTTCACGGTTCACTGTCCCCTGTTCACTTTATCTATTCAAGCATTTGCAGATCGAGCGGCGGCTCCAGCAGGCACTGCATGGTGCGGATGCGCTCCAGCGCCCTCTGCAGGGACGAAGATTTGCACGGCTCCACGGTAACCACGAACGGCAGCGCATGCTGTGGATACCCAGGCTTCTGCACGATGGCACGGATATTGATGCGCTCCTGGGCGAGCGAGCCGGTGATCTCGTGAACGATGCCGGGGCGGTCGTTCACCAGGAAGCGGATGTAGTGGGGAACCTCGAACTCGGCGCCCACACTGGCAGGCATGGAAGGGATCTCGACGCGCCGCGACCGGTGGGCCAGGGCGATGAGGTCGCTGACGACTGCGACCGCAGTGGGATGTCCTCCAGCGCCATGCCCGGAAAAGACAACGTCGCCGCCGTAGTGGCCGCTGGCCACCACCATGTTTTCTGTGCCGCGCGACCAGGCCAGCGGAGAACGCTGGTCGACGAGCATGGGACCTACCGTGGCGGCAACCGTACCGTTGGTCTTCTCGGCCCGGGAGATCTGGCGGATGGTGCAGCCTAGAATATGCGCATAGCTGAAGTCGACCGCAGAGACAGAGGTGATGGAACGCGGCACGATTTCATCGGGATTGACCTCGACGCGCAGGGCCAGGCGCATGAGGATCGCAAGCTTGGCCCTCGCGTCGAAGCCGCCCACGTCCTCGGTAGGATCGGCCTCTGCATAGCCCCTGGCCTGGGCGGTGGCCAGTACAGTGGCAAACTCGGCGCCCTCGTCCATCTTGCTGAGGATGAAGTTGCAGGTGCCATTGAGAATGCCCTGGATGCGCTCTATGCGGTCGCCGGCCAGGCCCTGCTCCAGCCCTGGAATCACGGGAATGCCGCCCGCCACGGCCGCGCCATATTTGAGATGACCGCCCTTGGCCGCCGCCAGCCTTTCAAGTTCCACGCCGCGGAAAGCGATGAGCTTTTTGTTGGCCGTGACCACGCTCTTGCCGGCTTCGAGCGCGCGCCCCACCCAGGAGCCGGCGGGATCCAGCCCGCCAACCAGTTCGACAATGATGTCGGCCGCAGAGTTGAGCACGGCATCGACGTCCTCGGTCCAGACCACCTGGGAGCCGGCCCAATCCACGCGCTTGCGGGCGACCCCGCGATTGAAGACGTGGGTCAGTTCCAGGCCCGCGGGCCGCGAATCGGTGAGGATGCGGGCCACGGAACTGCCCACCGTGCCGAAACCGAAAATGGCCACCCGCAAGGGCTTGCGGCCGGGCCCGTCCGGCGCCGCCGAGACCGTAGAAGGCTCCGGCGGCAATGACACGTTGACTTCGGACAAAGTCGTACCCTCAATTCGAGCGTAGAAATATGCTATAGCTCGATCATACCTGACCACCTTTTAAGCCTTGCTTACTTCTTAAATGGGATGGCATGATCGATGTATTGGTCCTGACCGGATGCGGCGCGCGCTATCCATTTCGCTGATCCTGCTTTTCTGGCTACCGGCATTTGCTGCGTTGATGCCAGGAAGCGAGGACGTGCGGCTGCCCTGGTGCTGCCGCCGCCAGGGTGCCCATCACTGCGCCATGGATTCGGCGGATCGCGGCGCTTCAGGGCCGGCGTTCAAGGCTGCATCCCGTTGCGCACAGTTCCCTGGGGAGCTGCCCGCCACGCTTGCACCGGTGTTCGCAGCTGCAGCCGCTCCTGCCCATCGGCCGGTGCTGGTCTCATCCATCGACTCGCCTGTCGCGCGGCGCGAAGCCGCCCGGGCGGGCCGGTTGCGCGCGCAGCTCGACCGCGGACCTCCCGCCACCTCGCTCGCCTGAATTTTGCCGCCGCTTCACCCATATCCAATTGATACTTGTTGCCCCTGACGGCATCACGCAGCCTGTGGCAAACAAGCAATCTTGAACGGCGACGATGCGATCAGCGTCTGTGAACGCAGCCCGCGCGGGGTGCAATTTTATCTATTCCTCAAGCGCGCGGCGTTGCCTTTTCGAGCTCCCGGAGGTCCGACGTTCTTATGCGCTCCTTTTTTTGGCTTGTCACTGCCTGCCTTGTTGCCTCATCTCTCCCTGTGCATGCGACGGTGTTCGCTACCATCCACGGGGTGGTGCACGATCCACAGCACCGGCCGGTGGCCGGAGCGCACGTGCTGCTGAGTGCCGCCAATTCACAGTTCAAGCTGCATTCCGAAACGGATGGAACGGGTGAATTCGACCTGCCCGAAGCGCCGTTCGGCGTGTACCAGTTGGAGATTGCCGCGACGGGCTTTGCTACATTCATCGAGCCGGTTTCGGTGGCATCGGGAACCAACCCGGTGCTGCACATCGCCCTGGATGTAGCCGGCTCGAATCAGACCGTGCTGGTGAACGGCGCGGACGGAACCATGATCAGCACCGACTCGGCCACTCCGACCACGACAATTACGCGCGCGGAGATCGATGCGACTCCCGGCGCCAGCCGCACGCTGGGCATGCAGATGATCACCGACTACGTGCCCGGCGCTTACATGACGCACGACATGCTGCACATCAATGGCGGCCACCAGACAAGCTGGCTGCTGGATGGCGTAGCCATTCCCAACATGAAGATAGGGTCCAATGTCGGCCCGCAGATCGACCCCAAGGACATCGACTCGCTGGAGGTGCAACGCGGGAGCTACTCTGCCGACGAGGGAGACCGCACGTACGGGGTGTTCAACGTGGTGCCGCGGAATGGATTCGAACGCAACCGCGACGCCGAGTTGCGCGTGAGCGCCGGGAACCTCTACTCCGGCGAAGCGCAGCTTTCCCTCGGCAATCACACCGCAACCACCGCCTGGTATTCCAGCCTCACGGGATCGCGTTCGAATTACGGACTGGCTACGCCGGTCCCGGGCATCTATCACGACGCAACCAATTCGGCGAGCGGCTTCCTGTCCGTCATTCGCAACCAGGGCGCGCGCGACCAGTTGCGATTCACTGCGCAGTACCGCCAGGATTTCTTCCAGGTTCCTTACGATCCCAATCCCGATGACTGGCAGCAGGCGAGCCAGTATTACGAGTCGTTCGGACAGCGTGACGGACAGACGGAACGCGATGCGTTTTTGATTGCCAACTGGGTGCATACGTTCACACCCAGGGCGATGATCTCGGTGGCCCCGTTCTACCACTTCAACCAAGCCAATTATGACTCGCGTCCCGAGGACGAGCCGGTCGCCACCACCTGGCACCAGGCATCGCACTATGCAGGCGCACAGGCCGATCTGCGGGCGGACGTGAAGCACAACAATCTCTCCGCCGGGCTCTATTCGTTCTACTCGGGCGAGAACGACCTGTTTGGCGCACGCATCAACGATGGCACGGCGACCTCGGTTCCAAACACTTCGGCCAACGCAAACGCGGGGCTGGTGGAGTTCTACCTGGCAGATCACCTTCGACTGGGACAGTACATAACTATACTCGGAGGCGAGCGGTTTTCTATCTTGCGCAGCGACCTGAACGAGAGCGCGATTTATCCGCGCATCGGCGCAACCGTGGAGATTCCGCGACTGCACTGGGTTCTGCGCGGCTTCTACGGCCACTTCTTCCAGCCGGCGCCGCTCCAGACGGTTTCCCCGTCAGTGCTGAATTATGCGTCGGATCTCCCCTCGGGAGAAAATACGTTCACGCCGCTGCCCTCGGAACGCGATGAGGAACACCAGTTCGGTATCCAGATTCCGTTCAAAGGATGGCTGCTCGACGTGGCCAACGTGAAGAACCGGATCAACAACTTCCTCGATCACTCGAATCTCGGCGAATCGAATATGTTCTTCCCGATCGCCGTGGATGGCGCTCTGGTACGCTCCTGGCAGATGACACTGCGCTCGCCTCAGATTGCGCGGCGCGGGCAATTCCACCTTGCCTACTCGAACCAGATCGCGGAGCAGCGAGGCGCCATCATCGGAGGGTTCACGTGCAGCTTGCCCGGCGACGACGCCTGCACGCCGTCCGATTTTGCCTACCGGCCAGTGGACCACGATCAACGCCATACTCTGAATACCGGCTTTACGGCGGCACTGCCCCTGCGCACATGGTTCGCCACCAATGTGTACTATGGCTCGGGATTTGTGAATGGGCTGGCGGGTTCCGGAGCAGGGCCGTACCAGGGAAATTATCTGCCGGCGCATACCACGTTCGACGTGTCGGCGGGCCGCAGCTTCGGGGAGAACCTGAAGGTGAGCATGAATGCCATCAACGTGACCAATCACCGCGTGCTGCTGGATAACTCGGTCACCATTGGCGGATTCCACTACAACGATCCGCGCATGGTGTCGGCGGAGGTGCGGTATAGATTTAAGTTTTAGCGGGGTTGGTGCTAACCCCGCTGCTCTGCTTCAAACAACCCCGGCATCACCTCTCCGGCTTTACCTTCCACGATGGTGGTGAACCAAGAGGCATTGAGTGGGCGCTCGGGGCCTATGTAGATGGTGCGTGCGCCGGCATGGCGGGCCCAGTCCACGAAGCTGGCAGCGGGATATACGGAACCGGATGTGCCGACCACCAGCATCATCGTAGCTTTTGCGATCTCGCGCTCGATGCGCAGCATGTCATACGGCATCTCGCCGAAGAAGCAGATATGCGGGCGCAGGCGCGCGCCGCAAGTGCAGCGGGTAACTTCATCCAGGCTCTTGTAGACGGCGCGATCCTCAACGGGCGGGCGGCCGCACTCGTCCTCGCAGCGTGATTTGGCAAGTTCACCGTGCATGTGAACCAGGCGCTTCGAACCGGCGCGCTCGTGCAGGTCGTCGACGTTTTGCGTGCACAGAAAGAATCGGTCGCCAAGCTTCGATTCGAGGTCGGCAAGAGCCATGTGCGCGGCATTCGGCTGGGCTTTGGCGCAGTCGGCGCGGCGCATGGAGTAGAACTGCCACACCAGCCATGGATCCGTTTCGAGCGCTTCGGGAGTGCAGACTTCTTCGATGCGATGGCCGGCCCATAAACCGTCGCTGGCGCGAAATGTCGGCAGGCCGCTCTCGGCGCTGATGCCCGCGCCGGTGAGAATAAAGAGCCGGTCGCTGGAGTTGATTTTGATCTTTTCCATTTGTTCTTTGCTCCAGCTGCGAGCTGGTAGCTGTTTAGCGGAGATTGGACGGGCTTACGCCCAGGCACATCGGAGCGAGAGGCTAGAAGCTGGAAGCTAGAAGCTGCAGTTACGGTTCGAGCAGAATCTTGCCGGTGGTTTTACGCGTCTCCATGTCTGTCTGGGCCTGGGCAACGTCGGTAAGCGAGTAGACATGCTCGGTGCGCAGCTTAAGTTCGCCGCTGGCGGCCCAGCTGAGAACGTCGTTGGCGCGCCATTCGAGTTCCGAACGCGTGGCCACGTAATGCCAGAGCGTGGGGCGCGTCAGAAACAACGAGCCTTTGCCGCTCAATTGGATGGGATCGAACGATGGGACCGGTCCGCTGGATCCTCCAAAAAGTGCGAGCAGGCCGCGGGGCCTGAGGCAGTTCAGGCTTTTTTCAAAGGTCGTCTTGCCCACCGAGTCATAAACAACGTCGACTCCCTTTCCATGCGTGAGTCGCTTGATCTCGGCTTCGAAGTCCTGCTCGGTGTAGATGATCGCATCGGAGGCGCCCGCCTCGCGCGAGAGCTCCGCCTTGGCTTCACTGGAAACGGTGGTGATAACGCGCGCGCCGATGCGCGTCGCCATCTGAGTAAGCAGCAGGCCTACGCCCCCCGCGCCCGCATGCACCAGGGCGGTCTCGCCGCTCTTGAGCGGGTAGGTTGAATACACCAGGTAGTGAGCAGTCATGCCCTGCAGCATGGCGGCGGCGGCTTTCTCCGGGCTCAGGCCCGCAGGAACCTTGACCAGTTGAGCGGCCGGCACAAGCGCGTATTCGGAGTAGCTGCCCAGCACCGAAACGGACGCGACCATGTCGCCAATCTTGAATCCGTTCACGCCGCTGCCCAACTCTTCGATGGTGCCGGCGGCTTCACTGCCGGGAATAACCGGCAGAGCCGCCTTGTAGGTGCCCTTGCGAAAATAGATCTCGATGAAGTTGACGCCGATGGCTTCGATGCGGATGAGTACCTGGCCGGGGCCAGGAACGGGAATGGGCAGTTCCGCCAATTCGAGCACTTCCGGCCCGCCTGTCGCACGAATCTGGATGGCTTTCATAACAGGCAAGAATGCAACGAAAGGGTACGGGTCTGCAAGTACAGAGAGCACGGTGCCGGGAACAGGGATCGCAGATTAAGAAAAGCGGGAGTGAGAACGTGGGCGCGCACTTCGAAACACCAATAAAAAGCCCCGAGTGGAATATCCCGCTCGGGGCCTGCTTTTCTAATCCCTGTTCCCTGCCCTTTAGTAGTTGCCATCCGTACGGTCCGTCAGCATGCTGGGCTCTTCGGGAGAGCGCAGGCGGACAAGGCGGTCGATGGCATAAGGCGTGCGCTGCTGGCTGGTGTAGTAGTGGCGAACCTGCAGTTCGCCCAGCAGGCCGATGGCGAGCATCTGGATACCTGCCAGGATGAGAACTCCGCCGATCACGAACATGGGACCATGGTCGTCCATGACGCTGGCATGGGGATGCAGAATTTTCAGGCCGAGCAGCACCGCGGAAATTATGCTGCCGGCCATGATTCCCAGCGCACCGAAGCTGCCGAAGAAGTGCAGCGGCCTGCTCATGTATTTGAGCAGAAATCGAATGGTGAGCAGATCGAAGAACACCCGGAACGTGCGGCCGATGCCGTAGTGGCTCTTGCCCTTCTGGCGCATTACGTTCTTGATGGGGATCTCGCATATCGACGCGCCATACCAGCTCGCCAGCGCGGGGATGAAGCGATGCATCTCGCCGTACAGCGGAATGTTCTGGATCACTTCGCGGCGATAGGCCTTGAACGTGGTGCCAAAATCGTGAATATCCACGCCCGACAGCTTCGCCATCAGCCAGTTGGCACAGCGCGAGGGAAAGCGGCGCAGGACGAAGTTGTCGATGCGCTCCTTGCGCCACCCGGAGACCACGTCGTACCCCTCCTCGAGCTTCTCGAGGAAGTTGGGGATTTCGTTGGGGTCGTGCTGCAGGTCGCCATCCATGGAGAGAATGAACTCTCCCGACGCGTGATCGAAACCGGCGGCCAATGCCGAAGTCTGGCCAAAGTTTCGCCGCAGCTTGACGACTAGAACGCGGCTATCCACCGCAGCAATCTCTTCGAGGAGCTTGTAGGTGCGGTCGCTGGAGCCGTCATCGACCAGGACGAGCTCAAAGCTCTCGCCGACCTGCTCCATGATCTGCTTCAGGCGCGCATAAAGCGCTGTGACGTTCTCCTCTTCGTTGTGGAAGGGAACAACAATTGAAAACTTCGGCATACAGATATTATAGATGCGCTCTGCTTTAAAAAGAGAGCAAAAGATTGAGAATACAGGGAATAGGGAGCGTGGATCCGGGAGCAGAAAACATGGACTGGCGCTCGCGCCGATCTCTTATCCTGCTCCCCGCTTTTACCGGCCCAGTTCGTCCAGCATGCCCTGCATTTCGCTGAGGGCATGACGGTTATCGGTTCGGGCGGCGCAGCTGATGCCGGATTTGAGGCGCTCGATCGCCTGGGCGGTGCGCCCATGCTTGGCCAGCGTCTGGGCGGCCATGAAATAGCCGGCAGTGTAATCGGGATCGATGGAAAGCAGCTTGTCGAATTCGGCGATGG
This sequence comes from Occallatibacter sp., assembly GCA_036502905.1. Lineage (GTDB taxonomy): Bacteria > Acidobacteriota > Terriglobia > Terriglobales > Acidobacteriaceae > Telmatobacter. The sequence goes on along the minus strand of DASXXV010000182.1, from coordinate 5,082 downwards.
CCGGATCAATCTCGCCGCGGTTCGCCAACTCGACCGCGATGCCGTATCGAGCGAAGCTGTTTTTCGGGTCCAGCGCGAGAATCTCTTTCAATCCTGCGATCTTGTCGATGGTACTCATGTCGGAAGAGCCTCACGCTGGAAGGATTTGCGTAAACTGCGCGGAATTGCCGAAACTGGAGTTGTGCATCCCCGGACGAACGGCCCCCGCCACATCCATTGTAGCCGGAACAAGGCCAATCGTAATCCACATTGATGAAGCCGAGCCACCCCGCATGTGACGAATTGTAGTGCGGATCGATCCATTCGGAGCAAGCAATCCATGAGTTCACATGAACCGAACATGACGCCGCGTTTGGTAGCCGACTCTGAGTCGGAGATGACCGAGTTTATCTTGCCCAACGACGCAAACACCCTGGGCAATCTGTTGGGCGGGCGTCTCATGCATTTCATCGACTTGACCGGTGCGATGGCCGCCTTCAGGCACTCGCGGTCGCACGTGGTAACCGCGGCCATGGATCATATCGACTTCATCCAGCCGGTGCACGTCGGCGATCTTCTCATTCTCAAGTCGCGCGTGAACCGGGCTTTCAACACATCCATGGAAGTAGGTGTGAAAGTGTGGGTGGAGCATCCCCAGACCGGCGTGCTGCTGCACGTGGCCAGCGCCTACCTGGTCTTCGTGGCTGTTGATCAGAAGGGGCGGCGCGTGCGGGTTCCGGAGTTGAAGCCGGTCACGGCGGACGAAATGCGAAGGTTTGAAGGATCTCAGCGGCGGCGCGAATACCGCGAAGCCGAGGCCGTGCGCCGGAGTCAGGCCAAGCAGGAATACGCTGCGCAGAAGCAGGCCGAAATGGCGGCGGCGCCGAAGCAGAACTGAATGCACCCGGCGACCGTCCACCCGGCGAGCAGGAGGGAGCAGACGTGAACCATCCACAGCGCATTGTCTGCCTCTCCGATGAAACCGCGGAAACGCTGTACCTGCTGGGCGAACAGGATCGGATCGCCGGCGTTTCCGGTTTCTCGACACGTCCGCCCGAAGTTCGGAGAAAGCCTCGGATTTCAGCCTTTCGCGATGCAAATCTCGATGCCATTGTCGCGCTCAAGCCGGACCTGGTTCTGACCTTCTCTGACGTACAGGCGGAGATCACGCGGCAGCTTGTTCTGCGCGGGCTGGCGGTGCTCAACTTCAACCAGAGAAGCATCTCCGAAATCTTCGCAATGATTGCCATGCTGGCGCGGATCGTGGATAAGCCCGACGAGGGCAAGGAGTTGGTGGCGAGGCTCGAGCGCGGGCTCCGCGAGATCGCCTCCGCCGCTCGCAAGTTTCCACGCCGGCCACGGGTGTACTTCGAAGAGTGGCATGATCCGCTGATCAGCGGAATCGGCTGGGTGGAGGAGCTGATCGAGATCGCAGGCGGGGAAGTGATCTTTCCCGAGCTGCGAAGTTGCGGGAAGGCGCAGGATCGGATCGTCGATCCCGATGAAATTCTGCGCCGCAACCCGGAGGTCATGTTCGCTTCGTGGTGCGGGATGAAGGTGGACCTCGAAGCCATCCGTTCCCGTGCGGGTTGGCACGCGATCCGTGCGGTGCGCAGCCGGCAGGTGTATGAGATTCCATCCAGCTGCATTCTTCAGCCCGGGCCGGCGGCCCTGACTGACGGCGTCCGCATGCTGCACGAACGGCTGGCCGAGGCAGCGGGTTTGAGGAACCCGGCGCAGGCTGACGCGGCGCCGGAAGGTCCTGCAGCGCTCCTGTAAGATTTGATGTGTGGACCATTCGCGAATTGCGGCGAGGTCAATGGTTCTCCTGAAGAAGAGAGACAAGAGAAACGGATGTTCGCCAGGCTGATTCACTCATTCTCTTGGCGTCAACACTTTGAACATCCGGAGGAGTAACAAGCATTATGGCGCATTCACATGCCATGCCCTCGCCCGTAGCATTGCCGGGCGTTTCCAAGATCATCGCGGTCGGTTCAGGCAAGGGCGGAGTGGGCAAAACCACGGTCGCGGTCAACCTGGCTATCGCGCTTTCCAAGCTGGGGCAGCGCGTGGGCCTGATCGACGCCGACGTCTACGGCCCCAATGTGCCGCTGATGATGGGCTCGAGCCAGGCGCCGACAGTCGGACCGGGAAACATGATCGTCCCCAACGTTACCCATGGGCTCAAAACGATCTCGATAGGCTATATCTCGCCGGGTGACAAGCCAATGGTGATGCGCGGGCCCATGCTCCACCAGATCATCCGTCAGTTCCTGCAGCAGGTGGAATGGGGTGAGCTCGACTATCTCATTGTCGATCTTCCGCCGGGTACAGGGGACGTCGTCATTTCGCTGGTGCAGACCGTGCCTCTCACCGGCGCTGTGGTGGTTTCTACTCCCAGCGACGTGAGCCTGCAGGACGCGCGCAAGGCGCTGGAAATGTTCGGACAAGTGAACGTGGAAGTGCTCGGGATCGTGGAAAACATGAGCACCTTCTTCTGCCCGCATTGCCACCAGGAGATCGATATCTTCTCCAAGGGCGGCGCGGAGCGGACGGCAAAGCAGTTCAATGTTCCGTTCCTGGGGGCGATCGACCTGGTGCCTGCCATTCGCGAAGGCGGAGATCGAGGCCTGCCGGTGGCGCTGGCGGGGCCGAAGAGTCCGCAGGCGACGGAGTTCTACAACGTGGCCAGGAAGCTGATGGAGCGCGCGGAAGCCGCTGCCGCGGCCAGCAACGATGTGATCGAGATAACGTAGACAGAGATCAGAGAACCTATATCAGAGAACAGGGTCAGGATCCCACCCATCTTCGGCGCAAAAACAAATGCGCGCTGAAGCTGGGCCGCCGGCGAGCAACCATAGCATCGAGACCAGTGGAGCGCCGAGGTTTTCGGATTGGCGAGAACCGAATCCGGTTGACAATGCCCTATGTTGAATGCTACATAGGGTAGGTCGACAGGTTAGGCGAATGCTTGAACTCCGCCGCGTTACCAAACACTTCGCCGGGATACCCGCCGTAGAGGATGTCAGCTTCACGGCCCGTCCAGGCGAAGTCACCGGCTATCTCGGCCCCAATGGCTCCGGTAAATCCACCACCATGAAGATGATTACCGGCCTCATCGAGAGGACGTACGGTCAAATCCTGTTCAACGGACAGGCGATCGAAGACGACCTCGTGGCCTACAAGCGGCGCATGGGCTACGTCCCCGAAGAACCCTACCTCTACAACCATCTCTCCGGGGCGGAATACCTCACCATGGTTGCGCAATTGCGCGATCTCCCGGCCCGCCAGGCTTCCGAGCGCATCGACGGCCTGCTTCGGCTGCTTTCGTTATTCGATGACCGGCATGCATCCATCTCCGGCTTCGAGCATCCGATTCCGCTTGAAGTCAGGCAAACACTGATGTGAGATGTTCTACTGCACTTCGTCTTCCCATAGCGACTTCTCCTCGCGTGCAGTTCAACAGCAGGGAACATTCGTAATCGGAAAATCGTTCGAGTTTAGACATGACAAAGACGCAGCGCTCGAAAGGCTTTAACTCGACGATATTCTGAAGCAGGTTGTCCTCTACTCGCCGGCAAATGACGTGAAGATGGTCACTGTTGCAACGCTCTCCGTCGCCTTCGGATCCAGCCGAAGTCATCCGGATGGCAATCTTGATGATGGCTCTTCTGGCCCAGGACTGCACCCATCCCCTAAACACCGAACTCCCGTCTATGCACTGCTCGAATCCCATGACAAAGCAGCGCTCCGCCATTTCATAGTCTGCTGTGAGGAGATATGCAAGCAAATACAGGTGATCCATATTGGACAAGAACGCGTCGCGGAAATCTGCAACGCTTGCATACACCACGACTGATCGGAGGTTGTTATGGGTCTTTTTCAAATTCGGCTTTGTCATCGGATCACCTACCACAGGTTTAGCCCGCGCTTCTGATCTCAGTGAAGAACCGCGAGAGCGATTTGTCGTTTCAAAACCGATAGTTTGCCGCAAGGGCGACAGCTTGATTAACCTTTATGTTGATTCCCGGCGCGAGATTTGCACCGAGATGGCCTGTCCCAATATCGAAGCTCCACTTCGAGTCGGGCAAGTGAGCCAGCCTTATTGCATAGATAAGATCCGTGGGTAAAGATGCGACCGGGATATAGTTGATCCTTTTGGGTTCTTGATCTACTTCAACAGCCGGTGCGACCACCACTCGCTCTTTGATCGGAATTGGGAAAGCCAGCGAACCGAACGCTCGAGCTTCCCAATCCACTGTGTTACCGCCATAGCCATATTTCTGTGCGTTGGTCCCACGAACGCCGCCATTTGCCGAGAAGGCGAACTTCTTACCAAACACAAAGAGCTTTGTGCCCACCAGGTAGACATCACCATTCGAGGCGTTCTGGTGCGTAACGGCTTGTACGACATATGGATCGTTCGTGCGCAACACTCCCCCCAGGGAGATTGCAGGTAAATATTTGTGACCATGATTGTTCTCATTCAAGAGTTTTGCCTTGAAGTTGAAGATGTTCATGCCCGTGAAGTTAAAGAGTGGGCTGATTGCCGGATCTCCGCCGTTCGTGTGCTGAGCGCGGGTGTATCCGAATTCCAGCCAATTGCCGTATCCCTCTTCCACGCCGAGGTTGATGTAGACCCCGGCAATCGAACCAGCGTCTACGGCGTGGAAGCTGAATGTCGGCCCAGCAAATTTGTGTTGAGGCGCCGGCACAACGTCGGCTACTGGCTGGAGGAATATGCCAGACTCACCGTCCATCGTTAGAGACTGCGCATCTGCGCGCGGCATGAGGAGCAACTCTGAGGAGATGAGTGCGACGAGGAAAATGAGTCTTGCGCAGCTTCGCTCAATTGCCACGTTGTTTATCCTTCAATGGAATTCACTGGGCCGCCAGTTGATCTCTACGGCCCAGCGTTGGGAGAAATGTGACTAGGCCACAGGCGCGACCAATGGACGGTCCTGGAGAGCGATGGGGATTCCGATCAAGGTCGGGCCGTTCGCCTTCAATGCTTCGGCGAATGCTTGCTTGATCTCCTCTTTGGTCTTTGCCCAAACGCTGGCGCATCCAAAGCCCTTCGCAGCAGAGACGACGTCCAGCCCT
>DASXXV010000181.1:0-3535 GCA_036502905.1 Occallatibacter sp. | reverse complement strand
CGGCGGATTCCCGTTTGCCGTTGATGATGCTGCACGAATCGATCCACCACCTTGCCATCCAAATCTTGCAGCTCAATGTGTTTCTGCTGAAGCCATCGATTGAAGTCGGCGATCACCACGACCTGATTTCGGATCGAGTGCCGCGCATAACCCTGCTGGGCTATAGCGGCAGCGTAACTGTCCAGGTGCTCACTCAAAGGCCCCTGGCACATCTGTTTAATCGTGTTTGAAAAGAGTTGTTCTATCACTCTCCCAGGATGCCAACCTGCAGCAGAAAACTATGCCTCGTGATTCTGAGCCCAAGCCCCGTTGAAAGCGGTCGGCACGCGGTGAGGAGGCATAGTCCGGGATGATGCATAGTGGCGGCTATACTTCATGACGCATAGCCGCCACACCTTTGCTACCGAGATGATGCGGTCTGGCGTCAGCTTCCCGGCGCTCATGAACCTGCTGGGCCATTCGACACCAAAAATGACCCTGCTCTACTCCGAGTTCACCCAGACGGACCTACAACGCGAGTTCCGCGCAGCTCGCTCCCAGCCACGGCATATTGCGCCTTCACCCACAGCCGCCACGTCCACTATCGGTCTCAAGCCGGATCTGACCAGTACCCTTCATGCCATCCAAGTCGCTCAGCACGTGATGGAGATGTTCCGACGCACGTTGTCCGACACCAGCGGCGTTGCTTCGCCCGTACTCGATCGCTTGACCAACCGCCTCACAAAACTCGCTGCCGAACTTCGCAAACTCGCCCCCAAATAGACGCGGGCAGAGATTGGCCGGATAAGTCGTCTAGCGTTTACCCACGGGTGCCGGATGTCGTGGACGAAAGACGGGAGTTTGCCGAGCGTGTTCACGCCTCGGTACCGGACGCGGGCCAACTTCCGGTATCCCCACTTGAACTAAGCCTTGCGGCAGACGCTTCGCGTGGCAAACCCGGGCATTTGGCGTTTGACGGCGGTAAATTTGGGTCACAAGGAGGTCCCTGTGACCCATCTACGAAAATTGACGCTCGATGAAATCGCGCGTCGCAATTACACTGAAGGTACCACGCGCGCCTACCTGCGCATCATCGAGGATTTAGCGCGCTATTTCCACCGTTCTCCAGACCAACTCGGCCCCGAGCAACTCCGTGAATACACGGCGCATCTTTTCCGGGACCGGAAACTCTCCGACAACTCGGTCAATCAGATCGTCGGTGCCCTGCGTTTTTTCTTTCGCAAGGTCCTGAAGCGCCCCTGGGCCAGTGACGAAATCCCCTACCCAAAGAAGAAAATCCATCTCCCGGTCATCTGGAGTCCGGAGGAGGTCACCAGCCTGATTGACGCCGCGCCGATCCCCTTCTATCGCACCATTCTCATGACCCTCTATGGTACTGGCGTGCGTCGCGCGGAGTGTGCGGCCCTCAAACTCGCCGATATCGATTCTGCGCGCATGGTGGTGCATGTCCAGGAGGGCAAAGGCGGCAAGGACCGCGACATTGTGCTCAGCCCCAATCTGTACCAAGAACTGCGTGCACATTATCGCCGGCTAACCCGCAAACCTGCCGTTTGGTTGTTCCCTGGTGGCACGCATCACACGGCCGACACTCCGATCAGCGATAAGGTCGTCTGGCACGCCTGTCGGGAATCCGCCAAACGCGCCGGCGTCCACAAACCGCTGCATCCCCACACTCTTCGACATTGCTTCGCCACCCATCTGCTCGAAGCCGGCGCCGACCTGCGCACCATCCAACTGCTGCTCGGCCACTCGGACCTGCGCGAAACCATGATTTATATCCACCTGTCGAAGCGCCATATGGGGGCGACGGCCAGCCCTCTGGACGCGCTCTCGCTCGCCGCGAAATAGATGGCACGGCCACCCCTGGAGGTGGCCGACCTGATCCGCGCAGCCGGTACTACGTTTTTCGAGGGCAGCCGAAAATGGTTCACCTGGCTGCACCTGAAGATCCTTACCGCCATCGTCTCCTGCCGCACCTCCATGCTCGGCGGTCACATCGACGAGTGTTCCGGCTGCAGGCATCGCGCCATCTCCTTCAACTCGTGTCGCAACCGACACTGTCCTAAGTGCCAGTCCAATGCGCGGGACCGGTGGCTGGACGCGCGCCGCCGGGAACTGCTGCCGGTCTCCTATGCCCATGTGGTGTTCACGCTCCCCGGCCAACTGGCGCCGCTGGCTTTGCAGAACAAGAGCGAAATCTACGGACTATTGTTTCGGGCCAGCGCCGAGACGCTGTTGACAGTGGCTCGCGACGAAAGACACCTCGGGGCGGACATCGGCTTTTTCAGCGTGCTCCATACGTGGAATCAGAAATTACTGCACCATCCGCATGTCCATTGCGTAGTGCCGGCCGGCGGATTGTCGCCCGACCACACCCGGTGGATTGCGGCGCGGCCCGGGTTCTTTCTGCCGGTACGTGTCCTCAGCCGGGTGTTTCGCGGCAAGTTCGTGGCCGGTTTGCGAGAACTGCACGCGGCTGGAAAACTCGGCTTTCATGGCGGTCTAGTGGGTTTAGCTGCACCGGCCGCATTCGCGGCCATGTTGCGAGGACTGTTCCGTTCCGATTGGGTGGTCTACGCCAAACGCCCGTTCGGCGGCGCCGAGCACGCGCTCCGCTATCTCGGCTGTTACACGCATCGGGTGGCCATCTCCAATCACCGCCTGGTGGCGCTGGAGCATGGGGAGGTGGTGTTCCGCTGGCGCGACTCGGCGCATAAGAACAAGAAGCGGATGATGCGACTGGATCTCAATGAGTTCTTGCGGCGGTTCTTTCTGCACGTCCTGCCGAAGGGCTTCGTCCGCATTCGTCACTTCGGTTTCTTCGCCCACAGACGCCGGGCGGGGTTGTTGCCGCTGTGCTTCGCGCTCCTCGGGCAGACGGCCGACCCGCCGACCGCCACCGACTCGACGCCGAAAGACGCGACAGGTCCGCTATGGCTTTGCCCGCAGTGCGGCGGTTACATGACGATTGTCGAGCGATTCACGCCTTCCCAAGCGCGCCTCCGGTCTCCTCCGGTGAAAAGCGAACGACCATGACCTGCTCTTTCTCATCTCGAATCTCACCAGCGCGCGAGCGCCAGCCGGTGAAGACTGCTCGCCTGTTGGCTGATCGCACCGCCGCGCATCTCGCTATTCTCCAAAAGCGTCTATTTGCCACCAGGATGCCTCTTTCAGTCCCTATCTCATCCTCTCCTGCCACCCAAAACACAATTCAAAACACATAACGGCGGGCTTCCAAACGGCTCACTTCAAGTCGCTCTATCGAAAACGCTCCGGCGTTCAGATTTCGTGCATTCTCCGAAGCTCGTCCCGCCGGAGCGTTTCCGATACAGCCCTAGGACTTTCCTGGAACTTGGCCGCGCGGTCTTCCCGCAAACGGGCCAACTTCCGATTTGCCGACTAACTACTTGGGATTCATTGGGAAGCGGCGTCGGAATATAGCCTCACGCGCACCGCAATGCGGCGTCAAGCAATGGCTGTGCCAGGACAGTGAGGTATGACGACACCCTCCATTGAAGTCAGGCAGGCGACCATA
>DASXXV010000180.1:0-10182 GCA_036502905.1 Occallatibacter sp. | reverse complement strand
GGAGACGCCATCCGAATCATCGGCAGGGGCAGGTCCTGATCGTGAACGCAAATGGCGCCGGCCGCTTCCCCGCCCAGGAATCTGGTCCAGCGATCGACCATCCACGCGGGGTGAGCATCTTGCGGCGATGAGGCGCGCGCCTCATGCGTTCCCTTTTCGCTCGCAATCTTGCGCAGAACCGCATTGACCAGGCCGCTTGCCGAGCGGTACCTCGATCGCTTGGTCAGCTCCACGCTTTCATCGATTGCGGCGTGGGGGGGAATGCGGTCGAGGTGCAGAAGCTGGAATGCGCCCAGGCGCAGACTCGCCAGAACGGCGGGATCAAGGTTCATACCGGGCTTGCTGAGGAGTCTGCGTATCTCCTGATCCAGTTGAATCTGCCAGCGCAGTACGCCCAACACCAGGGCCGTCGTAAGCCGCCGGTCGGCATCGGACATCTTGGCCATCAACGGCTCATTGCGCAACAGGTCGTCCGAATGGCCAATACCCGCTTCGATGGCCAGCAGCATAGCATGAGCGGCGCGGCGTGCAATCGAGATCTCGGCCATTGGACTTCAACCCAGCCGCATGCCGGTGGCCAGATGCGTGCCGCGGAGAAATTCCGCGGCCCCCAGCCGCTTCTTGCCTTCCAGCTGCAATTCGAGCAACTCCAGCCAGGTGTTGCCGGCGCATGCCGCGAAAATGCGGTCCTCGGAAACCATCACCTGCCCCGCAGCCAGGGAAGAGGGCGCATGGACGGTGGCGATATCGAGCTTGTGGGCGATCAGCTTTTTTCCCTCGAGAGCAGTGAACGCGCCCGGCCAGGGCTGAAAACCGCGCCACCGGTTCTTGATCTGGGTAGCCGTGTGCTGGGCGAAATTTATGCGGCCGTCTTCGCGAGCGAGCAATGGTGCCAGGGTAGCGCGCGAGTGATCCTGGGGTTTCGGCTTCACCGTTCCGTTCTCCAGGCCCGCGAGCGTATCGAGGACCAGTGGCGCCCCGCCAATGGCCATCTCTTCCAACAGATCGAGAGCCGTCTGCTCCGGACGGATGAACAGCGCCTGCTGCATCAGGACCGGCCCGGTGTCGAGGCCCTCTTCCAGCAGCATGGTGGTGTTGCCGGTGATCTCCTCGCCCATTGCGATAGCCCACTGGATCGGCGCCGCGCCGCGATAGCGCGGCAGCAGCGAGGCGTGCAGGTTGATGCAGCCATGCTGCGGCAGGGAAAGCATCCAGGGCGGAATGATGCGGCCATACGCGACCACGATGATGGCGTCCGGCGCAATCGACTGGAGCTGCGCGCGGAATTCCTCGTTGTTGCGGATCTTCTCGGGTTGGGTGACGGGAATACCCAGCGACGTCGCCGCCTGTTTCACGGGCGGAGCAACCAGTTCCTGGCTGCGGCCCACCGGCCGGTCCGGCTGCGTCACCGCCAGGGCGATCTCGTGGCCGGCGCCATGCAGCGCTTTAAGCGTGGGGACGGCAAAGCGCGGGGTCCCGCAAAACAACAGCTTCACTGCTTTACCACGTGCCTTCACGCTGCATCTTGCGGATCTTGCGCAGGGCCAGGTCGCGCTTCAGCCCGCTCATGCGAAAGATGAACAACATGCCGTCAAGATGGTCGATTTCGTGCTGGAAGGCGCGCGATAACAATTCCTCCCCATCCATTTCGAACCACTTGCCGTTTTCGTCCTGGGCGCGAATCCTTACCTTGGCGGCGCGGGACACTCTCTCGCGGATCTCGGGAAAACTCAGGCAGCCTTCCTCTTCGTACTGCCGGCCTTCCTGGAATATGATCTCGGGGTTCACCAGCACCAGCTTCTGGGCGGGGTCTTTCCCCATGCTGAGGTCGATGACGGTCACGCGCTTGGAGACCGCCACCTGCGGCGCGGCGAGACCGATGCCCTGGGACGCGTACATGGTCTCGAACATGTCGGTAATCAACTTGCGCAGCTCGTCATTGAATTCGGTTACCGGCTCGCCGGGCTGCTGCAAAATCGGCTCCGGGTACTTCACGATCGTGAGATTCACCTACTAAAAGCTCCTGATTTGTTCGATGTATCCATCGTAATTCCGTTTCATCTCGAGCAGGGAGTCGCCCCCGAACTTCTCGTGGGCCAGCCCCGCGATAGTCAGGGCCACCATGGCTTCGGCTGCCACGCCCGCCGCCGGGACCACGCAAATGTCAGAGCGCTCGTAGCTGGCGGCGGTCTTTTCGCGCGTGTCAAAGCGCACCGACTCGAGCGGGCGGCGCAGCGTCGAGATCGGCTTGAGATAGCCCCGCACCACGACATCCTCGCCATTGGAAACCCCGCCCTCGATGCCGCCGGCGTTGTTCTGCGGACGGGTAAAGCGGGTGGGTTTACCGGTGTCGGCGGCCGCATAATGGATCGGGTCGTGAACCCGGGAGCCAAAGGATTCAGCGGCGGTGACGCCCCGGCCGATTTCCACGGCCTTCACCGCCTGCAGGCTCATCACCGACCAGGCCAGCAGCCCGTCGAGGCGCTCGTCCCAGTTGGCGTAAGTGCCCAGGCCGGCGGGCACCCCGTGCGCCACCACCTCGAATACTCCATTGACCGTGTCGCCGGTGCGGGATGCTTCTTCCACTTCTCCCTTCATGCGGGCCTCGGTTTCGGGGTCCACACAGGCCAGGACCACTTCGTCGCGGGCGCTGAGGGCGGCGATCTCGTCCCATGTGGCGGCGCGCTCCAGCTCCACCCGGCCCACGCGGATGACGTGGCTGGCGACCTCGATGCCGAGGGAGCGAAGCATCAGTTTGGCAAACGCGCCGGCAGCCACCCGTGAGGTAGATTCGCGCGCGGATGCCCGCTCCAGCACATAGCGGGCGTCGGGAAAGTTGTGCTTGAGCGCTCCTGCCAGGTCCGCATGGCCCGGCCGCGGCGAAGCCACCGCCTGGTGCTTGGCGGGATCTCCCGCTTCCACCGGCAGTTTCTCTTCCCAGTTCTTCCAATCGCGGTTGACGATCTCAATCGCGATGGGCGTGCCGATCGTCTTTCCGTGGCGCACGCCGGACAGGACGTGCGCCTTGTCCGATTCGATCTTCATGCGGCCGCCGCGGCCGTAACCCTGCTGGCGCCGCCACAATTCGCGGTTTACAAACTCCAGGTCGATGGACACGCCGGCAGGCATGCCCGAAACCAAGGCAATCAGGGCCTCTCCATGCGACTCGCCTGCGGTCGAAAAACGGATCATGTCCTTTCGATTGTAACGGGAAGCACAAGCGTTACGGCGAGTAGTCGTCAAGACGCCTTTCTCGTCCGTCTCTTAATCCAAAGCACTTGTACCTCATCTTCTGCGCAGAAAATTAGGCTCCGACATGCCAGAATGGCCACATGTCTCGGATCTCGCCGCGCGGTGCTTTCCGCTTCGTAGCCAGGGACGGTTCGGGGCAAAAAACTTTTTCCGGAAAAACCCGCTGTGAAGTCGTGAAGTGTCATGCAAACGGCTTATTCCATACGGTTTAGACGGAATAACTCCACAGCTTCACAGAAACAGTGAACGGGCCAGTGCTGCAAACAAAGGACTTACCTGGAGCACTTCACAGTCGTTCGTGCGCACATTGCTCACTCCACGCGAAGCGCCGTCATGGGGTTCAGCCGCGACGCCCGCGCGGCGGGTAGCCACACGGCCAGCAGGGCCACGCTCCCCAGGATCAGCGGGACCGAAATAAACACGGCCGGGTCCCAGGCTTTTACGCCGAACAGGAAGCTGCCCAGGAATCGGGTGAGCCAGAAGGCCGCGCCGATGCCCAGCACCAGGCCCACGATAGCCAGGCGCATCCCCTGCCACACCACTAGCTTGCGGATGGTGCTGCGGTCGGCGCCCAGGGCCATGCGGATGCCCATCTCCTGGGTGCGCTGCTCCACCGAGTAGGCCATCAGGCCGTAAATTCCGATGGCGGCCAGAACCAGCGCCACCACGCCGAAAATGGTCAGCAGCAGCATGTTGAAGCTCTCGCGGGACGTGGATAGGGAGATCACGTCGTCCATCAGCTGCACGCGGGCCACCGGAAATCCGCCGCTCGCCTGGCGCAATTGCTCGGTGATCGAGTTCATGAGGAGGCGGGGATCGTTATGGGTGCGCACTACCCAGCGGAGGGGCACGATGGCGCCGTTGAGCTTAGTCACGCCGTCGGTGACTTGGGCGTCGGGGACGATCATGAGCGACCCGGGATCGTGGCTGAGACCTCCGTCGTGGGTGTTGCCGACGACACCAACGATCTGGCGGGCAGGCTCTTCGAAGTCCGGCCCCACGCCATGTCCGATGACGATCTGCTGGCCGACCGGGTTCCGATTGGGAAAGAACTCTTTGGCCAGGGCCTCGTTCACCAGGGCGACGAGCGGCGCACCGGCGGTGTCCTGGTCAGTGAACTCGCGGCCGCGGATTACGGGAATCCGAAACAGCTTGTAGTAATCCGGCGAGGCGCTCATCCAGCCGGCTCCAGGCGGACCCTTGGAAGGATCGACCGGCTGGCCGACGATGGTGAACGGCAAGCCGAACTGCCCCTGGATCGGGAGGCAGCAGGTAAAGGCTGAGTCTTCGACGCCGGGGATCGCGTTCAGCCGCTGCCGGCCGTCGTGGGAAAGCTGCGCCACCCCGGCGGTTTTCTCGAAGCGCGTTCCGGTCAGCGACATTTCCATGGTAATGACGTTGTGCGAGTCGAAGCCGGGATTCACGGCATGCAGGGCGACGAAGGTGCGGATGAGCAGGGCTGAGCCGATGAGCAGCACGACCGCCAACAGCACTTCGCTGACGACCAGGGTGGCGCGGACTCGTCCGTGACGGATGCCGGTGCCCGCGCGGTTGCTGCTGTCCTTGAGCGCAGAGTTGAGGTCGGTGCGCGAGACGCTGAAGGCGGGGAACAGGCCGAAAAGAATCCCGGTGACGCAGGAGACCGCGAGGGTAAAGGCCAGCACCCGCCAGTCCAGGCCGATGGCCGAACCGTCTTCGCCGACGCGGGGGAGTCCGGCGGGGCTGATAGCCAGTAGCGCGCGGACACCCATGAACCCCAGGATGAGACCCAGGATTCCGCCCGTCAGGGCAAGCATGACGCTTTCGGTGAGGAGTTGGCGGATAATTCGGCTGCGCTTTGCGCCCAGCGCCGAGCGTATAGCGAATTCGCGCTTGCGGCCGGTGGCGCGGACAAGCAGCAGGTTAGCAACATTGGCGCACGCAATCAGCAGCACCAGGGCCACCGCTCCCAGAAGCACCATCAGCGAGCGGCGGGCGTCGCCGATGATGGAGTCGCGCAGCGGCCGAACGCCGAAATTGCCCTGTGGATTTGCCTTGGGAAATTTGCGCAGGAACTCTTGCCAGGCGAGCTTCATCTGCGCGTTGGCCTGGGCGAGGGTGATGCCCGGCTTCAGCATGGCCGCGACCTGGAAGAAATGGCCCTGGTTGGTGGTGTTGGGATCGAACTGGAAGGGCACCCACAGATCGGGCTGAGACTCAGTGACGAAATCGCGCCGCAGTACACCCACGATGGTGTAGGGCTCGCCGCCGAGAGGCAGCGCCTTGCCGATAACCGAGGGGTCGCCGCCGAACTTGCGCTGCCATAGCCCGTAGCTGAGCACCACGACGTTGCCCCCGTTGGGCATGTCTTCCTGGGGGGTGAAGGTGCGCCCCAGCATGACAGGGGCTCCGAAGACGCGGAAATAGGCCTCGCTGACGTGGAGGCCGTGGACGAGTTCGGGGCGGCCGCCAGTGATGTTGAAGCCGGGTCCGGAGTTATCGTAGGCGGCTACGTCTTTGAACACGCTGGTCTGCTGGCGCCAGACCATGAACTTGGTAGGCGAAGCGCCGGGGAAGCTTCCCTGAGGAAATACGTTCACGATCTGGACAATACGATCGGCGTCAGGGTAGCTGAGTGGCTTCAGCAGGACCGTGTTCACAACGGTGAAGATGGCCGTGTTGGCCCCGATGCCGAGTGCGAGCGCGGAAACGGCTGCAATCGTGAAGCCCGGACTTTTGACGAAGAGATGCAGCGCGTGCTTGAAGTCCTTCCAGAAATCACCCATGAATCAGCTCCAATCGGGACGGATAAATAATGCGGAGATGTGAAATCGGAGCCGCTCTGGCCCCCTTACAAGTCGTGCGGTTTCTTTGTTCCAGTAGACGGGATGAGGATGAGGCGGTAAACGGAGTAAACCGATATTTGTGACAAATTGCCAATTTGGGTGCCGGTGCGAGAATTTTCGAATGAATGCGAAGGCGAGGACCCGAGCCAGTGCCGTATGCTGGCCTACGAACTGAAAGGACCTGACGACACGTGCTGATCTTCGCCGCCATTCTCGCCATCTTCGTGTACGGGATGATCGCCGCCATGCTGGGCACCATCCTGCCCGACCTGTCGGACCGGTTCCGCCTGACGCCCGCGCAGAACGGGACCATCGCCACCGCCCAGGCTCTGGGACTGATGATCGCCTCGCTGGCGGTGGGGCCGCTTCTCGATATGGAAGGCGACAAGATCGGCTTGATCCTGGGGCTGGTGTTCATTGCAGTTTCGCTGTTTGCCCTGCCCCGCGCCGGCGGGTACGGCAGCATCGTGTTCCTGATGTTCGTGCTGGGAGTGGGCGGCGGCATCGTGGTGACCGGGGCCAATGCGCTGGCCAACAGCGCGGCCGGGGCGCATGGCGCCACGGTGCTGAACCTGGTGAACCTGTTCTTCGGACTGGGAGGGCTGGCGACGCCGTTCATCTCCGCCAACCTCTTCAACCGCAACTGGGTGCGGCTGTGCTACACGGTGGCCGGGCTGACCATTGTCGCCATCGGCGTGCAGGCGGCGACCGCCATGCCGGTGCCGACGCCGGGCTCGGGATTCGTCCTGACACAGGCGGGGCCGATTTTTGGGCGCCCCCTGCTGTTCCTGCTCGGATTCCTGCTGTTTCTCTATGTTTCTTGCGAAGTAGGCGTGTGGAACTGGCTGGCGCGGCACCTGATTGCGCAGGGCATCCCGGAGTCGCGCGCGCTGAATATTCTGTCGCTGGGTTTTGCGCTGGGGCTGCTGGTTGGCCGGGTGGCGGTCTCTCCCATTCTTATCCACATTTCTCCGCTGCGCGTTTTGCTGGCGGCCTCGGTGGCCATGGCGATTACGACGTACCTGATGCTGCAGACCAACAGCGCGGCCGGAGCCGGGGCGCTGGTGTTCATCTCCGGGCTGGCCATGGCTCCGGTGTTTCCCACCACCCTGGCGATTGCGGGAGCGCGTTTTCCCAGCCTGCCGGGGACGGCTATCGGATTTGTGATCACCTGCGGGTGGGCCGGCCTCGCGGTCAGCTCACGCATCATCGGCGGGATCGCCGGCGGGGACCCGCTGCGGCTGAAGAAGGCGCTATTGCTGATCCCGGCGTCCTCGGTGCTGATGATAGGGCTGATTTTTGCGATCCGGGCGGCGATGCACTCGTAGATCAACGAGGATGGTTTTGAGCCAAGGCTCGTTTTACAGCCGTTTTGAGCGGCGGCAGATCATCCTGAACCGTATTCCAGATCGTTTCCGGATCAATGCGGTCGTAACCGTGCCGAAGCCAATTACCTATGCCGCGAATGTCTCTCCACGGAACCTCCGGACAGAGAGTTTCCCCGGCGTCTTTCATGCGCATAGCTGCTTCGCTGATGATTAAAAGTTTCCGTTCGACTGCAGCCTGCGTACGCTCGTCGCGAGCATATGCTTCCCCATCCATTCCCGTGACGAATTGCTCAATTGAGCGGATGGCATCAAGAATGTCCGTGAATCGTAATCGGACGTCTTCAAAAGGCAAGGACCGCCTCACGTAGTGCTCTGCTCTTTATCGGTTCACGCAATGCGCTGGCCAGGCTCAGATCGACCTTCGCGCTGAGCAGATCACTCAACCTGTTCTGAATCCGCGCCAGGGTCAACAGGGTGCGGTGCCGGGCGGGATCTACATCGGCTATCAAATCGATGTCGGAGGCCTCTGACTGATCACCGCGCGCAACCGACCCGAAGAGCCGCAAGTGCTGCACTCCGGCGGCCTTCAACTCCGCCTCATGCTGCCGCAACTTCTCAATAATGGCAGTCCGGTCCATAAGGGAACTTTGACACATGAGGCAGTTCGTTTCAAGCAACTGTGCCCCGTGCGCCTGTCGCTTTCCAGTTCTTGCCTGTTAACCGGCACCAGGCCCGGTAGATGGGGCTGTGCATCAGGCGCATCTGCTCGGCTTTGAGCACGGCGTAGGACTCTCGCACGTAGACATCGAATTCCGGAGGCCAGCCGATGGTGGAGCGCCGCTCCGAAAAATCTCCGTCGGCCCACTTGCGCAACACGGCCTTGTATCCCACCACGTGGGTAACAAAGTCGAGCAGGCACTGCGGCATCTTCTCTTCAATGATGAGGTGGGCCTTGTCGATGATGATCTTCTCGCGGATTTCGTTCAGGGGGATGAAGATGGTGCGAATCCAGAGTACCCAGTCCTTCAGGTCCGCATCGGTGATAGGCTCGCTTTTCGCCTTTCCCTGCTTGGCGAGTAGCGAACGATATGCGATGTTGCCTGCCTCCGACGCAACGTAAAGCGGCCCGTAGAACTCGTTCAGCCGCTTGTTTACCAGCTTGAGTTTGTCGCGCCGGCGCGCCAGCATGTGGGCGCTCATAAACGTAAGGGCGTATCCGGCAAAGGCGACGAGGATAGTAAGGATAGCCGCATTCTGCAGAATGGTGGGCACGGAGATTTCGGAGAAATCCATGGCTGGGCCTTGCGGACGAGTATACCCGGCGTTCGGAGCCCGAAATGTGATGGCAGACGCCCTGGAGCGGCTTCGATTCTGAATTGCTAACGGCGCTGCTTGGCCGTGCCGGATCGGGACGGCTCGGGAACCACCTCGATCTCGAACAGACTGGGCCAGAGCTTGCCGGTGACGAACAAACGGTGTCGCTGGGCATCCCACGCGATCCCGTTAAGTACGGCTTCAGGAGTGGCGTGTTCGCTGGCGGGCAGGAGGCCATTGAGGTCGATCCAGCCCAGGACCTTGCCGGTGCGGGGTGAGATGCGGGCTATCCGGTCGGAGTGCCAGATGTTGGCGTAAACCTGTCCATCGATGTATTCGAGTTCATTGATGTCGTTGACCGGCCGGCCGCCGTCGGTCACCGTAATGCGCCGCAGTTCTTTAAAAGTTGCGGGATCGAGGAACCGAAGCGCCGGCGTGCCGTCGCTGAGGATCAGGGACTTGGCATCATGGGTCAGACCCCATCCTTCGCCGGCAAACGAGAATGTGCGCAACAGGCGGAAGCTGAAGCGGTCGTAGACCAGGCCGACGTGAGATTCCCAGGTGAGTTGGACCAGCGTGCTGCCCCAGTCGGTGAGGCCTTCGCCGAAGTATTTGCCGTCAACTGGCTGTTGCTGGAGGATACGGCCCGTTGCGAGATCGACCATGCGCAGCGAGGACTGGCCGTTGATGCCGGTGCTTTCGTAGAGGTGGCCATCGACAAAGATGAGGCCCTGGGTAAACGCGTGCGGATCGTGCGGAAACGTGTGGAGGACGCGGTAGGAATCCGCGGCGGGCGCGGGCGCAGAAATGAAGAGAGCCAGGGAAACGAGGGTCAGCGATATCCGGCGAAGATGCATCTGGTGCGATTGTAGGCGTTGCCGGCTGTGCCTTCAGAAAGGCAACCGCAGGTCCTTCCGCTTCGCTTCAGGAGGACACGAGTGAAAGGGAGCGCGGCGTAATTGCTCAGCCGACGTCCTTGGCGATGACGACCTGCACGGGCGGATCGCTGGTGAGCTGGCTGTCGACGATCACCACCGTGCGGACTTCCCCGCCGGTGAGGCCGAGAGCCGTCGAGGCGAACTTGGGAGTAATGGTCCCGGCGGGAGTAATGACCATGGTGACGGTCTGCGAAGCGAAGCTGACATATCCGCAGGTGGAACCTACCGCCAGGTTGGTGCAGATGGGAATGGTGCTGGCCAGGGTCGCGCTGCCGGGCACCATGTAGACGTCTACCGGGCCGGTGCGCGGGGCCTGGTTCAGGAACCGGAAGGCCGAGTGGCCGGCCGCGGCGGCGGTCTGCTGGTCTTCGAGAACGGTGACGATGTATTGAGTGGGCGAGGCGCCATTATCGGTGAGAAACACGGAGTGCTGCGCGCCGCCGTTCAACGTGGCGGACGCGGTCACCAGCGCGGCGCCGCCAGTGGCATGGGTCACCTTGATAACCGCGGCGGGGGCTGGCGTCA
>DASXXV010000179.1:0-5310 GCA_036502905.1 Occallatibacter sp. | reverse complement strand
CGACGCAGCACGCCAGAGCGATCAAGGCCACAATCAAGGCATACTCTACCAAGTCCTGGCCGTCCTCGTTGCTTAGAGAACTCCGGACCTGAATGTAGAACCGCAGCAACATTTCCTTCATTTTTCCGACCCCCAATTACTTATTCGATATGCCCTTACCTGGCTGGGCACGCTTGGAAAGGGCACGTGCTCTGCCATTTCAGATTCGCGGCTCATTCGCCCAAGCGTCATCCTCTCAATTAGTTGTGAAAGTAAATTACGTATGCTACGTGTACACTCTCGTTCACAGGCGGGGGTCGCCGCGTCCATTTGGTACACAAATCATTCAAGTCTGGCGGTTAGATGAAGACACACGCGAGCTATCGCGACGCTATCAGCTATTCATCGCGACGCAATCTTTGATGGATAGGATTTGTTACTTGTCCGGTTCCAGGCTGAGTCGATCGCCCGGCCTGGTTTGTGTCTCGCGGACTACCCCTGCGGCAAGCTCCAGAACAGAGTGCGCGCGCAGGCATGCAGACAGGCGCCACGGACGCACATTGCTCCGGGTCTTGACGACGCAATGCTTGCGGTCGAGGTAGATGAGGTCTATGGGGAATCGCATCCAGAAGGTGTGAATGGCTTCACACGGAACGATCCACAGACCTTCCCCTTCATCGAGGCGGTCGCGCCCCAGCAATCCCTTGCGCCGATGGCGGCCGTCGCCGGCCACTTGTACGCGAGCGGCAAGCTGCGCGCCCCGGGTGAGATTCGTAATCGAAAGGGTAGTCACGTGCGCCTCCGCACTTCTCTTTCGCAGCGGCCGCCAGATCGTTCCCGGATACGGCGCCCGGGAAAGCGCGACAGTAGCTGCCTGATCCATCACCCGCACAAAGTTCCACCAGCCCTATTGAGGGGTCGAGGGTCCGGAACCGCCGCCGGTTCCATACGAATCGCTGATCACCAGCGGCTTTTCCGGCTGCATGCTCTCGATCAGTTTCTCCACCGGAATCACTGCGGGCGCATGTACCGTTTCGGTAGTACCTGCCGCCGATTCAGGAGTGTGCATGGGTATGTTCGAGTTGGGCGGCAGGAAAGGCTGCGCAAATGTCGGCTCAGGCAACGGGGTTCCCGCCGGAATGGGCTTCACGATCTCGGGCGTCACAATCACGATGAGTTCGGTATTCGATCTGCTTTTGTTCACCGACTGAAAGAATCTGCCCAATACCGGTATGTTGCTAATGAAGGGCAGCTTCTGAAAAGTTTCCGTTTCGCGGTTATCGAGCAGTCCACCGATTGCAAAGCTCTGTCCCTTGTCCAGCTCGATTTCGGTCTTGACTCTTCGAACCGCGATGGCTGGAACCTGAAATCCCGAGATGGTGACCGCATTCGTGAAATCGAGAGAACTGACCTCCGGAGCCACCTGCAGACGAATCGTTCCGCGCGGCGTGACGGTGGGGATGAAATTCAGGCGGATGCCGTATTCCTTGAACATGATGGTGACCGTGGTGCCACCGCCCCCCGACGTTCCCTGCACCACCGGGTAGGGATACTCGCCGCCCGCCAGGAAGCTGCCCTGTTTCCCGTTCTGGGCAAGCACGTTGGGCTCCGCCAGCACTTCCACTAAGCCATTGGCTTCCAGCGCCTTCAAAGTCCCGCCCAGGTTCATCCCCGGAAGAAACGCAAAGAGATTGAGATCATTGGAGAGAGTGCTTGTACCATCTGCCAGCAACTGCGGCGGACTGAACTGGCCGGTGGTAATCGCTCCGATGACGTTTCCAAAACCGGTGCTGAAGAGGTTGAGGCCCAGTTCCTTGCTCTTGGAGCGATCGACACTGGCGAAGACGACTTTGAGAAGAATCTGCGACTCCGCCCCGGGAACCTGCACATTGAGGAGGTTGACCACTTTTCCGCCCACGGAGGCAATCTGCACCGCGCGCTCGGAGCTGGTGAGATCGTTAGCCGTTCCGCTCAGAAACACTGCCCCGTTTTCGCCAGTGACCTTGATTTGCTGATCCGGCAATTGGCTCTTGAGTTCGCGGCGGATCACGTCCAGGCGGTCATTGGCGGCGGAAGCCCCGGGACGCACCACGACGGTGAAGAACTCGCGGTTGCCGCCTTTTTCCCAGAGAATCAGGCTGGTCTCTCCCGGGGCCTTGCCATTGACGAGGATCTCGATGGGACTGACCGCGGTGGCCTCGGCGATTCCCCCCAGACCCACCGCCACCCGTTCGACCGGCATGGTGCAATCGAGGAGAACGGATTTGCCGACCACGACAGAAAGATCATTGGACGAGTCCTCGCGGGGAGGCGCGGAAGGGCCGCCCTTTGCGGGGCCCTGGGCGCAAAGCATCGTGGAGGCCAGGGCAGCGACCAGAACGCCGGCTCTACACGTATCGATCCATTGCATGGTGATTCTCACTGGTTACCTTCAGCAGAAACAAACTTCTGTTCGCTTTTCTGCGAGCCGTTGTAGACCTCGATGGAGAAAACCTTGGGGAATGGCCGGGGAGCGCGTTTCCCGGCGGCCTGCGGCTTCAGCGCGGGAGCGACGCCGCCGGAGAACAATTCCGCCATACCCGTGCCGGCCACCTGCGCGACCTCGGTATCGAGGGGATTGCGCAGCACCAGCTGGATGTGGCCCTGGGCGCCGCCGGGGTTGAGGCTGCTCGCCAGGCTCAGCTGCTCCGCCTGTTCCGGCGTCACCAGCAGGTTGACCACGCGCACCGATTGCGGCTTGCCCTCGGCATCCTTTTGTATGTCGGTGCCAGCGGACAGAACCTCGATGTTCTGCAGCAGCGTTCTCACCTGGGTACTGGAAGGGTTGTTCGGAGTGCCCGGGGGGTCGCCGGCCACCAGCACATCAACCCGCATGCCCGGGGTCACGAACCCAGCCACGCCCACCACTTCGTCCACCTTTACCGCGCAGGCGCGCATTCCTTTGCGAATGGTGGCTGCCAGGCCCCCGCCGGAGCCCAGAGGCGCCAGCCGGCTATCCAGGATCGGTTCTCCCTGGGCGATATCGGCGATCACCCCACGTCCGATGGCATTCTCCGCTTTGAGAATGGCTCCCTTGGGAAGCGTGCCTGCGATTTCAGTGGTGCTCAGGTTCGCAGCGGTCAGGATCGTGCCCAGCTTAATATCGGCCGTGGCGCTGACCAGCCGGGTGGTTGCGGCGCGCCGCGATCCGTTCACGCGAGCGCCGACCAGGCGAATCACCAGGAACGTACACCCGGTGGCCACCAGAAATGCGCACAGCAGAACGGTAATCAATCTTCGGTTCATGAGAGTTCCCTCTCCGGTACTGCCTGGGTTGCGAGTGATTGTTCCCTTCTCTGATTGGCAATTGACGGGCCAAAGCAGACCCAGGGATTTCCCCCATATGGCGCGGGAATTGACCATCAGGTGTGCACGTTCGTATACCCGCGGGCAGGCCTGTATCGCGCAGTTGACATCCGCGGCGCCAGGACTTGCCAATTCAGTGACATGGACGATGGCCGCCAAATTGCACTGAATGTAGAGTTGCCGCTCGCAAGCGCAGCCCATTTCCTTGCCGCGGATTCGTGGAGACCCATTGCCAGGCAGACCGATGTTGTTGACCAGGTCCTCGGCGCCTCTGAGCCTGTTTGCGGAGCCATACGCGCCGGCGGGGAGGCCGTCGTCTTTCGCATTCTCGATCGTGGCGCATGTGGCGGTGGCGGGCGCCGTCTACTTTGGCGTGACCCATCTGCCCCGCATCGAGGACCGGACCATGCTGGAGCGCTTCTCCGTAAGGCAGCTGGATCTGCACTCGCTCGATCCGAACTTTCCCAATTTGCCGCGGCGGGACGCGCCGGAGAACAAAATCCCCTACCCCGCGCCGGCGGTGCTTGACGAGGTCACCGGCGGGTTGCCGCCCGATCTGGCCGAGGCAATGCGCACCTTTATCGGCGCGGCGGCGGGGCGCCAGACCCTGATCCAGCCGGAGTTCCAGACTCACCTCTCGTTCGCCCAGCAGGTACCGCTGCCCACCCTCATCATCTGGACGCCGGGGCCGGCAGCGCGAAAGCGGATCGTAGCGCCTTCGGCCGCTCCGCCGGCTGCCTCCAGCGTGAAGCCGTCGTTCGACCTGCCCAACCAGGAAACCAGGACAGCGGATGTCGCAGTGGCGGCAACCGACGTGTCGCCGCGCATCCAATCGTTGCCCGCGGGCACAACATCGCCGCTTGAGACTCACTCGGCGAAGCCGGTGCAAATGGCTCCCGCAACCATATCGGCATCTGCGGAGCAGCCCACGCCCACAGCGGTGCTGTCCATTTCGGACGTGCGGATGCCGGACGGAACGGTGCTTCTGCCGCCGGTGAATGATGCGGGGCCGACGGGTACGGGAAAATCTTCTGCAAGCGTTCATGGGGGTGGCGCGTCCGGCCACGCCGCCCTGGACGCAAAACGCGAAGATGCGGACGACGCAACGATCGATGGCCGGCGCCTTTCCGCCGAGCACATCATAGTGTCCCGCGACGGCAAGTTCAGCGTGGTGGTGGTGGGAAGCTCGCTTGAGGAGGAGTATCCCGAAACCGCCGAGCTGTGGGCGAACCGCGTGGCCTACACGGCCTACCTGCACGTGGGACTCAGGAAGAACTGGATTCTTCAATACTCGGTGACGCGCGCGGCGGAGACGGCCGATGCGGGACGCGTGGCGCGCCTGGAAGCCCCCTGGCCCTACGACATCCAGCGACCCAACCTGCTTTCACGCGATCTGAATGGCGACGCATTGATGGTGCATGGCGTACTGAACCAGGCCGGGCACTTCGAGTCCCTGGCGATTGCATTTCCCCGCAGCTTTCGCTACGCCAGCTTCGTGCTGCACGCTCTGCGCCAATGGCAGTTCCGGCCGGCTCGGCAAAACGGCCAGGCCACGCCGGTGGAAGTCCTGCTGATCATCCCCGAAGAGCTCGACTAGCGCAGCGCTGCGCAAAACCACCGAAAGGGCGAACGAATCGCCTCGGAGGGCATCCTTCAGGGGCTTTACAGCCCTGGTTGATTGTGCGGCGTTTAGAGCGCGACTGAACACAGACCGTTGTGGTCTCCCACCCTTGCGACAATAAAAAGTCGCGGGAATGGGGCACGGAAGTATGGTTTCTTGTTAGTCGGGCACCATTTGAGTTCGACCTTTATTGATGAAACGACTTGATGGTTGAATTTTCCAGCGAGACAGCGAGTTCGCAAGTTGTCGGATTCGCGACTGCGATGGCGAGCCTTGTTTCGGGCTGGACGTTCTAAATCCATATAGTGCCGGGTAATAGAACTCTACAGAGCCGTGCTTATCGCCCTGTAAAGTATGGGTAATAG
>DASXXV010000178.1:0-5368 GCA_036502905.1 Occallatibacter sp. | reverse complement strand
TGTGAATCCCGCCATCAGGGTCGTTCGCGCGTTCACCACCCCGTTGATGGCCTCCTTGGCATTCGTCGTGGTCAGTTCGCGGTAGGGGTCGAAGTCGGTATTCATCGTCAGGTGCGTGTGCACATCGATGAGGCCGGGAAGGACCGTCATGCCACCGAGATCGATGACCGCGTCGCCGGTCTGCGCTGAAACAGAGGCGCTGGGAGCGATCGACTGGATAGTGTCGCCCACCACCACGATGGTCTGCGCCTCGGCCATCTTGCCGGTCTTCACGTCCAGCAGGTGGCTGGCCTTGATTAGCGTACGTTTGGCGCCGGCGGGTTCACTGGATTGACCGGATGCCGATATGGCGAGTGTCAGGAATACCAAAGCCGCTGCGCATTTAGCTTTGAGCAACATTCGTTCTCTCCTGTGATTCCGGGGAATTGAAGGAAGGCCGCCACCGAGTGTAACAAACACGCCCAGAACGGGCGATGGGTGTGGCGTGTGGCTTGCCAGGATTCGCCCCGGGCCGGAACAGGGCAACCCTTCTCATCCGCGGGGAATCCCATCGAACGGGGGATCGTAAGCGCCGTATCCACGATTCACAGTCGGCCGACTTGGGCCGAACTCCCGCCGGGCTCCAACTACTCAATATTCGCTTGTGACCCGAGCTCCCGCATGGGCGGAGCTATGCCATATGGAGTGCGTGAGCGGCCGGTCGATTTTCTCCCCACCATCTGGAGGCTTCCCATGGCGTTTTTCTCTGGCACGACTCTGAAGAGCGTGTCTCCCCTCGCCCTTTGTTTCTTCCTGTCACTGGCGGCCTCACCGATCAAAGCGCAGCCAACCGCACCAGTCAACCAGATGGCGTCGGATCGTTCGACTGACCGGGACGCGTCTGCGCGGCTGGCGCGCAGTTACGGCAAGCTGCCCATCAGCTTCGAGCCCAATCAAGGACAATCCGATAAGGCCGTTCAGTTTCTCGCCCGCGGCTCCGGATACATGCTCTTTCTGGAACCGGACGAAGCATTCCTGTCTCTTTTTGCCGAAGCGCCATCCCTCAAACAAACGGGCGCAGCGGCCGCCTACAAGTTTGTGCCGACGCCTAGGGTTTCCACAGTGGGCCTGAAACTGGTTGGAGCGGACAAGGCGGCCAGGGCCCAAGGCGAAGATCGCCTGCCCGGCTATAGCAATTACCTGATCGGCAGCGACCCCGGCAAATGGCATACCGACGTGCCGACCTATGCAAAAGTTCGCTACAGCAATATCTATCCGGGCATTGACCTTTTGTACTACGGCAACCAGGAAGGTGTGCTTGAGCACGATTTCGTGGTGAATCCGGGCGCCGATGCGAGCGTCATCTCCTTCGCCCTGCAGAGCGCAGACACCATCGAATCAAGTCGAAGCGGAGGGATCATTCTGCACACCAAATCGGGAGACCTCGAGTTGCAAAAGCCGGTCGCCTATCAGGTGGTCGATGGCCGGCGAGAGACCATCCCTGTCGCGTATGCACGGGCTGAGCGCGGACGAGTCAGCTTCCAGCTCGGCGCTTACGACAGGCGCGCACCGCTCGTCATCGATCCGGTGCTGCGCTACACCTACGCCATCGGCGGTTCTGACTATCAGCCCTCGGGAAGCGCCGCCATCGCCGTGGATTCTTCGCAAAATACCTACATCGTGGGGGGGACCCAATCCGCCTCCTTCCCGCTCGATCACCCGTACCAGGCAAGTTGCGATTGCCCCGGGCCATCGGGCTACAAAGGTGTAGGGTTCATTTCCAAAATCAATGCCGCCGGTACGGCATTCGTCTATTCCACCTATTTTGGTTATGGGGTAGATCAGTTCGATCCCAACGGAAAGGACACGCCCTATGGCGCATTTCTGGATGGGATCGCGGTGGACAGCGCGCAACGCACCTACTTCATCGGGTACGATCCGAGTGTCGCGTTCAATCCGGCTGATGAACAGTATTTCATCGCGTCCCTCAACGCGGCCGGTGATGCGCTGTTATATAGGGAACAGCTTCACGGGAACGCGACCGCCATCGCTCTCGACGCGTCGCACAACGCGTACGTCACCGGGCGCACCGACGCCACCTTCACTCCCATACACAGCATTGCCCCGACCGGCTTCATCTATGTCCAGAAGGTCAGCAGCACGGGCGTAGTGGAATACGCCAGCGAGTTCGGCAACTCCAGCGGAACCCCGGCCAACGGGCATCCCTACCCGTTTTCGATCGCCGTGGATTCGACGGGGGCAGCCTACATCACGGGCGACGCATCGACGGCCAACATGCCCACCACTGCCGGCGCGTACCAGCGCACCTGCGCCAACCGGTGCGCGTTTGTGGCCAAGATCAGCCCGGACGGCAGCCGCCTTGTCTACTCGACGTTTCTGGCCGGAACTGCCACCTCCTCGAAGCCAGCCTTGAACTTCAACAGCGAGGGCTTTGCGATCCAGGTGGATTCGGCTGGAGAGGCTTATGTAGCGGGAAGGGCCCTTCCCGGATTTCCGGTAACGGCGAATGCATTCCAAAGAACGGGCACCAGCGGCTCGAACTCGAGCGGAGTGGCGAACTACAACGGCTACGTGACGAGGCTGAATGCCGCCGGGAGCGGGATTCTGGACTCCACTCTCCTGTATGGCGGTGCGAACAGCGACAATCAAATTGTTGCCATGGCGCTCGATCCGCACCGGACCGTATATGTCACCGGCACTACCTCCGGCACAAGCTTTCCACAGAAGGCGCCGATTTCCGCCAAATGCGGCGGCTTCCTGACCACGCTTTCTCCCACGCTGAGTTCACTTGCTTATTACTCCATCCTGGTGGGCGGCAGAGCCGTGGCTGTCGACAAGGCATTGAACGCCTATTTGACAGGTGCGATCTGCCCGGCCACGAAGGGCTCGCTCAACGTTGGATTGCATGACGTCTCGGTAACCAAGATCGTGGTCATGGACGATATCGCGGTCCACATCAGCGCGTCGCCTTCGCCGGTCGCGCACGGCGCCAATCTCGTCTATACGATTTCGGCTACGAGCAATGGACCCGATTTCGGAACCAACGTGCACATCGACGACGCCATACCCGCTGGAACTACCTTCGTCAGCGACAACGCCGGCGGGGGAAAGTGCACCGCGCCGGCGGTGGGCGGAACGGGTACGCTTCACTGTTCCCTGGGTCAGTTGAACAAAGGTCAGACCTACACGGTGAAGTTGACGGTGAAGGTGGAAGCAGCGGCGGGAACGACTCTTTCCAATCGTGCCACCGGTGGATCGAACATGCAGGACTACACACCCAGCAACAACGCCGCGACGGTTACCACCAAAGTAAACTGACCCGAAATCCGGCATGGGGGCGAATTCTGCCCATTCGGATTCGCCCAGCCGGCGCCCTGTATGGCCGCTTCCTGGCCGGGGCGATGATGATGCCGTGATAGGCTGCTAGGCAATCCTGCGCGGGGACGTGTGCATTGAAGGAAATGCCTCGGCGACTCCGCCGGGAGCGAGGCCGCGAGACTATTTGCCGCGGTCCACCCGTCAAAGGAAAAGGAACTCCACCATGAACTGTTTTCGTTTTTTGCCTTTAGTGGTCATTGGGTCCGGACTCGCGTGTGCGACCCTTCCGGCCGCGGCGCAAGATGACGCCCAGCCCACCCCTCCACCGGCGACCAAAAGCTTCGACGCCGCGGCCATCGACAAAACCGCCGATCCCTGCCAGGACTTCTATGAATACGCCTGCGGGAACTGGAAGAAGAACAATCCTATTCCCGGCGACCAGGTGCGGTGGTCGCGCTCCTTCTCGCTGCTCCAGGAACGAAACCGCTACCTGCTGTGGCAGGAACTGAATACCGCTGCCCAGGACCCCAAAACGCCCCTGGAGAAGAAATACGGCGATTTCTATGCCGCCTGCATGAACACCGGCCTGTTGGAGAAGAAAGGACTCGCGCCCATTGAGCCCGCCCTCCAGCGCATCGCCGCGGTGAAGGACGCGAAGAACCTCGGTCCCATGATCGGCGACCTGGCGGCGCAGGGCGAGCCCGCTCCCCTGTTCCGCTTTGGCGTGCAGCAGGATGAGAAGGACTCGTCCAAGCAGATTGCCGGCATCTCCCAGGCCGGCCTCTCCCTTCCCGATCGCGACTATTATCTTCTGGATCGTTTCGCCGCCATCCGCAAGCAGTACGTGGAACACATGACCAAGATGTTCACCCTGGCCGGCGATGCGCCCGAGCAGGCCGGCAAAGAAGCCGACGCGGTGCTGGCCATTGAGACCGCGCTGGCCAAGGCTTCCACCAGCCGCACGGAGTTGCGCGATCCCGAAAAGCGCTACCACATCTATACCCTCGCCGATCTCCAGAAACTGGCGCCCGACTTTGATTTCTCCGCCTATTTCAAGGACGTCAAGGTCGGTCACTTTGAAACCCTCAACGTGGCCACGCCCGACTTCTTCAAGGCCCTGAACGAACTCATCGCCAGCCAGACGCTGGATGCGTGGAAGTCGTATTTCCGCTGGCACGTGCTCACCAACTCGGCCGACGACCTGCCCAAGGCATTTCGCGACGAGGACTTCTCTTTCTTCGGCAAAGTGCTCGCCGGCCAGAAAGAACCCACGCCGCGCTGGCGCCAGTGCACCGCCGTCACCGATCAGTCGATGGGGGAAGCGGTGGGGCAGGAGTGGGTGAAGGAACACTTTCCGCCCCAGGCCAAGGCCAGCATGGACAAACTGGTGGCCGCTCTCGATAAATCCCTGGGCGACGACATTAAGACCCTGCCGTGGATGAGCGAAGACACCAAAAAGGCGGCCGAAGAAAAGCTGGCCCAGTTCCGCAACAAGATCGGCTATCCGGAAAAATGGCGCGACTACTCGGCATTGACCGTCGATCGCGACGACCTCATCGGCAACACTCAGCGCGCCACCGCCTTTCAGCGCAGTTACAACCTGAACAAGCTGGGCAAGCCGGTGGATGAAAAAGAATGGGGCATGACGCCGCCCACCGTGAATGCCTACTACAGTCCATCGAATAACGACATCAACTTCCCCGCCGGCATCCTGCAGCCGCCTTTTTATGACTTCAGCAAAGACCCGGGCGTCAATTTCGGCGCGATCGGAGTGGTGATCGGCCACGAGATGACTCATGGCTTTGACACGAGTGGAAGCCAGTTCGACGGCCATGGCGCACAGGTGGACTGGTGGTCCCCGGACGTCAAGAAGACCTTCGACGGGAAGGCCAGCTGCCTCAAGAACCAGTACAGCCAGTATCAGGCGCTGCCGGGGCTCAACGTGAACGGCAGTCTGACGATCACCGAGAACATCGCCGACCAGGGCGGCGTGAAGCTGTCCTATGCCGCCTACAAGCTGGCGCGCGAAGGGCTGCCGCCCGAAGCCCCG
>DASXXV010000177.1:0-13526 GCA_036502905.1 Occallatibacter sp. | reverse complement strand
GAGCTCATCGCCACGGGGTCGCGGGCCAATGTGGCAATCGGGTATGGGATTGGGGCAGTGCTGATGATGGCGGGAGCTCTCTGCGAACACCTGATCGGCGTGGAAGCGGCGGGAAAGAGCCTGGAGTCGATCTCCCGGCCCCTGCAAAGCAGTTCCTAGTGGCCTGTCGCGGTGAAAGCGTTACGGTGGCATCTCGCACGTGCAGATGTAAACAATAGGTTGTTATCCTGACCCTGACCCTGAGCTTGCGAAGGGGAAGGGGAAGGATCTGCGGTTGCCTTCCATCAATGCTGGGAATGGATTCTCTGCGACAGGCCACTAACTGCCTTACGGTGAGACCTGAAGTTGCACGAAAGGCGAGGTTGCCCTGCGCGATACATGGCCCATGCCATCTCCGGCGCCGCCCAGCCTTCAGTTACGAATCTGACTTGATAATGCTGATTCCACCGGTCCGTTCCAGGATTGCGTACTTCACCGCGAAGATGGATCGGATGCCCTTGCTTCGCGCTGCTGCCATCACGTCTTCAGGGTCCACGCGCGTTCCCTCCATCGCTTCCGTACGCCACACCCCGTTCTCGATCAGCACCAGGGGCGTGCCGTCCACAATGGCGCCAAATCGAGGGTAGTGCGACTTGAGCCAGGACACGCCCCAATGCATGAGCGCCACTGCGAGGATGGCCGTTGCGCAATTGACCACCGAGCGATCCTGGCCGACGGTGGCCAGAATGATGATTCCGCCAAGCAGAAAAACGATCACATATTCGTATAACGTCAACTGCCCGCCGGGTCGCCTTGATAGCACCCGCACAGTCAACAGGAGAAACAGATAACCCAGAACGGCGTGAACGATCGTAGCCATTGACCTCTCCCTGTGTCCGCTTTAAGGAACAACCACAACCTTTGCCTGCACGGACGAGCCGCGTGCGGGCAGGGATGTGCGGAAGGTGAAAGACCCCGGCCCGGAGGGCTGAAGCGAAAACACCACGCTCGCCGGGTAGCCGTGAGCTGGGAACGTATAGGTCACGCCCCCGTCACCCAGTATCGATTTCTCCGGCTGCGGACTGATCCGCAGCGCGCCCAGTTTGCTGATCAGCGATTCGCTTACGTATAGGTTGATCTCGTCGTTGCGAATCGCGTCTGCCCCAAACTCGATCGTCAGATCCGAGGGCGTTCCAGTGCGCTGGATGCGGTCGTACTTCAAAGAAAGTTCTCCGTCCGCAGAACTCTTCTGAGTCTTCGCCAGCCAGCCACGCCCGAAAACACCCAGCAAAGTCAGCAGAAGAACGAGTCCGAAGAAGACCCACACCAGTCGCTCGAAGGCCCACCATTTCCGCTGGAATTCGAGGTCCTCCCCCACCGCAATCTCATGGTTCACCTTCGGCACTGAATCAATTACGGGCGATTGAAATTCAACTGGCGCCATTTGCATCCCTTCTTCTGCTGATTGTCTGTGGTCAGCCTTGTTTGGCGGGCAGAATGCTGATTTCTCCGTTGCGCTCCAAAACAGCCTGGTCGATCTGCTCGAGTGCCTTCAGTCCCTGGTCGCGCGCCACCGCCATCACGTCGTCGTCCTGAATGCGTTTCCGTATGAGTGTTTCTTTCCGCCATTGATGGTTTTCGAGGAGAACCAGGGGCGTGCCGTCTATCAGGCGAGCGAGGCGCGGCGACTTCGCCCGCAAGATCGTCAGAATGGCGTGCGCTGCTGCCACCGTCATGATTTCGGTGATTGCGCTGGTGAACGAGGCCTCGTTGCCGACCATGGCCGTGAGCGCCAGCCCGCCTAAAAAGAAGATCAGCACGAATTCGAACGGTGTTAGTTGCTTGCCGGGGCGGCGCCCGGCGACCCGCACGATGAAGACAAGAAAAAATAGAAAAAACACGCGCGTAATACTGGGGCCATAAAGAGTACATTCTGTCGCAGACGCTATCAAGTCTTGCCTGGTCTCATTCCCGTGAGAGCTTCGCCGCAACGAAACTGCAAATGAATTGAAGTGCCGCCTGATCGGACCAGCGCAGAAGCAGTTGGCTCACCCCGCCCGGCCTTCCTCTGCATCGACCGCTTAGAAGGGGCCGGTTGATGGCAGGTTGCTTGTTTACGTTTGCCGAGGGCACTACATATAACCGGAGCCCGCGACCCCCTTTCGGATCAATTCCCTCCCGGGCTGGAACGGAGCAGGCGACCAATCGAAAGCTGGACGCTTCTAAGCCTCTCGTCTGGTTCGAAATCAAAACATGAGTTCCACATACCGATTTCCTCAGCGAATTCCATATTGTCTTTGTTTGATTGCGGGATTGGTGTCGTTTGGAGTAACCCTCACGGGGTGCAGGAAAGCCGCCACGCAGGTGGTGCAGACACCTGAGTCCGGAGGCGGCAGCATACGTCCCTACAGCGGGCCCATGGAGAAAGACGATTACCAGTGGGTGCGCGCGACCAAGGACTATGCCAATACCCGATACAGCACCCTGGATCAGATCAACACACAGAATGTGGCCAACCTGAAGGTGGCATGGACATTCGATACCGGCACCCG
Organism: Occallatibacter sp.; assembly: GCA_036502905.1. Classification (GTDB taxonomy): domain Bacteria; phylum Acidobacteriota; class Terriglobia; order Terriglobales; family Acidobacteriaceae; genus Telmatobacter. The sequence goes on along the minus strand of DASXXV010000177.1, from coordinate 10,995 downwards.
GCGCGGGCAGGAAGCTGCGCCTATCGTCGCCAACAATACCATGTATGTGGCGGCGCCCTGGCCCAACAAGTTATTCGCACTCGACCTTACCAAGCCCGGCGCTCCCCTCAAGTGGAGCTTTGATCCTAACCCGTCGCGGGCAGCGAAGGGCCAAGCCTGTTGCGACTGGGTCAATCGCGGAGCGGTCTACGCGGATGGCAAAATCATCTATAACACCCTCGACGGATACACGGTTGCGCTCGATGCCAATAGCGGCAAGCTGCTATGGCGGACTCGGACCACCGATCTCTCCAAAGGCGAGACCATCACCATGGCGCCGATGGTGGTGCACGACAAGGTCTTCGTGGGCGAAAGCGGCGGGGAATTCGGAGTTCGGGGATGGCTGGCGGCCCTGAGCACAAAGGACGGTAAAGTGCTGTGGCAGGCATACAGCACCGGACCCGATAAGGACGTATTGATCGGTGATCGCTTCAAGCCCTATTACGCCGGCGATCGCGGCGCCGACCTGGGCGTGAAGTCATGGCCCCCCGATGCATGGCGAATTGGCGGCGGGACGGTGTGGGGATTCCTGGCTTACGATCCCCAAAGCAATCTGATCTATTACGGCACCGGCAATCCCGGTCCCTGGAACCCTGAAGTCCGACCTGGCTTGAACAAGTGGACCTCGGGAGTATTTGCCCGCGATGCGGATACCGGGCAGGCTGTCTGGTTTTATCAAATGTCGCCTCACGACCTGTATGACTGGGACGGCATCAACGAGGACATCCTTCTCGACCTGCCATGGCAAGGCACGACGCGAAAGGTCCTGATTCGGGCCGATCGCAACGGCTACATTTACGTGATCGACCGGACCAATGGGCAGGTGTTGTCGGCAACACCCTACGTCTACATCACCACCACTACCGGAGTGGACCTCGAAACCGGCGAATTGAAGCACGTACAGGAGAAGACTCCGAAGACCGGGCAGGAAATTCTCAACATCTGCCCGCCGGCGCCCGGGGCCAAGGATTGGCAGCCGTCTTCGTTTTCTCCGCGCACCGGCCTCGTCTACGTCCCGCACGAGAACCTGTGCTCCGACGATGAAGCTCTCGATGTGAATTACATAGCCGGCACGCCCTATGTTGGGGCCGACGTTCGGTACTACGCCGGTCCGGGCGGTAACGAAGGCGAGTTGATGGCGTGGGACCCTATCGCGGGAAAGAAGGTCTGGACCGTGCCCGACAAATATCCGCTCTGGAGCGGCACCGTGGCTACGGCAGGCGACCTGGTCTTCTACGGCACGATGGATGGATGGTTCCGCGCGGCCGATGCTCGCACCGGCAAGACCCTGTGGCAGTTCAAGACAGGATCCGGCATCATCGGTCAACCCGTTTCGTATCTCGGACCAGACCATAAGCAGTACATCGCCATACTGTCCGGCGTGGGCGGCTGGCCCGGGGCGATCGTCTCCGGCAATCTGGACACGCGCGACGATACCGCGGCAAACGGCTGGGGCAGCGCACTGCCCGATCTCAAGAACGTCACCCAGCCGGGAGGGACACTGTATGTCTTTTCGCTGCCTTAGTCTCGTGCTATGGCTGGCAGCTGCAGCCGGTGCCGCGGCCGCCCCGCCATTGCGCATTTGCGCGGACCCGGACAATCTCCCTTTCTCCAATCGCAATGCCCAGGGTTTCGAAAATCGTATCGCAGCACTGGTAGCCCGTCATGCGGGCCGAACCCCGGTTTTCGTCTGGGCACGCAGCCGGCGGGGGTTCCTGCGCGAGCAGTTCAACAAGGGCGCCTGCGATGTCCTGATCGGCGTGCCTGTGGGCATGAAGCGCGTATTGACGACGCACGCTTATTATCGCTCGGCCTATGTATTTGTCACCGCCAGGCGCGACCATGTGCAGATCGCATCCTTCAATGATCCGCATCTGAACGGCCGGCGCATCGGCCTGCAGGTGCTTGAAAGCGACTACTCGCCGCCTTCGCTGCCCCTCATTCGCAACGGTCATGCGGCACAACTCGTCGGGTTTGAATCTTTCGGGACACGCGGCGCGGATATCGTGCGGGCCGTTGCCGATGGCCGCCTGGGTACCGCGGTGGTATGGGGTCCTGTCGCCGGCTATTTTGCATCTGCGTTGAAACTGCCGGTCGTGCTCACGCCCGTGTCGCCTCCCGTCGATTCATCCGGAATTCCCTTCGCATTCTCCATGGCGATGGCCGTTCACACGCAGGATACGGCTTTGCGCGATGCGCTGAATGCCGCCCTGGATCACGAGCAGGAGGAAATCGGCCGGATCCTGACTGCCTATCACATACCGCAACTAGCGGCGGTGGAGGAGACGCGATGAGAATCGCTGTCCTTCTCGGGGTGTCGCTCGGGCTCATCGCGATGGCGGCCTGCAAACGCGAAGAGCGTGTCTTCGATCCGGGCTCGTCCGGCGCCCAGGTTGCCAATGGCGTGGAGCTCAATGACGTTCATGCTGGGGGCCCTGCGCCTCCGCCCATGGCATCGAAATACGAGGGCAGCGCCTATGCGGTCAGTGAGGGCAAGCGGCTGTTTTCTGCCTACAACTGCGCCGGCTGCCATCAGCACGGTGGCGGCGGTATTGGCCCCGCTCTCATGGATGCGGAATGGATCTACGGCAGCCGCCCGGAGCAGATCTATTCCGACATTGTGCAGGGCCGGCCCAACGGAATGCCCAGCTTCGCCGGCAAGATCCCCGATTACCAGGTATGGGAACTAGTGGCCTACGTGCGCTCCATGAGCGGGCAATTGCCCAGCGATGTCGCCCCCTCGCGCTCCGATGAAATGGCGGTGCGCAAGGCCGAACAAGGCACTCCGAAAGAGCATCCGCCGGATGAGAATCCGCAGAAAGTCGAGCATCCCAAATGATGCTCGCCGCCGTTCCAGGCTTCACCAACAATCAGAGCTCGCTCAATCCGGTTGGACCCGGGGCCGGCCTCATCGAGCATGAATTCGCATTGATCTTCTGGATCACGGTCATCGTTTACGCGCTCGTGATTCTTTTTTTCGTCTTCGCGGTTGGCCGCAAACGACATTCGCTCGAGACAATGCCCGATCCGATCCCGACCACGGATGCCGGCGATCGTACCGCCCGCAGATCAGTGGCTACTGCCATCATCGTCACCGTGGTGCTGCTCTTCGTCACGCTCATCGGCAGTTTTGAAACCAGTCGCGCGCTGGGCGACATGAACCAGGAGAATGCTCTCACCATTGACGTCTATGGCCACCAGTGGTGGTGGGAGATCCGCTATCCCAACGACGAGGCCTACAAGATTGTCGAGACCGCCAACGAGATCCACGTTCCGGTGGGCGTGCCCATTCGCTTCCACGGTACATCGCGCGATGTCATCCACAGCTTCTGGGCTCCCAATGTGAACGGCAAGCGTGACTTGATGCCGGGCTACGAAACCGAGATCGTCTGGCAGGTAGACCAGCCGGGCCGCTGGCGCGGACAGTGCGCCGAGTACTGCGGCGAGCAGCACGCCCATATGTCGTTCGAGATCGTTGGGGAATCGAAAGACCAGTTTGCGGAATGGCTGGCAAATCAGGCCAGGAGCGCCGTCGAGCCCAACTCTCCGCAGGCGGAGCGTGGCCGGCAGGTCTTTATGTCGCACGCCTGCGTCATGTGCCACAGCATTCGGGGAACCAGCGCCGGCTCGCGCGTCGGGCCTGACTTGACCCACCTGGCCACGCGTGCCACCATCGCCGCCGGCACACTGCCCAACACCATCGGAAATCTAGGCGGCTGGATCCTCAACGCGCAGTCCATCAAGCCGGGCTGCCGCATGCCGCCCAATCAACTGCCCGGCAGCGAGTTGCAAGACCTGCTTGCCTATCTCGAGACGCTTCAATGATCACGACCTCTGTCGCAAACGAAATCGAACTCACCGAACAGGAACGCCAGAAGGCGCATCAGCTGGAACGCGTCTGGCGCGAGCCGTCCGGCTTTGCAGGCTGGTTCAAGGCCGTGCACCACACCACCTTCGGCAGGCGCTACGCGATCACAGCCTTCATCTTTTTCCTGCTCGCGGGCCTGCTTGCCGGAGCCATGCGTCTGCAGTTGGCTTTCCCTGAGGCCCACATCCTCTCCAACGACAAGTACAACCAGTTCTTCACCATGCACGGCAGCACCATGATGTTTCTCTTCGCCGTGCCCATGATGTTCGAAGCGCTCAGCGTCTATCTCGTCCCCCTGATGGTAGGCACGCGCAATATCGCGTTTCCCCGCCTGAACGCCTACAGCTATTACCTCTACGCGTGCGGCGGCATCATGTTCTATGTCGCCTTCTTGTGCAATACCGGCGCCGATCGCGGCTGGTTTTCCTACGTGCCGTTGGCAGGACCGGACTACGGACCCGGCAAGCGACCCGACTTCTGGGCCCAGTTGATCACCTTTACCGAGGTGTCGGCCCTGGCCGTTGCCGCGGAAATCATTGTGACGGTTTTTCGCCTGCGCGCGCCGGGCATGTCGCTGAATCGCATTCCCATCTTCGTGTGGGGACAGGTCATCGTCGCGTTCATGGTGATCTTCGCCCTCCCGGGCGTCGTGCTTTCCAGCACCATGCTGCTGATGGACCGAACCTGTGGCACGCAATTCTTCAACCCCGCCGTGGGCGGCGACGTGCTCCTCTATCAGCATCTGTTCTGGTGGTTCGGCCACCCCGAGGTGTACATCATTTTCATCCCCGGCACAGCCATCATCGCCACCATCGTTACCGCCTTCAGCCGGCGCCACGTCTTCGGCTACCTGGTGATCGTGCTCTCGCTCGTCTCTACCGGGTTCATCGCCTTCGGGCTTTGGGTCCATCACATGTTTGCTACCGGCATTCCACAGATTGCCGAAAACTATTTCACCGCGGCCAGTATGATGATCGCGATTCCCACCGCGGCCCAGGTCTTTTGCTGGATCGCAACCGTTGCCACCGGTAAGGTCGTGCTGCGCACCCCCATGTGGTGGGCCATCGGTTTCTTCTTCGTGTTCATCATGGGCGGCCTCACCGGCATGTTCCTCGCATCGGTACCGGTTGACCTCCAGGTGCACGATACGTATTTCGTTGTAGCGCACTTCCATTACGTGCTCATCGGCGGCGCAGTGTTCCCGCTGTTCGGAGCTATCGCGTACTGGTTCCCGAAGGTTACCGGGCGCATGTTGAGCGAGCGCCTGGGCCAGTTGAGTTTCTGGCTCTTCTTCGTCGGATTCAACATCACTTTTTTCCCCATGCACCTGGTCGGGCTGCGAGGCATGCCGCGGCGCGTCTATACTTACCAGCCCGGCATGGGGTGGACGCTGCTCAACCAGGTGGAATCCCTTGGTTATATCTTGCTGTTTGTCTCCGTCTGCATCCTGCTTTGGAATGTGTATCGTTCCTTGCGGGTGGGAGCAGTCGCCGGGCCCAACCCCTGGAACGCCGGCACCCTGGAGTGGGGAACCTCCTCGCCTCCGCCCAGCTACAACTTCCTTCATCTGCCCACCGTGAATGGGCGTGAAGCCCTGTGGGATGCCGCACCCAATCAGCCCATCGTTGTGGGACTCGATGAAGACGCTCGTTCCGTCCTCACCACGCGCACTCTGGATGCCGAACCAGACGGACGGGAAGAATTCCCTGATCCCAGCATCTGGCCATTTCTTGCCGCACTCGCCACAACGGCCGCTTTCATCGGCAGTATCTTCACCCCGTGGGGAATTACGTTCGGCTCGATACCTGTAGCCATCACCATGATCGGCTGGTTCTGGCCCAGCAAACAGCCGGCCGCCAGGCGGCGCGCGAGGGAGATATGGCAGAGCGAGTAGAGCGCCCTGTTCTCGACGTCTCGAAGCTGCCGACGGTGCACTTCGGCTCGCACAGCCTCACGTGGTGGGGCGTTCTGGCCATGATGGCGGTCGAGGGTACGGTGTTTGTGCTGATGATCGCCTCCTACTTCTACCTGCACTCCCGCTCCGTCGAGTGGCCGCCCCATCGCGATCCTCCCGACCTGCTTTGGGGAACCGTCAACCTCGGCTTATTCCTGTTGAGCGCCCTTCCCAATGAGTGGTATCGGCGCCGGGCCCGCAAAGGCGATTTGCGCGCGGTGCAGATCGGCCTGGTTTTGCTGTCCTTGTTCGGCTTCGCCATCGTGGGCGTGCGTTACCTCGAACTGCTCCATCTCAATACGGACTGGAGCATCGATGCATATGGCTCGGCCGTGTGGACACTGATGGGCCTGCACGTGCTCCATTTAGTTACCGACCTCGTCGACACCATCGTGCTCACCATCCTTTTCTTTACGCCCCTTGTCGAAGGCAAGAGGTTTATGGATGCCGACGAGAACGCCGCCTATTGGTACTTCGTCATCGCTTTCTGGGTGCCCATCTATCTCGTCATTTACTGGGCGCCGAGGTGGCTCCATGCATAACCCTCTCGAACCCGTCCGCCCCACTCCCGGAGAGATTCGGAGCGACCTTTTGCTTTGGACTGGTCTCCTCCTCAGTCCCCTCGCTATGGGCGTGAACACCATTGTGGGTTTCACGGTGGCGCATTGGACCTCCGACACCGGCAGAAAGCATCTCTCCTACCTTGTCTCTGCCATCGACCTGGTGCTCTGCATCTCCGCCTTCGCAATCTCAATGTCGCTCTATAGTCAATATCGCGATGCTGACGAGAACCTTCCCATCAACGGTCGCCGCGTATTCATGGCCAAGGTGTCCATGTTGCTGTCCGTGATGGCCGCCCTGGTGGTCGTTGCGGGCACCCTCGCCGTCATCACGCTGCATCCCTGGGATTAGAAGATGCCAATCGTCCCTATTCAACTCGACCTCGCGGTTATAGCCGGACCGAACCCGCCGGCTGTTTGGAGCGTGCCCTGGAGCTTTGAGCCCGCTATCGTGGTTCCCCTGCTCGCCTTGCTTGCTGTCTACATGATGGGTGCACTTCGGCGCGGCAATCTCGCCAGGCTGCGCTGGCGGCACGCCGCGTTTCTCGCAGGATGGAACACCCTTGCCCTTGCGCTGATCTCTCCCATTCACGAACTTGGCGAACAGCTGTTCTCCGCGCACATGCTGCAGCACGAGATCATGATTCTCATTTCCGCGCCGCTCATTTCCGCGTCCCATCCCGGCGCTACTTGCCTGTGGGCCTTTGCACCGGCGCATCGGGCCGGAATCGGTGGGTGGGTCCATGGCGCTGAAAATCGGCCCATCATTCGCTTCATGACCGCGCCCCTCAACGCATGGGTTCTTGAATTCGCCGCACTGTGGCTTTGGCATATCCCGTTTCTCTATCAGGCCACCCTCGCCTCCGACTGGATCCATGCCGCTCAGCATCTCAGCTTTCTCGGCACCGCCGTTTTATTCTGGTCCGCGCTCTTCGGCATGGGACGCTCGGCAAGGAGTTACGGTACCGCCACCCTTTACGTTTTTGGAACCGCGGCGCACTGTAGCGCCCTGGGAGCTCTCCTCACGTTCTCCACCGTGCTTTGGTATCCCGCCTACGCATCTACTACCCCCGCGTGGGGCCTCTCCCCGCTTCAGGATCAGCAACTCGGCGGGGTCATCATGTGGGTTCCCTCGGGAGTGGTGTTTATCATCGTCGCTCTTGCCCTCATGACCCACTGGCTGGCGGAATCCGACCGCAGGATCAGGCTCGGTTCGGTTGCGGCCCTTCTCGAAAAGGAGCGCCTGTGAACCGCTGTGTGGCTGCCCTCGTTGCCCTGCTCGCATTCACCGTCGCTGGATGTACCCGCAGCTCGGAGCAGGCGGCCCTCCACCCAGGAGGGCAAGCGCCCGGAGTTCCCGAATTGATGCGCCATTACGGCTGCCCCGCCTGTCACGTTATCCCCAACGTCCCCGGGGCAGTTGGCAAGGTGGGCCCCTCGCTGGAGTCACTTGCGCAGCGTTCTTATCTGGCTGGCTCGCTCCCCAATACTCCCGGCAATCTGCGCAACTGGATCATGCATCCGCAGCACTACCAGCCCGGAACCGCCATGCCGGAAATGGCTGTTACTGCGGACGACGCGGCGCAAATCGCCACGTTCCTCGATAACAATCGCTGATCGCGCAACCGCATCCAGGCAGGTTGAGCACAACATCCCTGTTCTACTCGAATCGGACCGCCAATGCATCGCGGAGATAGTATGCAATCCAAGCGGCGACAGGTTCGCCGCCTCATTCGACGGTTAACCTGGTCTCGCGCAGCGCCGACGACTGCCGCAACCGCGCCCATTGCGCCAAGCACGAGGCTCTCCGTGCAGAGCTGTCGAAAGATGCGCCAGCGTCCTGCGCCAATCGCAATACGAATACCGATTGAAAACGTTACTGAGGGCTCTCGCGTGAGCAGATCAAAACAATAGGTTGTCATCCTGACCCTGACCCGGAAGGAGAAGGATCTGCGGTTGCTCTGCCGAATGCCGGTAACGAATTCTTTGCGACAACGATGCGGCATTACGTCGAAGACACCGCAAACTCCAATTCCGGATGACGAAGCAGACATTCGTCCCATCGTATAAGCAGATGCCGGGCGACGAGGCAAAATGTTCAGCCCTCAATTCGCAGCGATCAGGTCCGAAAATCGTCATTGGCCTGCAGACCATCATTTACAATCTCCTCCACTCTCGCGCGCGCCTCATCCCGGCGCCAAAAGGAATCGCGATGCGTGTTCTGTTGGGGTTGTGGCTCGTTGTTCTGGTTCCTTTGTCGTCGTCAAGGCCCCTATTTGCCCAGGCTGATCAGCCCGGATCAGCGGAAAAGTTGGGGACGGTCCACTTCAGCACGACATGCAGCACCGCAACTGAATCCCCGTTCAATCGCGCCGTGGCACTGATGCATTCCTTCCAGTTTGCCCAGGCAATCGAAGCATTTCACGCCATTGCCGCTTCCGATCCATCCTGTTCCATGGCTTACTGGGGAATCGCTTTGAGCAGTTGGGGCAATCCTTTCGCTTCCGGCATTAAGCCGGCGGCGCAATTGGAACAGGGCCTCAAGGCCGTGAACCAGGCGCGGGCGGCGCTGCCGAAAACTGCCCGCGAACGTGCTTTTGTGGAGGCGGTGGCGCGTCTCTATACTGACGCGGCCAGCGCAGATCAGCATTCCCGTATGTTGTCCTACGAGACTGCCATGGCCGCTTTGAGCACCAGTTATCCCCAAGACGTTGAGGCTGGCATCTTTTATGCGCTGGCCATTGCCGCAGCAGCTGATCCTGCCGACAAGACTTATGCAAGACAGCTTAAGGCCGGAGCGATATTGGAACCTCTGTACGCAAGGTACCCGGATCATCCAGGACTGGCACACTACATCATTCATGCATACGACGTACCTCCTCTGGCCGCTCGCGCTGCCAAGGCGGCACAGCACTATGGAGAAATCGCTCCGTCAACTCCGCACGCCTTGCACATGCCGTCGCACACGTTTACACGGTTGGGCGAGTGGCAAGCATCCATCGACGCCAATATCGCCTCTGCATCGTCGGCCCGAAAGGCCGGACAGCCGGTCGACGAGTTGCACGCCTGCGACTACTTGATTTACGCATACCTGCAAACCGGGCAGGATAACGCCGCAAAAGCTCTCGCCGACTCGGCTGTCCAAATTTTCTTGCGCTTTGATCCCAACGTGCTGATCGGCGGAGCCGGCAGTCCTGCAACAGCCTACTTTGCCTATGCTGCCATTCCAGCTCGCTATGCTCTGGAACGGCGAGCGTGGGCCGATGCCGTGCGGCTGGAGCCCACCCCGAGCGCATATCCACAAGCAGATGCGATCACTTCCTTTGCCCGTGGTTTGGGAGCTGCGCACCTGGGCGACCGCGCCACCGCACGTTCGGCAATTGAGATGCTGCAGCAAAGTCGCGACAAGTTGAAACAGATGGGCGAATCCTACTGGGCCAACCAGGTTGAGATTCAGCGCGAGGAAGTGGTGGCGTGGTTAGCTTTCGCCGAAGGACATCCGCAGGATGCACTTGCCGGGATGCGTACTGCCGCTGCATTGGAAGACAAGACCGAAAAGAGCGCGGTGACACCCGGGCCGCTCGCCCCGGCGCGCGAACAACTGGGAGAACTGCTGCTCCAACTGAATCAGCCTGCCGAAGCCCTTAACCAATTCGAATTGACCCTGGTGAAAGAGCCAAACCGATTTCGATCGCTGTATGGGGCAGCCGAGGCGGCCAGACTCGCGGGCAATCGGCAGACGGAGCAAATGTACTTCGCAAAGTTGCTGAAAGTGGCCGAGCACGCCGATCGGCCAGGACGTCACGAACTGGCTCAAGCGCGCCGCTCTGCTGCAGCCACGCCATGCATGGAAGGGAGCGCAAGCTGCACAGAATAGATCAGCCTTATCATGCCGGCATCCTGTTCGCCGTCATCTTGCGCCCTTGGCCTCCAAAGTTGGAGTGCCGAGGCTCGGCTGGTATACGTTCCGGCACACCTTCCGCAGCGGGCTCGATGGGGTGGGGACTGCGTTGGTGTTCAACAGAAGAAGATGCAGCACGCGGATGTCGCAACAACCATGAACGTTTACGGAAAGGGAATGATGGACAGCAACCTCGTTGCCCATACAAAACTTCTCGAATATGCAGGTGTGCGGATCTGCGGGGTTGAGGCCGACTAAGAATTGATGTTAGGGTAATAATATACTTGACGAATCAAGTCTACTCTGCCATACTTAGAAACATGAAAGCCCCTAAGACTCTTCAAGAAGCCATCCTCTACTTCGCCGATGCGCATAACTGCATTAAGTATCTTACAGATCACCGCTGGCCGAACGGAGTAGTCTGCCCCTCCTGTGGACGGCTGGATGCAAAGTGGCTTGCCAATCAGCGCAAATGGCAATGCAAGAGCGTACATCCGAAGCGTCAGTTTTCGGTCAAGGTGGGAACCATCTTTGAGGATTCGCCGCGTGGTCTGGAAAAATGGCTTCCGGCGGTGTGGATGATTGCCAGCGCCAAGAACGGCGTTAGCAGTAATGAAATCTCCCGCTCTCTTGGAGTGACTCAGAAAACCGCATGGTTTATGCTCCGCCGCAT
>DASXXV010000176.1:0-3786 GCA_036502905.1 Occallatibacter sp. | reverse complement strand
CTGCGGCCGGCGGTGCCGGAAGTTGTACCCGAAGACGTGTATCGAGACCATGCGGGCATTCATGCGCAGAAGCAGGAGGGCCTGGCTTACGTGGGCGCCTCCGTGCTGCGCGGGCGCCTGAGCGGCGAACAGCTGGAAGCGGCGGCGGAACTCTCGGAACGCTTCGGGAGCGGACAACTGCGTGCGACGATATCACAGAACCTGATCTTCATCGATGTTCCCAAGGCAAAGACGGGCGAGTTGGCGCGGGAGCTGGAGCAGATCGGGCTGCACGTGGAGGGCTCGCCATTCTGGCGCGGAGCCGTCGCTTGCACCGGCACGGAATTCTGCAAGCTGGCCATCACCGAGACCAAGGGATTCGCGCGCTGGCTGGTGGAGGAGATGGAGGAGCGGCTGCCGCAGTTCGACCAACAGCTGCGCCTGCACGTGACGGGGTGCCCCAATGGCTGCGGGCAGCACTGGATCGCGGACATCGGTATCGAGGGCAAGAAGATCAAGCACGAAGGCAAGTTGACGGACGCGTACTACTTCTGCCTGGGCGGCGCGGTAGGCCGGCATGCGGCGGTGGCGCGGCCGGTGGGGTATCGCTGCCCTGCCCCGCTGGTACCGGATGCAATGGAGCGCCTCCTGAGGCAATACCTGGACACGCGCCATGGAGGTGAAAACCTGCGGGCGTGGTTTCTGCGGCATACCAATGACGAGTTGCGCGCGCACCTGGCCGGAGAGGCGATCGTGGCCGCGGAGCGCGATGCGCCCTCAGGCCGCGTGCCGCACGCGGTGGGCGACTGAGGCGCTGGACAGTTGTCGTTTCCCACCCCTTGCGACACAAAAAAGCCGCCAGGATGGGGCACGGAGCTTTGATTTCTCTTTGACGTTCGCCGGGATGAAACAAGGATACCGATGAGCCTGTTGCCGATATTTCTGAACCTCGAAGATCGCCGCTGCCTGCTGGTCGGCGCAGGAACGGTTGCGCTGGATAAAATCGGAAGTCTGCTCAAGACCGGCGTGCGCCTGCGGGTGATTGCGCCGCGCGCCAGGGACGAGGTTCGGCAACTTGCGGGCGAGGGCAAGCTGGAGTGGATCGAACGGTCGTTTGATCCGTCGGATCTCGACGGCGCGCACCTGGTGATTGCGGCCACCGATGTGGCCGAAGTCAATGCGGCGGTGTACCGGGCCGCGCTCGAACGCGGAGTTTTCTGCAACAGCGTCGATGACATTCCCAACTGCGATTTTTTCTTCGGGTCGGTGGTGAACCGCGGCGACCTGCAGATTGCCATTTCGACTGCGGGAGAAAGTCCCGCGGTGGCGCAGCGCCTGCGGCGCGAAATCGACGCGCAATTGCCGGAGGACCTGGGGCCGTGGCTGGCTCGAGTGGGCGAACTGCGCCGCAAGGTGCTGGAGATTCATCCACGCTGCGAAGAGCGCAAGGCCCTGCTGCATCAACTGGCGCAGAGACAGGTGTGCGATTCAGAGTTGTGCCCGACGCGGCGGCTGGCAATGGCGCCCTTGGGAAAGGCGCCGCACGAAGTGGCCGGCACGGTGTGGCTGGTCGGCGCAGGGCCGGGAGATCCCGACCTGCTGACCGTGAAGGCGCTGCGGCTCATCCAGTCGGCGCACGTGATCCTGCACGATGACCTGGTGCCGCACGCGATTCTCGACCTGGGGCGCAATGCCGAGATCGTGAACGTGGGCAAGCGCTGCGGGATAAAGAACATTACCCAGGACGAGATCAACTCTCTCCTGGTCGAACATGCGCGCAACGGGCGCCGAGTGGTGCGTCTCAAGAGCGGCGATCCGCTCATCTTCGGGCGTGCGGCGGAGGAGATCTCGGCGCTCACCGAGGCGGGTGTGGCCTTCGAGGTGGTGCCGGGCATTACGGCGGCATTCGCAGCCGCGGCGGCCATTCCCTGCTCGCTCACGGATCGCAACAGCGCGTCCAATGTAACCTTCTCGACGGGACATCACGCGGCGTCGCATAACGAATCGCAGTTGCCGCAGATCGAAGACGCTACGCGCGTGGTGTACATGCCGGGACGCGACCTGCGGATGCTGGCGGCCCAGTGGCTGGCCGAAGGGCTGCCGGCAGAGTTTCCGTGCGCGGTGGTGTCGCGCGCAGCGCAACCGGATCAGGAAGTCTTTCAGACCACGCTGGGCGAACTGGGCGAAACCGCTCCAGCCGCGGCGCCCAGCATCCTCCTGGCGGGCTGGGCCATTGGCGATGCGGCGGCGGCAACCGCCAAGGCGCGCGAGCCGTTCGAGGCTACCGCCTGAACCGGATCGCAGCCCCGTCACATTCCTGTTGGCGGGGAACCCGGCTCCACTTTATAGTCCTGGCATCGGAGGCCTGATGCGAATTAGTAGATTGGCCGTTGCCGTGTGCCTGATTTCAGGCTTCGTCGCGATCTGGTTTCACTTCTTCCCTGCTCATCGCGTGATAGCTTCGCCGGCCACGGCGCCGGCTTACGCCCCCAATGGCGATATGCTTCCCCCGTCGAATTACCGCGAGTGGGTCTATCTCAGCACCGGGATCGACATGAGCTATTCGCCCAAGGCCATGGCAATGGGAGAAGGGATGTCGATGTTTGACAACGTGTTCGTGAACCCGGAGGCGTACCGGAGTTTTCTGGCCACCGGCACGTGGCCGGACAAGACGGTGATGGTGCTGGAGGGCCGCGAGGCACGAACCAAGGGCTCCATCAACCAGCGAGGGCATTTCCAGGCCGTGGGAGTGGCGGATCTCGAGGTTCACGTCAAGGATGAAGCGCGGTTCCCGGGCAAGTGGGCGTTCTTCGCATTCGACAAACCCGACAAGAATGGAACGCTCTTCCCGCAAAAGGCTACCTGCTACAGTTGCCACGCCGAGCATGGTGCGGTGGATACGACCTTTGTGCAGTTCTACCCGACGCTGCTGCCGGTGGCGCAGAAGAAGGGGACTCTGAGCGCGGAGTTTGCGAAGGAGTTGCAGGAGGAGAAAGCGGCCAAGTAGACATTCTTCCGTGCCCCACCCTCGCGACTTATTCGCGTCGCGAGGGTGGGAAACCACTACCCTCCGTTCCCTCTCGTTTTGGCGCTCGGTTCCATCAGGAGACAAGCAAAAGCAGATCTGAGGTTGGCGAAATGTTTTGTCTAACTCCGCGAGCTCCGCTTACTCCCCTGCTTTACGGCCTGTCGTAGAAGCGGAAGAACAACGATGGCTTGGCGCAGGGCTCGGCTTTGGCCACCAGTTCGCCGGCGTGCCTGTCGGTGATGGGGGTGAAGTCGCGGGCGAGCTGTACGTTCTCCTGGAGCTGGGCGATCGAGTCGCAGCCAATAATCACTGTGCTCACTGGCCGCGACAGCGTGTAATACATGGCTTCGCGCATGGTCAGGGTGCCCGGTGACGACGTCTGGATGGTTCTGCCTTCCCAGGATTTTTTCTGCTGCTCGATGGGTGGCGGATTCCACGACGACAGAATGCGGCCGCGGCCGGGAATCTTCATCCCGATAATGCCCATCTGCTTTTCGACCGCCAAGGGCAGCAAATGCTCGTTGAAGCTGTAGTGGTGGGGATCGGCGGCGTTCATGGCCATGAGGATCGCATCGAAGTCGTGGCGGCGGATGCACTCCATCAGCGCTTCGGGCCGATAATGCCCGGTGATGCCGAGGTACCTAACGACTTTCTGCTGCTGCATGTCGAGCAGCGCTTCCATAGCGCCGCCCTTGGCGAAAATCTGATCGACGTCATAGATGGTGCCGACATCGTGCAACTGCCAGAGGTCCACGTGGTCGGTCTGAAGCAGTTCGAGC
>DASXXV010000175.1:0-3959 GCA_036502905.1 Occallatibacter sp. | reverse complement strand
TAAGTGGCGAGATTCTGCTTATTTTGCGCCGCCGCCCCCTTGATCTCGGCCAGTCGCTGTTGAATATCAGGATTTTGGGCAATGGCAATGTGCGCGGTAACTGCGAGTCCTGAAAGAAACGCGATCGCAAGGATCGGTGGGCGCGGCTGTATTCGCGATGTTGGGGATGTCATCGGGTGTGCCTTACCTGCTTATCCCGGAAGGAAGCGCACCCGGGAGGAAGCACTGCAATTTGTGTGCAGTTTAAGAGGCTGAGGGCGTTTTCGATAACTGGCAGAACTGATAGGACGGGCACGTTGTGTCGCGTGGCTACCATTCGTTCAGCCGTAACGGTATTTTCGAGTTGCGGCCCGAGTGACCCGCCAACTCGTCACTAACGAAATAGTAAACCGTTTGGAACGCAAGCGAGCGAGCGCCCGCCAGGCCGCACCTCCCCGCCTAAACTTTCTGAATAAAGCATAGAGTTGCCATTCGGGCAGGGTTTTGCGAGTTTGCGCAGAAGCTGCAGCGGCGGCCTTCAGGCGGGCGCCTCAGATGCGCATCGGCATCAGAACATATTTCGACCGGTACTGGGCCTCGGGATCTTCGGGGCGGAGCTGGCCGGCTGACTGTGCGTCTTTGAACTCCAGGCGCACCTCGCCTTCGTTCCCCAGGGCTTTCAGAAAGTCGAGGATGTAATTTGAATTGAACCCCACCGCGATGGGATCGCCGGCATAGGGGGTGTCGATCACGTCTTCGCTCTCGCCGGATTCCGTGGAACTGGAGCTGATCTTCAGCTCATTGGCTTCCACGCGCAGGCGGATGGCGCCCGAACGCTCGTCGGCGAACTGGGCCACGCGCTGGATGGCGGACGACAACTCGGCGGCGCGCACCACGACGAACTTCGTGTTGTCGCGGGGCATGACGGCCTCGAAGTTGGGGAACTGCCCGGAAAGCCGGCGCGTGCTCAGCGTACGGTGCCCAACACGGAAAAACAGCGTGTGTTCGTCATCGGCAAATTCGACGGACTCCGCTTCGGCGACGGACAGCAGCTGCCGCAGTTCTTCGAGGGCCTTGCGGGGGATCAGGATGCGCTTTTCTCCGCTGATGCCTTCGAGGGTTTCGCCGCCCTTCTCCACAAAGGAGAGGCGGTGGCCGTCGGTGGCCACCATGGCAATAGACTCGGCCTTTAGCACCATGAGCGCGCCGTTGAGCGTATAGCGGGATTCCTCGTTGGAGATCGCAAAGATGGTGCGGGCGATGAGCGTCTTCAATGCCGGGGCCGGGATGCTGGTGGTGGCAACGGACGGGAACTCGGGCACCTGCGGATAATTGGCTCGCGCCATGCCCACCATCTTGGTGTTGGAGCGGCCGGAGCGTATCTGGACCCAATGGTTCTCAAGCAGCTTGATGGAGATGTCGCCATCGGGGAGGAGCTTGATGTAGTCGTAGAGTTTGCGGGCGGGAATGGTACACGCGCCCGGCTTTTTCACCTTGACGGCAGCACTGGTACGGATCGCCTGGTCGAGATCCGTCGCGGTGATGTTCAGCCGGTCGCCGTCGGCTTCGATCAGGAAATTGGACAGGATCGGAATGGTGGTCTTTCGTTCCACAACGCTTTGCGTTGCAGTAAGTTCCTTCACCAGATCCTGGCGGCTTACGGTAATCTCCATCGCTGCCCCCTGCGCGACTGATTGCTCAACAGTATCCACGATCGACACAGAACCACCCCCGCCCCTAGAGCACTCACAACCGGGAATCCAGCCAGTGTTCCGCAACCCGAGAGGAACAACCACAAACCTCTTGGGAGCCCCAATGCGTGCTGGCCACACTCTACAACAGCTTACGGCTTGTCGGAAACGGACGGCCTGGATTCCTCTTGATTGTATTCACCTTGCTAACAATAGTCTGCGTGGAAATCCGGGACGGTATCTGGAATCCCGGACTCCGCTGACAATGCCGCTTCCACTAGGGACGCAAGGCGGGGCTTTCGGGGTGCGAAATCTTCAGGCCGACAACGCGACGGTTTTTAACGGGAAGGATGGAATAACTAGAAACAAAGACAGTAGTCTCCGTAGTTCAGGCAGGAAAAGTGGAAAAGGAGAGGAACTTCTTGGGGGCGAATGGTTTGATGGGGTGCCCTTTTTTCTAAAATCCGGCGGTGCAAATCAGGATGTCTGGAAAAGCCGGCGAAGGGGAGGGTATTCGACCCTGGCTTTCCCACGTCTTGCACAGGGTGCCTCAAGTGCCCTGTGAATCGCGCATGCCATTTGTGAAAAGGCGGTCCCGGCCTGCATCAGAACTGGCTGATTCCCGGCCAAGTCCTGCACAGTTCGCCGAGAATTCACGTTGTTCTGACCAGGACTTGAGGCCAGAGTGGATCGCCGCGACAGTTCAGTTTCCCATCTCTTTTTCGGGCGCAGTGCCATTCCCAAACAGGTATCGGCCACGCATTGAAGGCGAGCTTCTTGCACACGAAATGCACGCCGGCTCCTAAGCTGGATATGGAAACGGATTTCGATGGCAATCAACGTTGCACAGTTGGAGCAGCAGGTCCGGGAAATGTCGACGCGCGATGCGCCGGGCCGGGAGTTCTGCAACGCCATAGCCGAGCTGGGGAGGTCAGGGCGCCTGGCGCAATTGACCCGGATTCTGCCGGAAGTGGTGTGTGACGAGCTGCGCGCACGGTACCGCGCCGATCCGCAAGCATTCGTGACCGGTTGGCAGGACCTGGCCCAGGATATGCGCCTGGGCTTTGTCCAGCATGCGCGGCAGCGCCTGACCGGACTTACGCGCATGCGGCGGGTGGGGGACGGCCGACAGACGCCCGCATGGCAGGAGATCCAGCACGCTCTGGATGGCCAGGAAAACGAGCTGCTTCGAACCGCATTCGCCCTGGAGCTGTTGGGGATGATCGAGCCGGCAGCGGCGCGCGCCCGCCATATACGGGAGTGCCTGGTGGGCGCCGTCTGCTCAGAGGAAGCCGATCGGTACTTGGATGAAGCCACCCGGTGCTATTTCCTGGGACTCTTCACGGCCTGCGCGGTGATGTGCCGCTCGGTGCTTGAAGAGGCGATCAAACAGAAGCTGCCGCCGGCTTTGGCGCGGCTGGTGCGCAACCGGTACCGCGGGGCCGCTACGCTTGGCAATCTGCTCCACGAGGTAAACAACAACCTGCGGCTCACCGGCATCGACCCCCGTTTTGTGCGGCTGGCGAATAAGGTGAATGATGACGGCAAGAAAGCGGTACACCAGGGCTTGCTCTCGGAGGAGGAGGCCCGCCAGTGCCTGCAAAGTGCGCGCGAAGCGCTGCAACTGCTGCTCTCGGGCTGAGAATGCCGGCAGGGCCGCAGGACGTCCGGTGGGGTGCGCGATTGCCTGAAATCTGGACCCGCAATGCTCTTCTATACTCAAACCAGCCCCATGTCTTACGCGGCAGCGCTCGCACAATTGAACGCCATGGCCCCGGAGCTTTTCAGCCAGCCCGGTCAGCCGAGGCGAAAGTTTTCGCTCGACCAGGTTCATACGCTGCTGGCTGCGCTGGGTGACCCTCAGGCGCGATTTCCCTCTGTACTGATTGCCGGTACCAACGGCAAGGGCTCCACCGCGGCGACCCTGGCTTCCATCCTGACGGAGTCCGGCTTGAAGGCCGGACTCTATACCTCTCCGCACTTGGAACGGGTGAATGAGCGGATCCGGATCGGGCGTACGCTGATTTCCGATGACGAATTTGCCCGGCAGTTCTTCCGGGTGCACGCCGCCGCGCAGAAGCTGGTGGCGGAAGGCCGCGAACCTCAGCTTCCCAGTTTTTTCGAGTATTTGACCGCTCTGGCGTTTTTGCACTTCGCCGAGGTTGGCGTAGACATCGCGGTGCTGGAAGTGGGCATGGGCGGCCGCCTCGATGCGACCAACGTGGTGGACCCGTTGCTCTCCATCATCACCGACATTTCGCTCGATCATATGGAATGGCTGGGCTCGAC
>DASXXV010000174.1:0-1855 GCA_036502905.1 Occallatibacter sp. | reverse complement strand
GCTGACGGGCCCACCAGCAAACGCATGCTCAGCCTGGGGCGCGAGGCCCAGGCCAAAAACCTGAAGGTCGGCGTGGGGCTGATGTCGCGCCACAACCGCGCCATGCAGGAGCTGGCCAAGCGCGTCCACGATGGCAAGATTGGCGAGATCATTCTGCAACGGGGTTACCGGATGCACGGGCTGGGCGGCTATTTCTGCTCGCTTCCGAAACCGGCCGGCATCACAGACCTCCTTTACCAGGTGCAGCGCTTCCACAGTTTCATCTGGGCTAGCGGCGGCTGCTTCAACGACTTCTATATCCACTTGATCGATCAGTTAGGGTGGATGAAGAACGAGTGGCCCGTGAAGGCGCAGGCGCTGGGCGGCCGGCAGTACCGCTTGAGTCCTGAAGGAGTCATATATGTGGATCAGAATTTCGACACATACTCAGTGGAATACACGTATTCCGACGGCACCAAGTGCTTTTTCGACGGGCGCACCATCGCCGGATGCGAGCAGATCTATTGCAGCTACCTGCAAGGCACCAAGGGGTCGGGAATCGCCTCGAAGGCAGGCGATTGCGGACAGCCGTCAAGCCTGTATGCAAGCCAGAACCTGACTGCCAACATGTTTTGGGAATCCAAGGTGAAGCCGGAGGAGCAGGACCCTTATCAAAACGAATGGAATGATTTGGTAGACGCCATTCGAGACGATAGGCCCTACAACGAGGTACAGCGTGGGGTGGAAGCCAGCCTGGTTTCGAGCATGGGCCGCATGGCCGCCCACACCGGCCGGGAAGTGACGTATGACCAGATGCTCAACTGCGACTTCGAAATGTCGCCGAACACAGACAAGTTCACCATGGATTCCCCAGCGCCACTGGTTGCTGATGCCGATGGCCGATACCCTGTGCCGCAACCGGGGATCGTGACCTCACGCGAATATCGAGCTTAGATCCATCCAGCGGGCGGCAAAGACTGCGACCGGCAACCAGCGCTGTTTTTTATCGAGTACCAAAATGCCTAGGACCCGGCGAACATCGCCGTGCGCAAGCGGATTCTCGCCGGCGAGTTGGGCAATAAATCTTGCACTGGCCTATTTATTGGGCGGATGGAGGATTCCGATGAAGAGACCGGGGTGGACGAGGCTGTCTGCGTCACTGACTGTGATAATCGCAATCGCGGTGACATACGTCTTCTCGACGAATGCCCTTGCGCAGAAAAGCAATAGTCCTTTTGCCGGACGGTGGGATTTCGATATCGAATCCCCGAGAGGGATTAGCGCTCGATGGCTTGGCGTGACCGAAAAGGATGGCGACCTTGAGGTTTGGTACCAGCCCGGCGGCGGACATGTCTACCCCGTGAAAGATGTTCACGTAAACGGGGCCCATATGAGTCTAACCGTCTCTCCTGCCTCCCAGGGTCATCCGGCGGTCACCTGGGAGCTCGAGGCCAAGGGCGGTAAGCTCGTCGGCGAGGAAAAGAGCGGCAACAGCACCACGGCGCTCACAGGCGTGCGCGCGCCGGAATTGGAACGCGGCGCTCCCAAGGCGTGGACGGACCCGGAGCCGCTATTCAAAGGCAAAGACCTCCAAGGATGGGAGCCGATTGGCGATGCCGCGTCGAGCCACTGGACGGTCCAGGATGGCATGCTGGTGAACACGGCTCGCGGCGCAAATCTCAGGACGACGCGCAAATTCGACGACTTCAAACTGCATTTTGAAGTGAGTTGCCCGCAAGACTGCAACAGTGGTTTCTACTTGCGCGGCCGCTATGAGGTTCAGATCGAATCCGAAGTGCCGCTGACCGCTCCGGTCGAGCGCCGCATCGGATCGATCTATGGACGGATCGCGCCGCAACCCGAACTGCCGCGCGCC
>DASXXV010000173.1:0-34265 GCA_036502905.1 Occallatibacter sp. | reverse complement strand
TCGCGGGCTTCCCCCCGGGCTTCACGACAAAGTCGTATTCCAGTTGCCGCTGATTGCCATAGAACACCAGATCGATGCGGGGATAGATGCCGGCATAGTTGACCTTGTCATAGGTGGGAATGCCGGTATGCCATCTTGTCGGATCGTTGCCGACGAAGTAGTTGACAACTCCAGATTGCGGGTCCAGTCCGGTAGCCGCCGCAGTCGCATTGGCTCCCAGCAGCTGCATACGCAACACATCAAGGTTGTTTTCCGCGGCATTCTCCTGCTTCAATGACAGGACCGCCTCGCCAGGTGTGAGGAAAAGCGAATAGCCGGAACCACGTGCAAGAAATTGCACAGTTTTGTCGGATTGGCCGAGGTTGGGCTCGAAACTCAGCGGCACCGCTCCGTAGTTGGCCGCGACGCGGGCCCTCGGGGCGGAACTCACAGAAGACTGTGCATTGCGCCCGTCGGCGGCATATGCTGTACCCAAGCAATTCAGAATCAGCAGGGCAACCATGGTCCACACCAGGCGCCACAGGGCGTGTTCGACAGACTGAGGTTGAATCGACAGTGAGCGCCCCATGGAACGCCCTGTAAACGTTGTGCGGATCATTTGCCTTCCCCCCTTTTTGTGAACCCTTCGGCGGTTCACTTGAGGAGGCGCAATATCCGGACAAAATGACTCAAGTATTCTTGGAGCATTGATCTCAGGGCCAGATAGTCCGACTCGGTACAGGCATCAGGCGAGTGCAGGAAACAAATACTCGCAAATGCCCAGGAACGGAGAAACCTTGCAGGCGGAAACGGGCGAGATCACGCTGTTGTTGGAGAAGTGGAAGAGCGGCGAGAGCTCTGTGTTTGAAGAGCTGATGCCGCTCGTGTACCCACATCTGCGCCAGGTCGCGGCAGCCTATATTCGCCGGGAGCGAAATCCAGACTTGCTGCAGGCCACGGCGCTGGTGCACGAACTCTACCTGAAGCTCCTGAATCAGAAGAAGGTCGCGTATGAAGACCGCCAGCACTTCTATACCTTCTCGGCCAAGGTGATGCGCCGCATCCTGATCGACCACGCCCGGGGAAACCAGGCGGAGATCCGGGGAGGCGGAATGATCCACGTGCCCCTGAGCGAAGAACTCTCCTGGATCGATGTTGGCAGCCCGGAGCTTCTGGAACTGAATCGGGCATTGGATGAACTAGCCGCGATTGACGCGCGCAAGGTCCAACTCGTCGAACTGCGGTTCTTCCTCGGCTGCACTTCGGAGGAAACGGCGGCCCTCATGAAGACCTCAAAGGCCAGTGTCGATCGGGAAATGAAGTTCATCAAGACCTGGCTGTTTCGTCGGCTGCATCCGGAAGCGAACGATAAGCCTGTGTAAACTCTGATTCATTTGGCGCCTGGTTTCCGCATTCCTTACAGAGTGGACTTCAGTTCAATCGGTAAGGTTAACCGTTCCATGAGCGAATGGCCGCAGATGCTGCCCCTGATCGAAGCAATCTTCAATGAAGCGCTGGCGCTGCCGGAGGGCGACCGGCAGTCGTTGATTGAGTCGCGCTGCGGGGAAAATGACGCTCTCAAGGCGGAGGTTAGCTCGCTACTCAAGGCCTGCGAAGAAGAGGAGCTGTTCGCTGCCGCCCGCCTTTGGCAGGCCAGTTCCCAAGCACGTACGGGCCTGGATAGGAAACGGGTCGGCGCGTATGAGATTGACCGGCTGATCGGGCGAGGCGGCATGGGGGCGGTTTACGTCGCTCATCGCGCCGATGGTAACTTCGAGAAGCAGGTGGCCATCAAGCTGATCGATCTGCCCCTGGCCACCGACCTCTTCCGCGAGCGCTTCCGGATGGAGCGACAGATTCTCGCCGGGCTCAACCATCCGCTGATCGCCAGGCTTCTCGACGGCGGCGTTACCAGCGACGGCGAGCCCTTCCTGGTGATGGAATTTGTCGATGGAGTGCCGATCCATCGCTTTTGCGATGACAAACGTCTCTCAGTTTCCGACCGGCTCCTTCTGTTTAAGAGCGTGTGCGAGGCCGTCCAGTTTGCCCATCAAAACCTGGTGGTGCATCGGGATTTGAAGCCGGACAACATCTTCGTGACTGAAGATGGAACCCCGCGGCTGCTCGACTTCGGCACGGCCAAGCTGCTATCTCCTTCGGCCGATGGCTTGGGGACCGAATTCACCCGCATGGGCTTTCAATCGTTCACACCTCAATACGCAAGTCCGGAGCAGGTGTTGGGCAAACCCATCACAACCGCTTCAGACACCTACTCACTGGGGGTGCTCCTCTATCTGCTGCTGACCGGCGCTCTGCCTTACGAACTCAAGGAATTCACAACCGCCGAGATGATCGCGGTGATTTGCGAGCAGCCGCCTCGTCGTCCGGTTCCATCCGCAGGCGGCAGTCGCCTTGATACGGACCTTGAGGCCATCGTTCTCAAGGCTCTTCGCAAGCCGCCGGAGGAACGGTATCTGACCGCCGCCCAGTTGGCGGCAGACGTGCAGGCGTATCTCGACGGGCGCACCGTGACCGCACGCCGCGGCACCCTCCGCTACCGTGCAGGCAAATTCATGCGCCGGCACAGAATCGCGCTGCTTGCTGCAGGGCTGGTGTTTGGCAGCTTAACGGCGGGAGTCGCGGGCGTGCTTTGGCAGGCAAAGATGGCGGGTGCCGAACGGCGCAAGGCCGAGGCGCGCGCCAGCGATCTGCGTCAGTTGAGTAACAGTCTCCTCTCCGAACTGGACGAGGCAATCAAAGAACTTCCCGGTTCTACCGGTGTGCAACGTCTGCTCGTGACCCGCGTGCTCGAGCATCTGGATCGAATGTCGAAGGACGCTACCGGTGATCGGCTCATCCAACTCGATCTGGTCAACGCGTACACCCGGCTGGGCAACATCCAGGGCAATCCATACGACCAGAACCTGGGTGACGCAGCCGGGGCGCTCGTAAGCCTGGATAAGGCGCTCAGGATTGCGAAGTCGCTGACCGCATCGGCGGCTCAGGACCATGAAGCGCTGCGGGCTCTGGCCTCAGTGGAGCAAGGACGCAGCGAGGTTCTTCGGGGAGTCGGAAAGACAGCTGAGGCGGTCGCGTCCATACAGGCGGCAACGCAGGCCTACGACAGATTGGTCGCGGCGCGCGATGCAACTCCCGCGCTGATCTGCGAGGCAGGCGCAGCGTACGGAACGCTAGGCGATGAGCTAGGTCAGCCCGGCACATCGAGCCTGGGCGATCTTGCCGGCGCGGTTGCCGCGTACCGCAAAAACCTGCAGCTCGACGAAAGCGCTCTCCGCCTGGATCCCAATTTTCCCCGCGCTCGCCGTGGACTCGCGCTCGTACCGCTCAAGATGGGCAATGTCGAGATCGAAACCGATCCAGCCCAGGCTCTCAAGGACTACCAGCTTGCCGGGGAGCGCTTCGATGCCCAGCCGGAATCGAGAGAGGACAGCCTCTCCGCATTGCGCATGCATGCCAATGTTCTGCGCCATCAGGCCCAGGCGATGAGAGAACTGCGAGAATACGCCCAGGCCGTTCCGCTCTTCGAACAAGCCTTGGACATTCAGAAACGAATTTCTGCCGCAGACCCCAAAGACAACCGATCTCTCTTCGATGTCTATGTCGACCTCACGCAAGAGGCATACGACTACGAATATGCCGCCGATCCGGCGTTGGAAGCTGGCCCTCAAAAACGCCGTCGAGTTCTGGCGCCGGCTGTGCCCCTGTTAAAGCAGGCCGAATCCATCGCGCTCCAACTGTTCAAGCAAAATCCCTCCAACGATGACGGGAGGATTTACCTGGCCGACGTCCAGGTGCGTCTCGGCACCGCCGAACAGAACCTGCAAATTTCAGGGGACTCGGGAAAACTATCTGCCACCGGCCTCGCCGTTCTCGAAGACCTTGGAGTGAAGCACCCGGAGTCGGTCTTGGCGGCCGATTTTGAAGTGGCCGCGATTCTCACCGTGGAACCTAAAAAACTGCGCGACCCTAAGTTGGCGATCGCGTGCGCTGAGCGCGAGGCGCTTCTCACCCAGCGGAAGCAACCGCGCGTCTTACTGTCCCTGGCCCAGGCATACCATGCAGCCGGTCAGATCAAACGGGCCCGCGAAGCCGCCAGCGAAGGTTTGGCGTTGCTTCCCCCTGCTAGCCCGGGAACGCAGATGTCGCGCACGCGCAAGCTTTTGGAGCTGGAAGCCAAACCAGGCGCGGCAATGTAAACCGGCAATTCAGCGAAGGAGGCCTCACGGGGGTTCAGCATCCGTCCTCTTCTGATTCATCGATCGTTCGCCCGAATTTCACTGCGGAATTCAAGAACTTGCAAAGATAAAACCGCTTATCGTTGCCTGTGCATCCCGGCCTTTCCGGCACCAGCGCGGCGCCCGCACTCACGGCCTCCCACGTTAATCAGCAATGCGGCGAAAGCGACGGCTCGTACTGCATGTCATACGGGCCGCAATCACAAGCGCTTCAGACTCCCCACCGCGAAGGTGCATCCCCGGGCAGTTCGGTGCTCCGGTTGAGCTTCTCCGCTTCTCACCGTGAACAAACACGGGCCAGGATCCGGAACGCCCGATGACAGAGGGGCAGCCCCGGGGTATGCGAGCCCTTTCTGTTCGGCACCAAGGTCGAAAAGCGTAGGCTGGATCGCCGGCGACTTGTCTTCCCTTTACCACATCTTGAGCCCACCTTCAGGGCCGGACTCTTGCACTGCGCGGGCGCGATCTCACCGAGCCTTGAGGGCGGCGACAGGAAGAAGAAGCTCCGACGACGAGGACGACGCTGCTTAGGTGTTTGTGCCTTCAGCCTTCTAAAACTCCGGCCTTACGAAAGACGGCAATTGAGCTATCGAGGCCGGCTTTGGCGGCTGCTTCCGGTGTCATATCTTTCGTTCGCCCGAAGACTTCTACGCTGAGCCCATCGCTGTAGTGAATCCTCTGGAGCGCCTGCAAGAAGCCGGTCAAGTTGATCACACCTTCGCCGGGTAGCAGGCGCCGATCATCGTGGATCTGCTCTGGAGGCAAGTTCGGCGAGTCATTGAAATGGACGTGCACGATGCGATCGCGGCCGGCGGCAATGATGTCCTCGGTGGTGGCTCCTGCGTGGTGCCAGTGCCAGGAATCGAGCAGCAGTCCGACGTTCGGACCACATTCCCTGGCGAACGCGAGCATATCGTTCATGCGCCAAATGAATTCATATTTGTGCGCTTTGCGCAGTTCGAGCGGACCTAGAAACTCGAGACCGAGGCGAACATTGGAACGCGCCAAAATGCGGGCACTTTCTGTAAACCGTTGCTTATAAGTTTGGCGCAGTTCGTCCTTTGGCGTATCGCTCGACGGCATGATGTACGTGATCATGCGCGGGCAGTGGATAGCGGCAGCGAACCGGGCGGCTGCGTCGAGCTCGGCGAGCGAGGCCTTGAAGGTTGCCTCGTCTTTCCGGAATTCGACCGGAAAATCGATCACGGCTGGCCTGATCTTGAGGCCGGCAAGCAGTTCGTTGGTCGCGCTGACGCCGGCTTGCATTGCCGGGGTCAACATGATGTCCGTGCCGGGAAAGCCAATTTGCGCGGCCAGGCGCGCGAAGTCAGGCCAGGGAACACGACCTTGCAACAGCACGCTGTTCAAGGAGAGAAACATCTTGCGCTCGTCGGCGAAAGCTCTAGAGAGCGGGACTGCGGTGAGCAGCTTGGCAAATGATCGTCTGGATATCAAAGACGGCATGCGCAATCGATCATATCCGAGTAGCATAGCGTTGAGGAGGTCGAAACATGAACAGACGAGAGATGCTGGCCACCACGGGTGCTGCGACGCTTGCAGCACTTTGCACGCCGAAGCTGATGAGGGCCGAAGCTCCAGCGAGCCGGGTTGCGATCGTGCCTTGCCGGGATTATGCGCAGTATGGCAAGCAACTCTCTCGCGCGTTCGATCAAATCGGCGGGATCGGGAAGTTGGTGCGCGGCAAGACTGTTGCGCTCAAGCTAAATCTCACGGGAAATCCGAAGAACTTTCCGCTGACACCGGAGCTTCCTTATCGGACAAATCCGCAATCGGTAGCGGCGACTGTGCATCTGTTTGCCAAGGCCGGTGCGCGGCGCGTTCGCATGATTGAAAGCTTCTTCCCGGCCGATCAGGATCTCTCGTTGTGGGCGCGCTATGGCCTGGACGTAAACGCGATCAACAACATGGGCGTGCCGGTGGTTTGGGAAAACGTGCAGAACCTGGGCAACTACAAGCAATATGTGCGCATGAAGGTGCCCTGGGGCGGGTACGCCTATCCGGCATACCACCTGAACCCGGCGTTCTATGAGTGCGACGTGTACGCTTCGATGGCGAAGCTGAAGAACCATTGGATTGCGGGCGTGACCATGACGATGAAGAACAACTTCGGCAACACGCCCTGCTCGCTCTATGGCGGGGACTGCGGACCTGACGGGAACGAGCGGCCGACGAAAGAGCGTGGACAAGTGCTGCACGACGGAACGACGCCTGCGCCCAAGGGGGTCGATGCCGAGCTGCATCCTGATTCGCCGCGCGATCCGGGCTATCGGGTTCCGCGCATTCTGGTTGATCAGAACGGGATTCGGCCAGTGGATCTCGCCATCGTGGATGGCGTAGAAACAGTGCGTGGAGGGGAAGGTCCGTGGCTTCCTGGCCTGGAAAAGATGACCCCGGGCGTGATCATTGCCGGCCACAACGCCGTCTGTGTGGACGCTGTCGGGATGGCAGTGATGGGCTACGATCCGTATGCGGAGCGCGGCACTTCTCCGTTCATCCGAGGCGACAATTCTTTGCGTCTCGCGGAAGAAGCGGGAATCGGAACACGGGACCTGAAGCGTATCGAAGTGGTCGGACTCTCGATTACGGACGCTCATATCAATTTCGGCCCCGGCGCGGTTGGTAAGAAGCTGAGCGAATTGAAATCGTAATCGCACCCGGTGAAAACGCGTTGGGAGCGCTTGCCTTCTCGACGGTTCGCCGGAAGCGATAGCTGTCGGCGCCGGTTTCGATGATGTGAGCGCGTCGG
The DNA here is from genome assembly GCA_036502905.1 of Occallatibacter sp. Classification (GTDB taxonomy): domain Bacteria; phylum Acidobacteriota; class Terriglobia; order Terriglobales; family Acidobacteriaceae; genus Telmatobacter. Next base: position 27,263 of record DASXXV010000173.1, on the reverse strand, counting down.
TGATCCGGTCCAGCAGCGCCTTGCAGAGCCGGACATTTAGAATCACCTGAGTCCATTCTGAGAACGGCAGATTGATGGGACCAAAGCCGTCATTCAGCTCGTGGCAGATCATGCCTGGTCGCAGGCTCTTGCGCTATAGCGCGAGAAGCGTAAACAACGATCCAAATACGTCAGCACAACCCCGCGAATGGATAGCCCGCATTCGTCAGGCCGGAGATGTGTACTTTTGCCGTATCGCCTCGAAGATCTTCTGCCGGCTTTGGTCCGCCGAGTCGTTGCTGTTTTCGATCGCCTCGACCTCCTCAGCAAGTTCCTTGTCCTTGACGGCGGCCCCACAAACGCACTCGTTCGCAATGAGTTGTTTCCGATGAAATAAAAGTGTCCCCTACGGTGCGAGAGGTCCATACAGCGCGAAGACCTGTCAGGATAGATTGGTCAAGGGTAGGACGGCGAGGCCGACCTCTTGCACGACTTGCTCGATAGCATGAAGCAAACCCGTGATGTCGGCCGGAGAGAGCCGACCGATGGTTCCAATACGAAAGCACGGCTCGGTTGTCAGCTTGCCGGGATAAATGATAAATCCAAGTTCGCTCAAGCGCCCATAGAACTTCTCGAAGGAGAATTGCGGGTCTGAGGGATATCGGAATGTGGTGATGATGCAGCTTTGGTGTTGTGGTGCAAGGTAGGGTTCAAAGCCCATCGCAGTCATGCCGCGCATGAGTGTCTCATGGTTGGCGCGATATCGGGCGGAGCGGCCGGCCGGGCCTCCCTCAGCCTCCAACTCGATCAGAGCCTGGTGAAACGCCAGAAGCGCCTGAGTGGGTGGAGTGAAGCGGAACTGGCCGTCGGACTCGAGGCCCGCCCACTGCGCGTGCAGGTCCAGACTGAGGGTTCGCGCGTGGCCTTTGGCTTCGAGAAGACGCGAGCGGCGCGCCAGGACGAAACCAAAACCAGGAACACCCTCAATGCACTTGTTCGCGGAGGAGATGAGAAACTCGATACCCGCGGCGGCAAGGTCAACTGGAATTCCACCAAAGCTGCTCATGGCGTCCACGATGTAGACCGCGCCGGCCTGGCGCACGGCTTCGCCGATTTCGATGATCGGGTTGAGAATCCCGGTTGTGGTTTCGCAGTGAATGACCGCCACGTGGGTGGTGTCGGGGCAGTCCGCCAGGCGTTCCCGAACAGCTTCGGGAGTTATCTTCCAATGCTCGGCGACGTCCAGCGTGTCAGTTTCAATTCCATGGATGCGCGCCATCTGCACGATGCGTCGGCCGTAGGAGCCGTTGACGAGGACCAGCAGCTTGCCGTCGCGGGGAATGGCGGACGAGATCACGGCCTCGATGGAGAAGGTACCGCTGCCCTGCATAAGAACGCACTCGTAGCCCTCTCCGGTTTTGGAAGGTGCGGCGCCGCCGATCGCGAGAAGACGCTCACGGATGTCGCGCACGATCTTGATGAAGTCCAGATCGCGCGAGCCTGCGTCGTGAAGCATGGCCGACTTTACCGTTGCGCTGGTGGTAAGCGGTCCGGGCGTGAACAGAAGCTTGTCGCTGGGCATAAGGAGGTTCTCCTTGAGCGGGCTAGTGGCCACCCTTCAGGCGTGCATCGATGTCGTCGAGGATCGGCCCCACTTCAGGGAGCGAATCGACAACGTAGTGCGCGCCAGCCTGCTGTAACTCCGCACGAGCTTGAACCAGCCGCGATTCTTTTTCGGCATGGGACAGAGAATCAAAATGGTCGCGGGAGAGGCCGATCCTATTCCCGGTTCCCGCAACGCCGATGGACCATGCCCCAGCATTCAGGCCTTCCTGGATATCTGCGGGCGTATCGCCGATCTTGGCAATCGATGCCATGGGGTAGATCTGCAGGCGGATGGCGCAGGCATACATCATGAACGGATGCGGGCGGCCTGCGCCGACTTCCTCTGGTGTGAGGCTACAGTCCGGGACATAGCCTTCGGTAGCGCTCGTCGCCATCAGGAGGTCGAGCATGGCACGCGTGTAGCCGGTAGTTGAGCCGATCTTCAGTCCTCGCCTGCGAAAGTCTTCCATCATCGCGGGAATTTTGGGAATCACGGCGGAGTACTCCTCCAGGCAGGAGAACTGCAGGGGGATGAATTCGGCGTACATGTCATCCACGGTTGCGTCGCTGGGATCTTGGCGATGGGTTTCGCGCCACGCATTGACGACCCGGGGAATGGACAGTATCCCGCGGATGTGCTCCTTTTTGGGAAGGCCCATGTGCCGGCGCGCCTCGGCGTCGGAGAGCGCAATATCGCGCGTGTTGAATAGCCGCTCCATGGTTCGCGCCGGTGCAAGGCTGCCGAAGTCGACCGTCGTTCCCGCCCAGTCGAGTACGAGGCCCTTGAGCTTTTCGGCACGAATGGTATGCGGTGGAACTGCGGAATTGAGCAGATTCAAGCGATTTCTCCCATGCCAGCAACGTTTGCCTGGCCACGTCGAAGCACATGGTAATGCCGATGCCGCTGGTGATGGTGACAAGGCGGACGCCAGCACCGGTCCCTGCAGTCTTCTTCATCATGACCCAAACAACCGGCCGGGAGCACGCTTATTGCACGCTTCCGGCCGATTGATGGGGTAAGGCTAATTGATGGGGTAAGGCTAATAGGACACGCGAAGGGACATTTGAATAGATCGCGGTCCCGCCTGCGAGCCCGGCGTTCCATCCTGCTGGTTGGTGATCTGGCCGAAGTGCGAGCTGCCTACATTCGTATTGGGAAGGCCCCAGTTATTGATGTTGAAGAGGTTGGCAAACTGAGCCTCGTAGTGGACTCCGAGCCGCTCAGTCAGCTTGAACGTCTTGCCGAACGATGCCGAAAAGGTTGTGGTCGGGGGCGCCTCGAGAATGCCCGTGCTGCAAGTGCCGAAGCGACCGATGTCGCTGGATGGAATGCTGTAGGCGCTCGGGTTGTAGTAGTCGGCGATGGAGTGGTTGGACAGGTTGCCGCTTACGCCCGATACGCAGTCAGGATTCTGTTGCTTGACTGAACGATAGCTGGGGGCTGTGCCCGATGGGTCCGAGGTGCTGGTAGGGTAATAGGGGGTAAGCCAGAATCCAGTGTGATAGAGCAGGATGGTGCTGGCGCTCCAACCGCCAATCAGTGCGTCGGCTGCACGGCTAACATTTCCGGCGATCTTTTTATTGCGGCCGATGGGAAGCTCGTAGTTCATCGTGGAAAGGAACTTTCGCGCGGGATCGTAGAAGGCGTTACCAATCGAAGCGTGGATGTTAAAGGTGTTCAGGACGTTGTTGCCATTATCGCCCTGGCCGCCAACCGGGATTGCGCCCGAAGGCACCGCGCCCAGAGCGTTGGTCTTGTTGGAGGTGAAGGTGAACGCATTGTCGAATGTGAGGTCGTGACTGAGGTGCCGGTTCCATTCGAGGATGACGGCGTGGTATTTGTCCACCGGGCCGTTGGCGCGAGTAAGCACCTCGCGGAAGTTGGGGAAGTTGGCGCCATTCGCGGCGCGATACTGCCAATATCCGAGAGTATTCGGCTGGATCTGGTTGAGATCGGGGCTGTAGATCAGGTCGTAGGTGTGGGAGCCAATGTAGGTGACCTTGGCGACCGAACGGAATCCGACATTCTGTTCGTAGGAGACGTTCCATTGTTCGACACGGGGGTCCTTCAGGTCCCACTGGTTTGCGCGCCGATAGCCAGGGCAGGAGGTGGGGCAGGGAGGCGCGGCGGCTCCGCTCCCGTAGGCGTTGGACCAGTTCATCGATCCGGCGCCGGCGGTAGGGAAATACGAACCGAAGTTCGAGGTATCGATGCCGAGCAGAGAATAGTTCACAGCCCCCAAAACCGGCACGGAGTACAAGCCGCCGCTGGCGCGGACCACTATGCTCTGGCGCGGGCTCCAGGAGACGCCGACCCGCGGCTGAATATTCGTCTTGTCCAGGAAGCGCATGGACGGTGGCAGACCGACCGCGCTGTTAAGGATGAACTGATTCTGGCCACCCACCTGTGAGTTGTTGACGGCTCGTACCCAGGCGGGGCTGAGCTTCTCACCTTTGTTATAAACCAGCTTTCCATAAGTCTTGGAGCCTGACCGATAGTCAAAGTTGCCGAGTTGATTGGAAGCGTCTTCAAACGGTGTGTTCAGCTCTTCGCGGATGCCGAAGGTCAGGGTGAGCTTTGGACGAACCTTGTATTCAGTCTGCGCAAACCAGTTGAAGTGATAGCCGAATGGTTTGCCATCGGGGCCATTCTGCGCCTGGTCCGCTTCGTCGAGATAACCTTGCACAAATTGCGCCGCCGCACACGCATCTGGAAACGCGGCGAGTTCAGCAGCCGGGCACACCTGATCTCCGGTGAAAAAGTAGTCGCCGTATTCGTCGCCGACTTCAAAGGTGATATTGTCCTGATAATTTAGCCGGCGCCAGTCGCCGCCGAATTTCATGTTGAATTTGCCCTTCGTCCAGGAGAGACTGTCGCCGATCTCCCAGATTGCATTCTTGTTCAGTCGGGGGTGGCCGTACTGGTTGGTTGCGCCGCCCATCAAGTTGGCGACGTAAAACACGGGCACGCCGCCAAGTCCGTTCACAGGTGCTCCGGGCAGGCCCTGAATGCCGAGCGCCTGAACGATGGCATCGCCCTGCTTCGCTTGCGGAAAGCCGAAGCTCAGGTTGTAACGGGTCCATCCGCCGCGGAGCTCATTCACCATATTGGGCTTGATAACCCAGTTGTAGGAAAGGGCGAGATTAGTAGAGTCGGTTGTCGACGAGAAGGTCCCCATCTTCAGGTTGTAGCTGGTGTCGCCCACTGCGCCGAGAGCTCCCGCCGAAGTGGCATCCGTGCCTGAGCTGGTGATGCTGTGCTGGGTGACACGCCCGAAGATGTGGTGCTTCTCAGAGAAGTTGTAATCCATGCGCCCGTCGAAGCCGTCCGCAGTGTAGGTGCCGGAAGCGGTCGTATTCAAATTGTTGCCGGTGCTGTCGATGTTTGAGCTGGCAGCGCCGGGACCCGTAGGAACCGGAAAGAAGTCGCTCATGATGGTCGCGGAACTGGAGTTCACCGCAACCTTGTTTCCTGCGACGGGGGCGAGCGTCTTGGGATCGAAGAGGTGCAGCCCAGGCACACCGGAGAAGTCGCCGGACGCCCAGGCTGCCGGCATGGTCTGGGTGGCGATGAGGGTGTTCTGATCGAGCCGGACCCCTTCGTAGTCGAAGTAGAAGAAGAGCTTGCTTTTGACTATCGGACCGCCGACTGAGGCTCCGAAGGTGTTTGCGCTCAGGGTGGGGTTGAAGTTCGCGATGGTGTCCTGGGAGTTCCAATCCTTATTGGTGAAATACCAGAAGCCGCTGCCGTGCAGAAGGTTGGTGCCGCCCCTTGTAACCACGGTAAGGTCAGTCGGCTGCGCGAATTCAGCGCTGTTTCCGGCTGTGTTCACGCGGAATTCGGCAATGCCTTCCAGGGAAGGAAAGAGATTCGTGCTTGGTCCCCCTACGCGCACGTTCTGGATCGAGATGCCGTCGAGCGAGAACGAAGTGGCCGTTGGTAGTTGCCCGGCAAACGTCAGGTTTCCGCCGGGGTCTTGATTGACGGTGGGACTCACCGCGGCTGCTTCAATCGGGCTGGGCGCGTTGGATGCCCTGAAATTCAGCGCCAGCGTGCCGATCTCTTCCCCTGAGCGCGAGGTGGAGTTGGTCAGGTCTTCATCAAGAATGGACTGGCCTCCGTCGACGACTATCGTTTGTTGTGTACCCTTCACAGCCAGGCGAATGTCGGACCGAGCGGTCTCGCGTGCCAAGACGACCACGTTTGTATCCTTTGTTTCCCCAAACTGGTCTGCTGAAGCGGTGATGGTGTATTGTCCCGGCTCGACGTTCAGGAACCGGTATTCTCCGCCGCTATCCGAGGCGGTCCGGCGCAATTCCCCTGTGGCCTGGTTCAGCGCCGCAACCCGTGCTCCGGGAATGATGGCGCCGCTCGAGTCGCTCACCCTGCCTCCAATGGATCCAAACGTGGACTGCGCTGCCACTCGGGACGTCAAAGCAAGAACCATTAATGCGATAAGACATGAGCCGATACATCCCATACGAGCTCTGGTGCTGGATTTCAAGAGAGCCTCCTGAACAAAATGCGCGGTTAGAATGAGTACGGCGTTTCCGAGCGGAAGTGCAACGGAACGGCACGTTTTCAGTGGCTGGGCGAAGGAACACGCGGCGCCTGCCGAGAAAGTGACTTTGGCCCCGGGCGAGAAATTGCTCCAGGAAATGAAAAGAAAATGGAACTATAAATTTCTTATCGCTGCAGAGTAATCGCGCGGTAATCCTCACGTGAAAGCTGGATGAATCTTCGCCTTGGTAAAAGTCCTATGCGCAAAAAAGCAAGGCAGCCCGTGCTAGGCTGCCCTGGAAAGCGTCCCGCGCTCGTGACTTAATGGTTGTCGTCATCCGATAGGGACAGTTCTCTGGAAGAGTGGAGGCTGAGTTTGCCGATGGTGCGGTAATCACCCAGGCCGTTCTTGGGCTTGGGCGTATGGTAGCCGGCGAAGATGATGGTCAGGTCGTGCGCGTCGTAGATGGTCCCGCTGGGCGCATACACACGGCCGGCGAACCACCCCATGGTGTTGCCGGCGATGGGAGCCTGCGATGGAACGGTGATAGCTGAGCCCGTCGTCGCAGGCAGGCCATTGGAGTCCACGGTCATCGTGAACGGCATGACGGACACAATCGGGTTGTTAAGCCCGTTGATCACCGTCCAGTGGAGCAGGTCGCTTGACTGGGCATAACCGATGTAATGGAAAGCATCGGAGTCGCCATCGATGCAACCGCCTCCCGAAAAGAACAACCCATACGTGCCGTTACCGTAATGCAGAATCGTGCCTGCAGTAGCCAGCCAGCGCGTCCCTAAGGCCGATGTGTTGGTGGGGTCGTTCAGGCCCTGCAGAATTCCCTTATCAGTGAAGTGGATGCCATCCTTGGTTTCGGCCAGCCGGAGATACGTGATGTCATCGTTGACGGCAGTTCCGAAAGGATTGGTCGCATAATAGTTGGCCCACGCGGTGTTGCACTGTTGGGCAGCGGGCAATGCGGTGCTGCCGGTGTTGTCGCCGTTCAGGATCTTCTGCTCATAGATGATCGTCACGGGATTGCTGCCCGGCACGATGCCGAGAATGCCGTCCGGATTGAGCAAGCCGGTGGTGTGAAACGCATTCTCCGGCTGGCTGCTCGTGGCATCCGTCGGACCATCGTTCATTGCCGGCGCGCCGTTCAGAGGCTCCGTCGGCGTCGGCATGAGCTCATGAATGTAGAGGTCGTCCGAATCGATATGACCGTTGGCTCTCGATAACGTGTAGAGATAGACATGGTTGTTGATGTGCATCACGAACTGGTGACCCTGCCCATCATCGTCGCCGTTGTCGCTGTTGTTGGGATCGGGGGCGTTGTCCTTGTCGCCGTCGGGATCCTTCTGCACCTGGTCTGGACAAGTCTTTCTCAGTTCGAGGACCTCCTGCTGAAAGGTCCACGTGGAGCCCGCGTCATTGGAACTCGCGGCCACGACAGCTTCATCGATGTCCTTCGGCCGGTAATCGAAATAGCCCTGCAGATGCTTTCCGTGCCCGGTGATAAACGGAAAGTAATACGGCTGCATGCGTTCTGTGCCTGGGTTCCTCTTCTGGTTTCCATTCTTGTCGCAGTACCCGGCGGACTTGAGCCCCACGGCTGCACCCGACTGCTCCAGCGTCCATCCGCCTCCGGCGATGTACGTTTCCTCGGGCGCTGCGTTTCTCGTCCACTGCCCAGTGCTTTGCGCATGTGCCACGATCGCCAAGACAGGGACAGCACACATGGCGATTACAATCTTCTTCATTTTGCCTCCAGTGTTTTGGAAAGGGTTTTCATGGTGCTTCGCGACGGAGAACGCGCGAAGCGGTGGAGAAAAACACCACCAAGTTTGCAACCTGAAAGAGACGGGAAAGATGAAAGACTGATGAATGTTACGGGTGACGCAGCCCCTGATCCATCCAATAAGCCGTGGGCCTGCATGACAGCCTCGGGTTTCAAACCCTGCCGCCGAACGCGAATCGATGCGCGGTCTACTGCGCCTGGAAGTAATTACAGAAGCGGCTTTTCTCGCAAACGTCCCTTTTTCACCCAGAATTAAACTTTCCTTCATTGCGAGATTCGCCTGAAGAGCGGTAATGCTTAGACGGCGAATTTCATGTTCCCTTCCGCCGCGAATCCTCAAAACAGGAGACTTCCCCCATGCAATTCCCCATGTATTCTCAATCCGGCCTGGCGAAACGCGCTGTTTCCCTGTCGCTCTGCTGCATGCTTTCCGGCATGCCCCTTGGCGCAAGAGCAGAAGACGACGCCAGGACCACCACGCCCATCAAGCACATCGTTGTGATCTTCCAGGAGAACCGCTCTTTCGATCAGTACTTTGGCTCCTACCCCAACGCCGCCAATCAGCCCGACGAGCCCCCTTTCCACGCCCGGCCGAACACGCCTACGGTAAACAATCTGCAGACCGCCGGTCTCCTGAACAACAATCCAAACTCCGCCAACCCCATGCGCCTGGGCCCCGCGGACGCCATTGTTTGCAGCGATTCCCACGACTATACGGACGAGCAGAAAGCGTTCGATCATGGCCTGATGGACATGTTTCCGGAACACACCGCGAGTTCGGGCTGCCCCCTCAGCCAGGTGGTCGATTACTTCGACGGGAATACCGTGACCGCCCTGTGGAATTATGCGCAGAACTTCGCCCTGAGCGATAACTCGTTCAACACGACATTCGGCCCCTCATCGCCGGGGGCGGTCAACCTGATCTCCGGTCAGACCCATGGCGTGGTTGCATCGCTCGGCGACATATCCGGGGATGTGGTGCAAGGCACGTTGATCGGCGATGCGGACCCGCTCTACGATGACTGCGGCAGCCCGGATCAGGTCGGCCTCGGCGGCAAGAACATCGGCGACCTGCTCAATGCAAAGAAGATTACCTGGGGCTGGTTTGAGGGCGGGTTCAGTGACTGCAATGCGACGCACACCACCAGCAATGGTGGTGTGCGCAAGGACTACATTCCCCACCACCAGCCTTTCCAGTACTACGCCTCTACGGCCAACCCGCATCATTTGCGGCCCAGCTCCGTGGCCATGATCGGCCACCAGGGCGACCAAGCCAACCACCAGTACGACATTCCCGACTTCTGGCATGCCGCCAATGCCGGCAACCTGCCGGCGGTGAGCTTTGTCAAGGCGCCAGCTTACCAGGATGGCAATGCCGGCTATTCAAACCCGCTGCTCGAGCAGCAGTTCGTGGTTGATTTCATCAATCGCCTGCAAGAACTGCGCGAGTGGCCGGAAACGGCCGTCGTTCTCGCGTGGGATGACTCCGGCGGTTGGTACGACCACGTGATGTCGCCGATTCTGAATCAATCGCAGACCGCGCGTGATGCGCTCACCGGCCCCGGCCTGTGCGGAAGCAATCCGGACAAGGTCGCGGGCGGATACCAGGCGCGCTGCGGATACGGAACACGCCTGCCGTTCCTGGTCGTTTCTCCCTGGGCGAAGCAGAACTACGTGGATCATCACCTAACCGACCAGACGTCGATCATTCGCTTTATCGAGGACAACTGGCAGACCGGGAGGATCGGAGATTCCTCGTTCGACGGATTGGCAGGCGACCTGCAGCCGATGTTCGATTTTGGCAAGTACCGGCTTGCACCCCCACTCCTCCTCAATCCCGCAACCGGAGAGATTGTCAGTCATCCAGAATGACGCGCGCATGCGGGGAGCCCACCAAGACGAGAGGGCGCCGGAGTTGCGCCCGGCGCCCTCTCGCGAAGCGATCGTGGTTACGGCAGCAGCGCCGGGTTGGCTCGCCTGGCAAGATCGAGGGCTTGCTGCCGGAACCATTGTCCGGCAGCCGGATCATCCAGACCCCAAAGCGGATCGAAGAGGGCCTGGCCGGCTGCATCGGCTGGCCACCCCGGCTGCGTGTAAAGGGAGTAATCCCATGCGCGCGCATTGCCCTGGGCATCGCAGGTGCCGTCAGACTGCCCCGGTGTTTTCACCCAGAGATACGCGTCAAGCAGCGCGACGCCGGTGTTGGCCGTGGAATGCGTGCCGAGCCCGCGCGCCGGAGGATTGCACCAGCTGCCTCCGGTCAACGTCTGGATGACCGCCGGCGGCTGGTTGTAGGGCGGGTTGGCATAGACGCTCGTATCAAGAGGTCCTTGCCCGTTACGGCTTGTATCCACGACGAAGTGCACCGTAGGTACAGCGGTTCCCATGCTCTGCTGATACCACTCGTCGGTATAGATCCAGGTAACGATATTGTTCGGATCGACGGGCCCGTTGGGGGAGTAGTACTGACTGGCGCACCAGTCATAGTGTCCCAGGCGCCACCCCCCCTCCTCGGTATCATTGGCAAAGGCGATGCAGTCCGAAACCCACGTATCGTACTTTGTTTCGTTGCTGTTCAGGTTGTAGTTGGAGACGTTGGTGAAGAACCCCTGGGCCTCCGGCAGACCGGCCGTCATCAGGCGCAGAGCGATGGTTCCAACCGCCTGCCAGTGACTGTTGCCACCATCCAGATAGACCAGGGATTGCGGAAGCGTCTCGAGCTTTGTCACCGCATAGTTGATCTGGGTGTAGCGATCGGCGGTCAATTGCGCGATCTGGTCCGGGCTGAGAGCATAGCCGCAGTCGCTGGGCAGATTGGCAATGCCGTCCGGCTCGATAAGCATCACTGCATTCGCTGCGCCGACCGCGCCTGCAATCGCATCGATCCATGCCTCGTAGTCGGCGGTGTTTTGCGCGCCGCCCGCCGAATAGCTACCGCAATCGCGGCCTGGGATGTTGTAGAGCACGAATACCGGTTCGGCACGCTGCAACCGGGCTTGCTGGAGAGTTTGCTTGACGGTCGCGCCGATCTGGGCGGGCGTGCCGCTGGTGAGCCAGACGGCCCGCGGGAGCAATTCCATGCCGCTGATTAGGACGGCGTCGCGAAAGTTACCTTTGCGGACCAGGTCCTCAACCTGCGGGACAGCCCCAGTGGAGGGTGGCGGAATGAAGAAGCGGGTAGTGGGTGGCAGCGTTTTCGACTGGCCATGGGCTCCAGGGACGAAAAGGGGTGACGATGCCAATGTCACGACGATCAGGACAAAACGGCGCAAAAGCGCTCGACTGAGCATGGGGCGTTTACCTCGGCAGATCGGTTGGCCTTTGTTTTCTGTGCACACCTGTACTAGTTCAGCCGGGCGGCGGCTGTCAACCAAATCCCCGAATCTGAGCAATGGTTGGGTGCGATGCAAAGAAGGCATTCCAGATCCGGATTGAGGATGATAAACGGAATGTTCGCAGCAAAGCGCGAGACCCGCTTAGTCACATGATCGAACGGCTGCAGGATAAGGTAGCTGCATCATGGCAAAGAACGCCTGCTCAACGGGTCTGCTGCTGCAGTGCGCAAACTGGATTTCGCCTCTTCGAGCTTCCGTTGATCGTTGGCCGTATCCGCCAACGAAAGGTCGTGCAGGGCAGGGGAGGCTTTCACGAATTGGTTTGTGTTCTGCCCACCACGACGGGACAACGTCGCCCCAACCGGATTGGCTTGCAGCGCGATGGCTACCGGATTCGCCTGGGCCGATGACGCGGGTTTGGCCGGCCCTCGCGTATTTGCAGCCTCGAGCGGCGGATCAAGCCATTTCACCAATACCGAGCTCATCAGTCCCGCACCGTCATCGGAGAAATGGATGCCGTCTTCAGCGCGCAGACGCATCGTTCGTCCATTCGCCAAGGCTGCGAACTCGCGGAATTCGCCCGATTCGTCGGCCACGAACGAAGCCGAGCTTAACCAGGTCGCGCGCGGGTCATGGGAGACGACGGTGTAAACAATGCGGTTGATGACCGCAATTCTCGCGTTGTAGGTCGGCAGCCGCATGGGCGGCAGGCCGACCCACACGACATGTGCTCCGCCGCTCTCCACCATCGCCAGATAGCCGGCGACCCGGGACTGGTAGGTTTTGCGCCATTCTTCAGTGCCGAACAGCTGCACCTTGCCGTCCACGATGAATCCCTGACCATCATTGGCGCCGATCGCCACGATCACGATGTCGGGCTTGTCGACTCCTACCATCGCCGGGTACTCATCCATCCAGTTGAATACGTCGGGGCGCGCCAGGCCGGTGCCGGAGCGGAAGGCTCTGACGATACGCAGATTGTGATCGTCTGCCGCCAGGCGCATGAGAGTGGCGCTCAGGCCTACGGCCATCATCGAGTCGCCTGTGAGTCCAACCACCCGGGGCTTACCTTGTGCGACGGGGGCAAGAGGAGACAGGTTCGTGATCCGAGGCACGCTGAGGACAACAGGCGCAGTTGCCGCAGCGATGAGCGCAGGCGCTGGGCCGGGAGGCGCGGGGGCGGTGCGGGCCGCAGCCGAAACTCGGGCAGCACGGGTGGCCGTTGGATTCCGGCGAGCCAGCCGGGCTGCGTCATCGGTCCAGCCGATGCGGGCCAGTTCGTCCAGGGCACCTTCCCGGATGGCGCCAACCCGGAGGGGCAGCAGGACTTTGTTGAGTGTCGCCGCAACCGGCACGGCTACGCTTCGCAGCACGCCGGGTTCCATGCGGCCGGCCCAGTTTGCCAACCCGCCAGACTCGAGGAGCGAGATGCCCACCACGAACCCGGCGACAGCCAGGAACATTTGCCGGATTGAGTGTTTCAACTTGAAATTCTGCATGGTCGCTCAAAACTGGAAATAGATGAAGGGAGCCACACCGCTGGGTCCCAGGAATTCGATCAAGGCAAGGGCCACGGCCAGGGCGGCTCCGCGCGCCAATGCAGGCCAGCGGCCGAGTTGCACTTCGAAGCCGTTGCGCCAGCGCTGCGGCAGGTACTGTCCCGCAAGCCCGAGGAACAGAACCAGGCACACCGGGCCGGTTGCCAAGGTGGCCGCGCCTCCGGCTCCCAACCGGCGAAACACGTCGAATGCAATTTCGAAGCTGGAGGCGCGGAAGAATACCCAGCCCACGCACACCGCATGGAAGAGCAGGATGCGCGACGTCCAGAGCCACGCGGTCGAGCTGCGCGCCTCGACCAGTGGGGGCCAGTCCATGCGGTTCCAAAGCCGGTGAGTGATCAGGTAGAGCCCGTGCAGCCCTCCCCATGCGACGAAGGTCCACGCCGCTCCATGCCACAGGCCGCCCAGGAGCATGGTGATCATCAGGTTGACGCAGGTGCGGAGAGAACCCCGGCGCGAGCCGCCCAGCGGGAAATACAGATAGTCGCGCAGCCAGGTGGAGAGGGAGATATGCCAGCGTCGCCAGAACTCCTGCGGACTGGCTGACTTGTACGGCGCATTGAAGTTGCGCGGGAAGCGGTACCCCAGCAGTAGCGCGCAGCCAATGGCAATATCGGTGTAGCCGGAGAAGTCGCAGTAGATCTGCGCGGCGTATCCATAGATGGCCAGCAGGGTGTCCCACCGGCCGTACGCGTGAGGCACGGAGAACACCGGTTCCACGAGGCGCGTGGCCAGCATGTTGGAGATGACTACCTTTTTGAACAGCCCCCCGATGATGAGCAGGAAGGCGCGGTTTACGCGCATCGACTTCAGATAAGGGCGGACGGAGAGCCGGGGCATATAACGCGCTGCGCACAGGATGGGATAAAGCGGTCCGAAGATGAGCAGCGAGAGGGGACTGGACCGCGGAGGGGCTGGCGGAGGAGGAGCGGCAAGCTGCGGCAGGAAGCGCGAGGCGCGCAGGATGGGCCCGGCAATCAGTTGCGGGAAGAACGCTACGTAAAGCAGTGCGTCCCCCAGCTTCACCGGCTCCTTCACTTTGCCGCGGTGGCAATCGGCGAGCAGCGAAATGGCATGGAAGACAAAGAACGATACCCCCAGCGGCAGCAGGGGTGAAGCCACGGGAATGTGAGGCTCGGGCGCGAAATTTCCCCACACAGCCAGCAGACTCGTCAGCAAGAAGCCGGTGTATTTGAAATAAGCGAGCGCTGCCAGGCAGACGGTGACGCCGGCGATCAGCCAGGTTTTGCGCGCCCGCGCTGAAGACGTGCGCTGGATGCGCTGCGCAACCAGGCCGGCAAACAGCGAAATCCCGATGAGCAGGGGAAGGTAGGTCCAGTTCCAGAAGCCGTAAAAGGCGTAACTGGCCAGGAGAAGAAATGCCTTGTGCGCCCGCGGCAGCCGGTAAAGGCTCCATGCGATGGCGAGCACGCACAGGAAAAACAGCCCGTATTCAACGGTCGGAAAGAGCATCGTGTACTACGCAATCTCACAAACAGGTACAAGGGTTCTGGGGCAGAGAACAGGCTTGGAAAACCGCCGGAATGGCGTCAGATTAGCAGGGCTTTTGCCGCTCCTCTTTGATGATGCGCACCATGTGTGCCTATTTAATTACCTGGGCGGGAAGGGGTCTCTGCGATTTCGAGCTGGTCGCCGGGCTGGAAATACCCCTTGCGGCGGAACCAGTCGGCCATGGCGGGTTGCAGGCGCTCGATAGGGACGAGGTGCCCGGCCTCGAGCAGGCCATCGGCGACCGGGAGGGTGTAGTCGAAGATAGCGTCGTTGGTGAAGTTCCGCATGGCGAAGTTGTCGATCCAGCGAATGGGGCAGGGAATCCGGGCCCCCGTCGAGTCAATGCGTTGGATAGAAAGCCTGCGGGCGAACATTCTTTAACTCTAACGAAGATCAATGCAGGTCCTGTTTGTAGGGGTTACCGTTTTTCTCCCGAAACCACCTTCGCATCCCTGGCCTGCTGTGCGTCTACTCGAAACACCTTGTAGTCGTAGTCGCGCTCACTGAAGCGCTGGCGCATGTTCTTCACCAGGAGAACCCGAACCTGGAAGTTGCCCTCGGCGGCGGTGGGGAGCCACAGGTCCGCCTCCACCGGTTTCTGGTCGAAATGGACGTTGGACCCCTTCTGAACGTTCGCCACCAGCCCGCCGGCGATATGGAAATTGTCGGTAAAGCTCACGTCGAGGTGTGCCACCTCCCGGTCCGCTTCGTCCACCCACATGGTGCCCTGGAGCTTCTTGGAGGCGTCTTCCGCAATCCCATGCGTCTTGGCATTTTTCCGTCCCACGAAGTCGAACACGATCGCCGGACGCCCACGATACATCTCCCGCCGCGTGTTCTTTATGTCCATCAGTTCCAGCACCCGGCGGATACTGACGGCCTGGCCCTGCAGCGGCTGGCCCGCCGGGGTCTTCTCCGCCTTTTCCACCCGCTTGGTTACGCGCTCGGTCTCTTTCTGCTCCTCGTGTGCATCGAGCGGCTTGCCGTTCTTCTTTACGGTGCGCTCGATGCTGTGTCCGTTCACGAAGAAGTTTTCGGTTTCGGTGGTCTCCGTTTTGGTTACTTTCCCATCTCCGTCCACGTCCTGAACCGTCTGCGTGGAACTGTAGGTGTAGGATTCGCGCACCTTCTCGATCTTTTTCTGATGATCCATGACTTCCTGCATCAGCCTGGGAATGTCGGGCAACGGAGCGCTGCTGGAAGACTGCGCCGGAACGGCGATGGTCGTGAGCAGAATTCCCGCAAGTGCAACCGCGGGACGGAAAGAATGAAAAAACATAGCGACGAACTCCGGACTATTTATGATGATGAACCGAATGCCGTTCCCCGGGACTACCTATTTGGACACGAGAACGCAGACAAGGTAACGCAAACTGGGTGGCGGCTGTTCCGCGGACCACCATGCGAGACGGGTGCAAGCGAAGTGATGCATGTTGCCACGAGGATGACGCACGTGCAGGAGCAAAGTGAATGTGATTCACTGAGCCATGATGATGAAGGCGGTTCGTGAGTTCGCGGATACCTCGGCGAAGGGCGTTGCTGTTCGGGGCTTTCTGCACCAGCCGGACAAGCCGGCGACGGAGGGCCTGGTGCTCACCCATGGCGCCGGATCGAACTGCCAATCTCCTCTGCTGATCGCGCTGGCAGAGGCGTTTTGCGCGGGCGGCTGGATAGTGCTGCGCTGCGACCTGCCCTTTCGCCAGGCCCGCCCGCACGGACCGCCGCCGCGACGCAACGGCGAACGCGACCAGGCCGGCCTGCGTGCAGCGATCGAGGCGCTGCGGAGGTTTGCGAGCGGCCGCATCTACCTTGGAGGACATTCGTACGGAGGCAGGCAGGCCTCCATGCTGGCCGCTGCTGAACCCGGGTTGGCCGAGGCTCTGCTTCTGCTCTCTTATCCGCTCCATCCACCGCAACGGCCTGACGTGGTGCGCACCGCGCACCTGCCGGAGCTGCGCACACCGGTCCTTTTCGTGCACGGCACGGCGGACGATTTCGGATCTATTTCCGAGATGGAAGATGCGCGCCGGTTGTTTTCTGTACGGACAGAGCTGCTCCCTGTTCCGGGCGCCGGCCACGAACTGGTCACCCCGCGCAATCGCGGCGAGCTCGCCGGCTTTATCGCCAAAACATTCATCCGGTTTGCCCGACGCTGAACGCATGTCGATGCTTCGAGAGCGCTTCAAGCGGGTTCTCCCAGTTCTTCCACATTTAACAGCCGGTGGACTATACTGGCGGTGTTTTTGGCGGCTTCGCAGCGGCCGATCTATCGGGCACCAGTTCCTGTCGGCGCTTCCGGCCGCACATCCTTCGTTTGCAAGCCTTCCTTTTGCCCGGCATTCCGGGTTTTTCGCCGGACGCTCTCTCGCCGGCCCGGCTATTTCGCAGCAACAAGGAGGTGTCCATGCCAGAGCACCAAGCACCGCAGAACGAGCCAGGAAATGGCCAGACCTCTCAGGTATCGAACGGGGCGATGACCCGCCGCGGCTTCCTGAAGGGAGCCGGCATCACGGCCGCCGGAACCGCGTTACTGGATGGCGTGCAGTCGTTCCAGCAGGCTGCGGCCGCCACTCCCGAGCATGTGAAGGACTATGGCCCGGAGCCCTTCGCGATCACGCTGAACGTGAATGGCAAGGAACACTCCCTGCACATCGAGCCGCGCACCACGCTGGCAGAAGCCCTGCGGCTCCAGCTCAACATGACCGGCACCAAAATCAGTTGCGATCGCGGGGTGTGTTCGAGCTGCACGGTGATGCTCGACAGGACTCCGGTGAATAGCTGTATGACGCTGGCCATCGATGCCGCCGGCCACGAGATCACGACGATTGAGGGCATTGCCGAAGACGAGCGCTGGAAAGCGTTACCGGCGGCGTTCGTGCGCCACGACGCCATGCAATGCGGATTCTGCACGCCGGGCATGGTGATGAGCTGCGCGGCGCTGCTGGAGAGGAAACCGCACCCTACCGAGAATGATGTGCGCTACGCGGTGAGCGGGAATCTCTGCCGCTGCGGGACGTATCCGAAGGTGTTCGCCGCGGCGCTCGATGCGGCCGGGCAGATGGGCACGAAGGCGTAGTCACAATCGGCTTTGGATATCCCCACATCTCAGAATCGAGATGTGGGGCGGCCGGTTCGAGGATTCTGATTGGATGGATTTGGAGGGATGGCTATGGCGACCCACACGCATTCGGCTTCCGACCCCGTCTTGTCCACTGCGACGGATGCAGCCGACGCCGCGACGAAAATGGTTCGCATGCCGGTGGGCATTCCAGGCTACACGCTGGGCGAGGAAGAGCGCACGGTGCCGGCCACCGAGCCGCCGGTGCTGCCGATCAACAAGGAACTCGAGTACATCGGCAAACCTGTCGAGCGCTGGGACGGCCACTTGAAAGCCACGGGCCGCGCGCGCTACACCGCCGACGTGCAGTTGCCGGGCATGCTCTATGCCCAATTCGTGAACTCCACGGTTCCGCATGCCAAGGTGGTTTCCATCGACACGTCCGAGGCGGAGAAGCATCCCGGCGTGAAGGGCGTGTACGTGATCGAGACGGTCATGGGTAATGCGGTGTTGCGCGACCCATCGCTGGAGCAGGCTAAGTATCCGGTGATCCGCTACGCAGGACAGCCGATCGCCGCGGTTGCTGCCAATACGCCCTACGCTGCCGAAGAAGCTGCGGCCAAGGTTAAGGTGAAATACGAGACGATTCCGTTCGTCGTGGACCTGGACGTGGCCCGCGAAGCCAGCGCTCCGCTGGTCTTTCCCGGCGCCGCCGACCAGGCCGGCACCGCGGGCGGAGGCGGCAGCGCGGCGGGCATTCCGCAGACCGGCAACATCCACGGGCCGCACGTGCGCAAAGAAGGCGACGCCGAGCAGGGATTCAAGGACGCCGACGTGGTGGTGGATGCGCGTTACATCACGCAAGTGCAAACCCACTCGGCACTCGAAACCCACGGTGTGGTCGCCGACTGGAAGCCCGACATGCTGACGGTGTACGCATCCACGCAGGGGACAGCATCGGTGCGCGAAGAGCTGGCTGCCTACTTCAAGGTGCCCAAGTCGCAGGTTCGCGTCATCACCGAATTCATGGGCGGAGGCTTCGGCGCCAAGTTCGGTGCAGGCAATCCAGGCGTGGCGGCGGCCATTCTGTCAAAGAAGACCGGCGCGCCGGTACGCCTGATGCTCGATCGCCAGGAAGAACACCTTTCCGTGGGCAACCGTCCCAGCTCCGATCAGCGGCTGCGTATCGGCGCGAAGAAAGACGGCACCATTACCGCAATTCAACTCATCAGCTTCGGCAGCGCGGGCTGCGGCACCGGCGCCGGCTGTTCGGGACCAGCGTCGAATCTCTACAAGTGGGCCACGCTCCACGTGGAAGAGAACGATGTATTCACCAATGCCGGTCCTGCGGCGGCGTTTCGCGCACCCGGGCACCCGCAGGGCGCATTCGCGTTGGAGCAGTCGATTGACGAGCTGGCCAATCGCCTTAACATGGATCCTCTCGATCTCCGCGATCGCATCGATGAGAACCCCGTGCGCCGCGTGCAGCGCCAGATCATTCGCGGGCATGCGCTGTGGAAGTCGCGAAATCCCAAGGTGAACGCCGATGCCGGCCCCTTCAAGCGCGGCGTGGGCCTGTCGCAGTCCATCTGGTATCGCCACCTGACCATGAATTCTTCGGCGGAAGTCCGCGTCCACAAGGACGGCTCGCTGGAAATCCTCTCCGCCGTGCAGGACATCGGCAGCGGCATCAAGACGGCGCTGGCCCAGATTGTTGCTGAACAGTTCGGAGTGCCGCCGGCAAAGATCTCGGTCAAGATCGGGGACACCAATTATCCCGTCGGCCCCAATTCCGGCGGGAGCGTAACCACCGCCTCGTTGAGCCCGGCCGCCCGCGACGCAGCCTGGCAGGCAGCGCAGAAATTCCTGGCCAGCGTGGCTCCGGCGCTGGGCACGACAGCCGCCGATCTATCCATCAGCAGCGGCATGGTGCGCAGCGCGTCGAACAAATTCCAGCCCATCAGCTTCAAGGCGGCGGCGGCCAAGATGAACACTGACGAGGTCTCCGCGCAGGCCAAGCGCATTCCCGACTACGCTCCCCAAAAGGTCATCACGTATGGCGGTGTGGATGTGGCGGAAGTGAAGGTCGACACCGAGACCGGGCGCATCCACGTGAGCCGCGTGTTGTCCGTGCACGACTGCGGACGGCCCATCAATCCTGCACAGGTCATCAGCCAGATCAACGGCGGCGTGATCCAGGGCATCTCGTACACGCTCTTCGAACACCGCCTCCTCGATCCCAACTACGGAATCATGGTCAATGCCAACCTCGACAAGTATAAGATCGCGGGGGCCTACGAAGTGCCGCAGGTGGAAGTGCAACTCACCGAGGTGTACATCGGGCAAAGCTCGACCGATGCCTCGGGGATCGGGGAAGCCGCGGGCATCATCTCTGTCGGGGCGGCGATCGGCAACGCGGTGTATAACGCTACGGGCGTGCGCATCCGCCAGTTGCCGATGACTCCGGCCGTAGCTCTCGCCGCCCTCAACCAGCCCCAACCGATGTCGGAGGCGCTATGAACTCCTTCTCGCTTGCAGACTGCACTACCGTGGAGGCTGCGCTCTCGCAGCTGAAGGACGGCGCCGTGGTGAAGGCCGGCGGCGTCGATCTGCTCGACCGGATGAAGAACGGCACGGATACCCCTGCGCGCCTGGTGAATATTCGCAACATCAAGGAGCTGCGCGGCATTCACGCGACGCCTGAAGGGCTCACGATCGGCGCGCTCACCACCCTGGCCGAAGTTTCGGATCACGCCGGGATCCGCTCGGAATACACCGTGCTGGCCGATGCATGCGGGAGCGCTGCCACGCCGCACATCCGCAACATGGCGACCATCGGCGGCAACCTGCTGCAGGAACTGCAGTGCTGGTACTTCCGCTCGGCCGATTTTCAGTGTCTGCGCAAGGGAAAGGAAATCTGCTTCGCGTTTTCCGGCCTGAATCAATACCACGCCATCATGGACTACGGCGGCTGCCCCTCGGTTGCGCCGTCGTCGGCAGCGGTTGCCGTTCTGGCCCTCGGCGGCAGTGTCGAACTGGTGTCGTCGAAAGGCAAGCGCACCGTGGCGATCAAAGACTTCTACGTCCGTCCGGACGCCAATCCGCACAAGTTCAACGTGATGGAGGACGGCGAGCTGCTGACCGCGGTCAAGATTCCCAAACCCGCGCCCGGCACAAAGTCGGCGTATCAGAAGTACGGCGAGAAGGAGAGCCACGACTGGGCGATTGCAGATGCCGGCATCGTTCTCGAAATGGACGGGGACACCTGCAAGCGGGCAGCGGTGGCCATGGGCGCGGCGTCGCCGGTTGTCCGCCGCTCGCCGGAAGCCGAAGCAGCGCTCACCGGCAAGTCCATCAACCAGGAAACCGCCCGTGCCGCAGGGAAAGCTTCGATGACCAACGCCATGCCGCTGTCAATGAACGCCTACAAGGTGCAGATGTTTCCAGTAGCCGTCTATCGCACGATTCTGCTGGCCGCCGGTCAAATGGAGCGCGACCCCAGTGCGGCAGGGTGATGCATTGGCGTAAGCCCGGATCAGGGGCAAGAAGAAGGACGCGCCGAACTTGGGGCACTCATTGGGGCACTCAGTTGATGCTGGGCACCCAGCTAGAATCGGAGCACCCGGGTAGAATCCGCTGCAGAAAGGAATCCAACGATGAGCACCGCCATCAACCAAAGCACGTCGCCGCCATGCCAGTGCCTGCGCACCAAGAATCCCTACGGAACCACGCCGCAGAATGCGGAGAACTGGCTTCCCGGGGTCGCCACCAGCTCCACGTACTGGTGCCTTCGCACCATGGGGCCGGCCGGCCCTGACGAGCATTTCGTGCATCTTTCGCGATGCACGGCTGCGCGCGCCTGCTATGAAAAATCTGAGGATTGAGAGCGGAGCGGACTCACCGCCTTGCCAGCATCAACATCAGGACGAACAGCAGGATGGGCACCAGCGCCAAGCCCGCATAAAGCAATGCCCGCTTATTGATCCGGCCGAGCAGTGATGCCGGCCCGCGGCGCGGTGCACGAAAGCCGCGGTCTTCCACGCCAACCGTTTCCTTATGCTCGAGATCCCATTCCATTTCGTGGGCGCTCGGGTATCGGTGGCGCGGATCTCTTTCCAAAGCCCTGAAGACGATCTCTTCAATTTCGGGAGGAATATCGGGGTTGATTTCGCTCGGAGGAAGCGGGTCGTTGAGCAGCCGCTCATTCATCACCGCCAGCGGGTTGGGCCCGCTGAACGGCACCTGGCCGGTGAGCATTTCGTAAAACATGACGCCCAGCGAATACATGTCGCTGCGCTGATCGCCGCGCTTGCCCTGGACCTGTTCGGGAGCGATATAGTCGGGGGTGCCCAGCATGGACGAGACGTTCACAAACGTGAGCCGGCGCGCGTCTTCTTTCATGGCGATGCCGAAGTCGATCAGCTTGATCTCGTCGCAATCTTTCACCATCACGTTTTCAGGCTTCAGGTCGCGGTGCACGATGCCGCGCTTGTGCATGTAATCGAGCGCGTCGCAGATGTTCAACGTAATCTTCTCGGCGCGTTGTACGGGCAGCGCGCCTTGCTCATTCAGGACGCTGCGCAGCAGGCTGCCGTCCACCCACTCGATGACCATGTACAGGCGGCTGCGATCTTCGCTGTTGAAGGTCTTTACCACTCCGGGGTGATCGAGCAGTTGTCCGATCTCCTGTTCCCGCTTGAAGCGCTCCACCAGGACCGGATCGGCTTCCATCTCCGGGTGCGGCACCTTGAGGGCGACCTGGCGGCCATTGTTCGTGTCAGTGCCCCGGTACAGGGTAGCCATGCCGCTGCGCGCCACCGTGGCATCAATGCGGTAGTGGTCGAGCATATCTCCGGGTTCGAGGCTGTTGGCGCTCATCGGGCTGATCGATTCGATTGTTTCATGGTGAGCATAAGAGAGTTGTGGGGATTTTCTTGATGAGTATTGCGTCCGGATTGCTCCGGTTTGGACAATCGGGCCCGAGTGAGCCTGTGCGTGAAAAATGCAAAACGTGGCAAACGGGGCGGTCCATCCCCTGCGGTGCGCTGACGAGTGCCGCATCCGCCTCTTATGATGGTTTCGAGCATGGTCCGTTTTCCGAGAGTCTTGGCCAGCCTGTGTATAGCCCTAGGGTTATTACCCGCCGCCGGAGGCGCCACCGAGGCCCGGACGCACCCTGTTCCCCCAATTCCGCCCCCCCAGGAGACCGGATTCCTTAATCGCAAGGTGGAAGTCAACGGTGCGACCTATCGCTTCCAGATCTATCTGCCGGAAGATTTTCGGCGCGACGATCGCAAGGCCTGGCCGATCATTCTTTTTCTGCACGGCCGCGGGGAACGGGGGTCGGAGGGCATGTTCCAGACCCAGATCGGGCTCCCGCTGGCGGTGCGCGATCACCCCGAGCGCTGGCCGTTCATCATCGTGATGCCGCAGTGCCTGTTCCCCAATTTCTGGACGGACGCGGTGATGCTGGACATGTCCATGGCGGCGCTTGACCAGGAAGTGGCGGAGTTCCACGCCGACCCCGCGCGCACCTACCTGACCGGGATTTCCATGGGCGGCTACGGGGCATGGGAACTGGCCAGGATGTATCCGCGCCGCTGGGCGGCCATCGCCATCGCCTCAGGCGGCCCCTTCTGGAGCTATGCGCCGGAGCGCTGGCAGCTGGCGAATACCCTGCCCGGGGAATACGCGCGCCTCATCGGACGCACGCCCATCTGGATGTTCCATGGCAGCGAAGACAACGTGGTGCCGACGCGCGAAAGCGAACTGATGTTTAATGCGTTCAAGGCAGCCGGCGGAAATGTACGCCTTTGGATTTACCAGGGACTTCATCACGACTCCTGGGCACGGGCGTATAACGAGCCGGAACTGCCCAAATGGCTGCTTTCCCACCGGCTTGGAGCGGTTCCCGATCCACCCTCTTATGCCGAGCGCCTGGTCGTACCGCTTCATCCGACCGCCGTGAAGCTCGCGTTGACCGTGCTGGACAGCATCGCGGGAGAATACCGGGACGCGAACGGCCATCTGGCGGCCACCATGTTTCGCCAGGGCGACGCGCTCTACGAAAAAGATCCCCACGGCGAAGTGACGGAGGTGGAAGCCGAGGCGCCGAACTCGTTCTTCTATCCCCTGGGCAGCATCTGGACGCGGCTGACGGTGGAGCACGACAAGCAGGGTCGCGTCACCGCCCTGCTGTATCACGACGACCGCCACGAGGAGCGCTGGGAACGAATGCACCCTGCCCCGCGTACTCCCTGATGCAGGATGTGAGAAACGCGGAGTGTTTGCGTGCTGGAGTGAACTTTCCAAAGGAGGAACCAATGTTTTGCAGCGGATGCGGTCAGGGCTTACAGCCAGGACAAACCTTCTGCCCCCAGTGCGGGCGTCCGTTGGCAGTGGCGCCTCCTGCTGTTCCGGGGTTCCAGTTCGAGCTGGAGAATTATGCCGGGAAGATTCGGGCCCTGAGCACGGTTTGGTTCATCTACGCCGGGCTCAATCTGATCCTGAGCTTCGCGGGAATGGCCTTCGCGCGCTTCGCCATGCACAGTCATTTCGGTCCGTGGGCGCATGGTCCGTGGATGAATGGGCCCATCCGTCCGGAGTGGTTTGGCCCCATCGTGCTGCAATTCATCTGGGTATTCGTCCTGTTGTGGTCGTTGTTTCTTTTCGCGGTCGGCTGGGGACTCATTCACCGCGAACCATGGGGCCGCATGGTGGCCATCGTGGCGGCTTTCTGCGTTTTGTTCAAATTCCCCCTGGGCACCGCGCTCGGCATCTGGACGCTGGTTATGCTCATGGGCTACCGGAATCAGACCCTGTATGAGCAATTGCCGTAAAACAGCTCCGAGCCTCTAGCTGCCAGCTTCTAGGCTGTTGCTTGACAACCACAGCTCTTCGGGGCCGAACGAAAACAACACGGTTTCTCGCAGCTTTTGCAAATGGTTGGCAGACCAAGAGCGTTCATCTGTTTGTGTCCCAATCCTCGGGATCTGTGACTTCGATCGGACCTTGCATAGAAAGCTGAAGCCAGTAGCTAGAAGCTCATCAACGCTGCCCCGCATTACAATTTAAGTATGAGTTTCCCAGAAACGCGCATGCGGCGCCTGCGCCGGACAGAGTCGCTCCGCGCCCTGGTTCGCGAGACCTCGCTGGAACCCGGCGACTTGATTTATCCCCTCTTCATCTGTCCGGGCGAAGGCGTGCGTAAGCCGGTGGGGTCCATGCCCGGGGTATTCAACCTGTCGGTGGACGAGGCCGTTAAAGAGGCCGACGAAGTTGCGCGGCTGGGGATAGCCGGCCTTCTGCTGTTCGGTCTTCCGGAGTCCAAGGACGAGCAGGGCACCGGGGCCTACGACGATGAAGGCATCGTGCAGCAGGCACTGCGTGCTCTCAAGCGCTCCAGCGCCGGAAAGAAGCTGGTTTTGATCGGCGATGTGTGCCTGTGCGAGTACACCAGCCATGGACATTGCGGAATGATCGTTGAAACCCGGGACGGATGGGAAGTGGAGAACGACTCGTCCGTCGACCTGCTGGGGCAGACGGCCGCGAGCCTGGCGCGGGCAGGCGCGGACATTGTGGCGCCCAGCGACATGATGGACGGGCGGGTGGCGGCCATCCGCAGGGCGCTCGACGAAGACGACCGCACGGAGGTCCCCATCCTGAGCTACGCCTCCAAGTTCGCTTCGGCGTTTTATGGCCCATTCCGTGAGGCGGCGGGCTCCGCCCCGCAGTTCGGCGATCGCAAGACGTACCAGATGGATGGCGCCAACCTGCGCGAAGCGATGCGGGAGATCGAACTCGACCTCGCCGAGGGCGCAGACATGATCCTGATGAAGCCCGCCATGCCGTATCTGGACGTCGTACGCGAGGCGCGGCGGCGGGTGGATGTGCCCATGGGCGCTTACCAGGTCTCGGGCGAGTATTCGATGCTGCACGCCGCGTTCGAGAAGGGCTGGCTGGATCGCGACCGGGCGATGCTGGAGTCGCTGCTCGGAATTCGGCGAGCCGGCGCGGACTTTATTGTTACCTACTTTGCCAAAGACGCGGCAAATCTGCTGTAGGTTTTCGCGGAGGGGAAGTGGCCGGCCCTCCACGAACATGGAATGCCGTATTGGTTGGTGGTGATTCTCTTCCTCCCGGGTCCTTGCTTTGTTTACATTCTCTGGACTCGGACACCAAAATCGAGAAGACAGTCACTCTGGGCAGCCCTGATGTTGCTGTACCTGCTCGTCCTGTACGTCGCGTTTCGGTGATTGGTTAAATAGCGTTTTGAACATCCGTATCCGCTAGTCCCTATTCTCCTGGTTCCCAGGTTCTCCCAACGCGCTACTCACAGTTTCGCTAACATCGAATCATGGCGCGCGGCGGACCGGCATGAACACTCTCGAGATCATCAGCGTGCTGGTGGCCACCGCCGCCTTGTTCGGATGGCTGAGCTCGCGCGTGCTGCGCCTGCCCATCACCATCGGCACCATGCTGCTAACCGTGCTCACGACGCTCAGCCTGGCAGGGGTGGGCCGGCTAGCTCCGGGTGTGCACGAATGGACCAACCGCCTTGCCGGTAGAATTGATTTTGAAAGCCTGATCATGCACGGCATGCTGCCGCTCCTGCTGTTTGCCGGCGCCTTCCTGCTCGACCTGGAGTATCTCGAAAAAGAAAAGCTTCCGGTGGCCGTGCTCTCGGTGCTGGGCACCATTCTGTCGGTGTTTGCGGTGGCTGGCATGATGCTGCTGCTCTCCGGTACGGGCGCGTCGTGGATGGAGTGCCTTATCTTTGGCGCTCTGATCTCGCCCACCGATCCTATCGCTGTCCTGGAGCTTCTTCGCCGCATCGGCATTCCCAAGTCCCTCGAAGCGCAACTGGCCGGCGAATCGCTGTTCAATGACGGCGTGGGCGCGGTGTTGTTCCTGACCATGATCGAGATCGCGCGCGGAAACACGCCCACGCCGGGGCACATCGCCGGTATGTTGCTGCTGAAGTCCGGCGGCGCCGTGGTGCTGGGCATAATGGGAGCCTGGCTGGTGTCCCGCCTGATGTGCATCGTCGAGGCGTACCAGGTGGAGATTCTGCTCACGCTTACCCTGGCGCTCGGCGGCTACGTGCTCGCCGACGTGTGGCGGCTTTCGGCCCCACTGGAAGCGGTAGTCGCCGGCATCGCGCTGCGCCATTTCAATCGAAAGCAACCCAAGGGGCGGATCGCCGATGAGCGCGTGGACGAGTTTTGGACACTGCTGGACGAGGTGCAGAACGCCCTGCTTTTCGTGCTGCTGGGTCTGGAAGCCATGGCCGTGAGACTGAACGCAACCACTATCCGCGCCGGGCTGGCGGCTATCTTCTCCGTGAGCCTCGTGCGGTTGTTGGTCGTGGCGCTTTGCCTGGCAATCGTGCACGTGTGCGTGAAACATTGGCAGAGTTCGGTGAAGACGCTCACCTGGGGAGGGCTGCGCGGCGGATTATCGATTGCGCTGGCGCTCTCCGTGCCCAAGACATTGGGCCACATGCAGACCGGGCCATGGATTTTCGGCGCCACCTACATGATCGTGGTGTTCTCCATCATCCTGCAGGGAGGATCTCTGCAGTTCGCCCTGGCGCGAAAGAAGCGCCAGGAGCGCGCTGCAGTTCACAATTCGTAGTTGTCTATCGACAACTTTGAACTTCGAACCGTGAACTGCCTGCCATTACAACCGGAAGCCGCCCGCCGCCTGGATGGTCTGACCGTTGATCCATGCCGAATCGTCGGAGGCCAGGAAGGCTGCCGCGTCCGCGATGTCCTTTGGCTGGCCGATGCGGCCGAGGGGCGTTTCGGAGACGGTCTTCTTTTCGAAATCGCTGCCGATGAACCCGGCCGCGTGCACCCCTTCCGTCTCGATCATCCCGGGGTTGAGGGAGTTGACGCGAATCTTGCGGGGGCCGAG
>DASXXV010000172.1:0-2472 GCA_036502905.1 Occallatibacter sp. | reverse complement strand
GCCGTCCAGCGCGTGCGAGGCAGCCTGCTCCTTGCCGGAGCGCACTCAAGCTCCGGCTCACAGCAAAAACCAACTTTCGGCTCTAAGGTCGCCGGTTGACATCCTGTCTATATTGCTGTGACACTCGGTAGGCTGGAGGGTAGAATCATCGTGTCGAATGCTGAGCCTAAGAAGTGTGCACACCCGCCATGCCGATGCACCGTACCACATGACAAGAAATATTGTGGCCAGCGCTGCGAAGACGCTGGAGGAGAAATAGAGATCTCGTGCGACTGCGGTCACCCGGGTTGTTCGCTCTCCGAGTAGACGATCATTGCCTGCACGATGTGGCGCTCACATTGTGCCTGGGGAAGCGTCGGATACCAAGCGTCCCCCTACCGATATTGGTACTTAACACCCGTCTGCAGCGTGCTCGTGCTGCTTTCCCCTGGGCTCGCAGCGCTCTCTTCCAGTGGGCCGCGAACTGACCGGAGCCAGCATCTGGTTCTACAAGGTCATGGCTGAACGCCAATCGACCAGGTACACGGCCTGCCCGCCTAGTCGTGGCGGAGATAACTCCCGGATGCCGACGATGCGGAAACAATCCGAGGCGCCGGCGCTGACTCCGCAAACATGATAATCTCGACATCGAACGTCTGTGGCCGCAGAACTCAGAATTATTGTGAATCAACGTCCGTGGAAGGTTATGGCCGCCCCGGATACACCCCTGTTGTATGTACTCTCAAACGAACTGCTGCTGCAAGGACCGCGGTTTGGTTGCGGACTCGCCCAGTGCGGCGCCTGCTCGGTGCTGGTGGATGGCGTCGAAACACGGTCTTGTGTGACGCCGGTGTCGGCGGTTCAGGGGAAATCCGTGACCACCCTGGAAGGGCTGCCGGCATGGTACGGAGCACAGAAGAAACTCCGGCAGGTGCCGGAGTTGCATCCAGTGCAACAAGCCATGATCGATGAACAGGCCGTGCAGTGTGGTTACTGCTATAACGGGATGATAGTCAAAGCTTCTGAACTGCTGTCGAAGAATGCCCAGCCAACCGATGCCCAGATCCGGACCGCGATGAATGGCCATCTGTGCCGGTGTGGCACCTACCCGCGAATCTTGAAGGCGATTCAGAGAGCTGCGAAAGCCATGGCGAGGGGTGCCGGATGAGCGAGTTTCCGCGGCGCGAGTTTTTAAAGGCCGGGGGCAGTCTCATCGTCGGCTTTTCACTGAATGAGGCGCTGTTGGGACAGAGTCGTCTCGATATAGTTTCGCGACCGGCGGTGCCTGGTCCGCCGGATGCGAATTTGATCGATACCTGGCTCGCGATCCACGCGGACAACACGGCGACCATCTTCATAGGATTCGCTGAACTGGGCCAGGGCGGTTCGACGGCGCTGCTGCAGATTGCGGCGGAAGAACTCGATCTGGATATGAGCCAGCTCAAGACTGTCCGGCTCGACACAAGCATCACGCCAAACCAGGGTGGTACCTACGCCAGCGCTTCCATACAACGTGGCGGTCCGCAAGTTCGCACGGCGGCGGCGGAAGCTCGGTTCGCCTTACTCCAACTGGCTTCGAAGAGGCTGGGCGTGCCGGCGCAGAGTCTTATGGTCTCGAAGGGCGTGGTGTCTGGCCCAGGCAGTTCGGGCCAGTCGATCACCTACGGAGAACTGACCGGAGATAAGCCGCTGCACATCCCGTTTACCGGGTCCGCGCCACTGAAGACCGCCGCCCGATACAAATTGGTTGGCACGGGGGTCCCGCGCAACGATATCCCGGACAAGGTGGCCGGCAAATATATCTACATGCAGCACGTGCGCGTGCCGGGAATGCTGCATGGGCGTATCGTTCGACCGCGTGGGCAGCGGAGTTACGGCGCTGGCGCGAAGGTCCTCGATATCGATGAGGCCTCGATCCGCCATATCCCGACCGCGCGCGTTTTGCGCAAGGGCGATTTTGTAGGTGTGGTGGCGGAGAACGAATGGGATGCGGTGCGCGCGGCGGCGCAGTTGAAGGTGTCTTGGGAGGCGGTGGCGACGCTGCCAGGGACTGCCGGTATGCACGAACAAATGCGTGCGGCTAAGACCACGGACCGGATCGTGCTCGAAAGAGGTGACGTGGCCGGCGCGCTGACGCGAGCGGCGCATGTGGTTTCGCAGAGCTATCGGGGTCCTTATCAGGCTCATGCGCCTTTCGGGCCGAACTGCGCGATCGGCGACGTAACCCAGGATTTCGCGCTGGTGATTTGTTCGACGCAGGACGTTTACGCCACGCGGACAAATGTCGCCCGCATCCTTGGATTAGCTGTGGAGAAAGTCAGGGTGCAATATTACGAGGGGTCAGGGACCTATGGGCATAGCTGCTATGACGATGTTGCGGAGGCCGCGGCGATTCTCTCGCAGCTAGCGGGCAAGCCAGTCCGGTTGCAGTTTATGCGCTGGGACGAGCATGGGTGGGATAACTATGGTCCGGCGCATGTGGGGGAAATTCGT
>DASXXV010000171.1:0-3298 GCA_036502905.1 Occallatibacter sp. | reverse complement strand
GCGCGCTGTCACCCACACCATTCGGATGCTAAAAAACCCGACAGAAGAGCGGCAGAGACCCATCTTTGTCGCCCGGAACCTTTACTTTCTCCTCGACGAGCTAGAGTTCCCCAATATCGAGAGGCTAAACGAGGCGCTTCGGCCGTACTGGCCAATCCTGTGGAGCGTCTGCGCCCGCGGCCATTATTTTCACTATGCTCAGCCCTTGCAGGATCCGAACTCTTCGGCAGGGAGAATGGACGCTCCGTTGAATCCGCCATTACCGAAATTTGAAGAGGGCGACTACCGTCTCGAATTCGTGCGTTCGCCGAGGGAAGGTTTTTCCGTTTGGTTATCCTTCCCAGGAAGACTTTCGCCGCTCTATCCCGTGGAGGGATACCCAAAGATTTCGGAATTCAGGACGATCCTGGAACGGCTGGATGTAAAGCGGGTGCTGATCTCCTGGAATGGCCGCTATTTTCTCGCGTATACGGTGGCTGACGAGAAGGACGAAATCGGCGTGAATTTTCGCGCTCGTGACAACGGAATTACGTTTAACTTTCGTGGCGAAGACTGGCAGGCCATCAAGAAGCTATTTCGACGCGCGTGGCAGGCTCCGCAAGTGCGCCGCCTGTGGGACGCGCTGGCTCTTGAGTATGGCGAGTTGTAAGAACGCGGTGCTTCGCACCGGAAGAAGTGGGGACACGTCACCCCCAAGTTGGGAACTGCGGAGATCCCAGCAGCAGGAACATGTTTACGCAGGTAAACATGTTGTGAGTCAGTAGCTTTGCTCCGCGATGACTTCGCAGGTAGACGGATGGTTGCGTTTGCAACTGAAACTAGCGCTCCTTAGCGCCCGAACTGTAAACACGTTGACGCGCAAGAGTTTCACGCAACCCGGCAATATCCAGTGCTGATGCGGGATGCGCCACGTGAGGAATGGAAGGTTTCGCATGAACACTCCCCATCTGCCTTTTCCAGTTCAGAGCGATGTGCCCGCAGCCGATGAAGCCAGACCGGGTTTTCGCACCAAGACTGTAGCGACGCGCCTGACTCCAGGCGAACTAACGGAGGTCGAAGCCGCCGCCGAAGGCGCCGGCCAGTCTCTCGCGGAATGGCTGCGCCAGAGTGCACTGCGCGCGGCGCGACAGCGGCCCGCCGATCCCCTTGAGTTGCTATTGGCCGAAATCTGGGCTGTCCGTTACACACTCCTGAATCTGTTCCACGCAGGCGCGCAGACGGCATCGGAAGGCCGACAATTGCTGCCCGATTCTATCCTCAAAATCCGCGACCAGGCCGACGCCCGAAAGCTTCAGCAGGGCCACAAACTGCTGGAGGACTTCCTTGTCCCTCAGGGCACGGAACGAGGCGGGAAGCCATGAATGCCACGCCTCATCTGAGCAGTCCTTTGTCGTTGTCAGCTCTGGTACTGCTGACGCTTACGCCTCTGCTCTGGGGAGCCGCGCTGCTCTTTTTCCTGCTCGCGGGCCGAAGCATGTGGCAGAGCTGGTCAACGCGCAAACGGTGGGACAGGGAGCGGAATGAATGGGGCGCATCTCGGCCAAGTTTGCCCCAGAGATGGAGGATGAAGATCGGCAGAATCCGATTCAGACTGCCGGAATGTGCGAAACGCAGGACTCAGACGATTGCTCCGAAGCCAACGCCGCCAGCGCGTCCCACCGCTTCCGCCGAGCCGTTGAAGAAGTCCATCCAGCCAGTTCTCCCGCTCTTCGAAGCACCCGGCGGCAAGCCCAAAGAGGCGTTTGTCTGGAATGAGACCAAGGAGATCGACTGAGAAAATCTCATGCTCACAATCTCGAAACCGCTGTCCGCCAGCCAGGCGCGAACCTATCACGAGCGCGAGTTTGCCTCGCAGGAACAGAACTATTGGAGCCGTGACCAACAAGTCCACAGCGAATGGCAGGGCAGGCTGGCCGAACAGTGGAAGCTCACCGGCGCAGTGGATGCTGAGCATTTCGCGCGGCTGACCGAAGGCCAGCATCCACACACCGAAGAGCAATTGGTCAGGCATCAGGTTGCGAGAACCTACGAAGGCAAATTCGGCAAGGAAGTGACCAGCGTCGAGCATCGCGCCGGGTGGGACGCCACCTTTTCCGCGCCGAAGTCGGTATCTCTCACCGCGCTCGTGGGCGGCGATGAACGCGTTCGAGGGGCGCACCGGGATAGCGTCCGCGTGGCCCTAGCGGAATTGGAACGGTATACGCAGGCACGGATTGGCAATGTCCATGCCCCAGAGACGACGGGGAAGTTCATCGCCGCGACCTTCGAGCACGATAGCGCGCGGCCCGCCGATGGCTACGCGGCACCGCAGCTTCATACCCATGCCGTCATTTTCAACGTGACCGAGCGAGAGAACAGTGAGACGCGCAGCCTGCAGCCGCATGAACTGTTTGTGTCCCAGCGATACGCCACAGCGGTTTACCGATCAGAGTTGGCGTCACGTCTGGAAAAGCTGGGCTACGAACTGGAGCGCGGCAAGCATGGGCAACCAGAAGTCCGGGGCTACACGAAGGAATATCTGGAGGCTTCCAGCCCACGTCGGGAGCAGATCAAAGACCATCTCCGGGAGCAAGGAATCGACGGAGCAGCGGCGGCCCAGATCGCCGCCCACCACACGCGCGACCGCAAGGAACTGCTGTCCCCGGAGGAGGTCTTACAGCGGCACCGTGAGTTGGCGGCACGGTATGGGCATCAGGCGGACCGCGTAGTCGCCCAACCGCGCGAACACCGTCAACATCGGATGCAGGAGCCGGAGATGCAGGCGCAGCGGGCCGTGACTTGGGCCCGCGATCATGTCTTTGAGAGAGGGGCAGTGCAGGATCGCCGCGCGATCCTTGAAGCCGCGCTTGCGCGCGGCATGGGAGAAACGACATATGCCAAAATCCGTCAGGAGTTCGAGCGACGGATCGAGGCTGGGGAGTTCCGGGAAGTGTCGCATACAGGCGCGGGGCACCAATACACAACCGCTGCGATGGCTGGGATGGAGCGCGAGATTGTTGGCCGAATGCAGGAGGGCAATCGGTGCGATTACCGCGATCCCATACTGGTTTCACCGCATGTGCGGATCGCCACGGAAGACCGTCACCCGGAGCTGAATGCGTCGCAACGTCAGGCCGTGGATGACATCTTCCTCTCGCGGGAAAGGATCGTCGGTTTAGATGGCGTAGCAGGCGTGGGCAAGACCACTGCGCTGGCGGTGATTCGCGAAGGTGCGGAGATCGACGGCTATCGAGTCGAAGGGTTCGCGCCGGCATCCCGCGCGGCACAGAAGCTTGGGGAAGCCGGCATCGAAACATCG
>DASXXV010000170.1:0-3756 GCA_036502905.1 Occallatibacter sp. | reverse complement strand
GAAAACGAAGCAATGCTCGTACCTACCTACTGCGGCGCGTCCTGCGGAAAATCAAGCTGGCGCCCCATCTCAATGTTGGCAGGCCGCAGTCGGCAAACCGACCTCAATCCGAGAGCCCCCATCCCGTAGGCTAAACTAACGGCTTGTATCATGGACGCGATCTCTCTCGAAATTAACCTCACTCCCCACGGCCGGCTCGTCTTGACTCGCGACACCGGCGCACCACCGGTTGACAGCGTGCTCGCGGAGCGTTTAGCGCGGGCATTCGAGCGCGGCGCGGGCCACGGCCTGCTTCTGCTGGGAGCTGGGAGCGTGGGCACCGGGTTACCGCCGGCCCTCTCCTATTGGCGCGAGTTCGGCGCGCGCTATGTGACCACGCTCTGCACGCGGCAGGATGGCGAGACAAGCATCGCGCCTCCCGCAGACGGGGAACTCGACAGCCTGGCGCTCGCGGCACCTCCCATGATGGGCGCAGAGTATCTGACGGCCACCGTGCTCGAAGCTCTGTGGCGAGAACTTGACGCGGCCTTCGGGATTGAATTAGCCGAGTCCAAATGCGCCGTACAGGAATTCCTGAAACGGCGGAATCCGGCCTGGAACCTGGTGGGCCGGGTACACTTCAACGTGGCCGAGAACCGTAAGGACCCGGACGCCCCGTTCGCCTTCCTGTCCACCTACACCACTCGGCTATCAGCGCAGGCAAAAGCACAACACCTGCCGCTCGGGCAGGCGTTGCGCGAGTACGCTGGCGCTGGCAACAAAGACCGTCTCCTGTCGTTGCTGCTGCCGGTACAGCGGGCGTCGGAGACGTGCGAGTGGCTGAAGGAGATGATCGACGCGGGCGAGATTTTTCATCCCCTCCGCTGGACGCCGCAAGAGACGTGGCGGCTCTTGCGGGACGTTCCGCGGTTGGAGGCGGCGGGCGTGGTGGTTCGCATGCCGGCGGGTTGGGGAGGCCACCGTCCAGTGCGGCCGCGCGTCACGGGCACAGTGGGAACCCGGCCACCGTCCGGACTGGGACAGAATGCGCTGCTCGACTTCCAAATGGACGTCACAGTAGATGGCGAACCGCTCACCGCCGACGAGATCCGCGAGTTGCTGGCCAAGACCGATGGGCTCGCCCTGGTGCGTGGGCGCTGGGTGGAGTTGGACAGCGAGCATCTGCGGGCCATGCTCGCGCGCTTCCGCGAACTGGAGCGCACCGCCAAGGCCACCGGCCTGGCATTCGGTGAAGCCATGCGGTTGCTGGCGGGCGCGGACCTCAACGCGAAAGACCAAGCGGTCGCGTATGGGGTTGATTGGAGCCAGGTGGTCGCCGGTCCCTGGCTGGCGGAGGCGTTGAAAGGGTTACGCAACCCGCAATCATTGGCGCAAGTGGAGCCAGGCGATGCGCTGAAAGGTACCCTGCGTCCCTACCAGCAGGCTGGTGTCCGGTGGCTCCACTTCCTTTCCAGCCTCGGCCTGGGAGCGTGCCTGGCCGACGATATGGGACTCGGCAAGACCATCCAGGTACTTTCGCTGCTGCTGGTCATGAAACACAACGCTAGCAGCCCGCCGCAGTCAAGCCTGCTGGTCGCGCCAGCGTCGCTGCTGGCTAACTGGGCGGCGGAAATCGAACGCTTTGCGCCGGGATTGAAGGCCTTCGTCGCGCATCCCTCGATGCTGCCGGCAGACGAACTGAAGGCCTTCGACACTGCGCGGTTGCAGGGCATCGACCTGGTGATTACCAGCTACGGATCGCTCTTGCGCGCGCCTTGGCTTTCCGAGGTTGCTTGGCGCCTGGCCGTACTGGACGAAGCGCAGGCCATCAAGAATCCCGATTCCAAGCAGACCCGCGCCGTCAAACAGCTCAAGGCCGGCGCACGGCTGGCGTTGACCGGCACGCCGGTGGAGAACCGGCTGGGCGACCTGTGGTCGATTTTCGATTTCGTCAACCCAGGCCTGCTGGGAACCTCGAAAGAGTTCGGCGGATTCGTGAAACGCCTGGCCGAGCGAGCCCACGGCTCCTACGGGCCTTTGCGCGAGCTGGTGCGGCCATATATTCTGCGGCGCCTGAAGACGGACAAAACGGTGATCGCGGACTTGCCCGAAAAAACCGAACTCAAAGCGTTCTGTCCGCTCAGCCGTCACCAGGCCGCACTTTATGAGCAGGCGGTAAAAGAGTTGGCCGCGCAAATTGCCGATACCTCAGGGATCAAGCGGAAAGGGTTGGTACTGGCGTTCCTGATGCGCTTCAAGCAGATCTGTAACCACCCTTCGCAATGGCTGGGAGACGGCGCTTGGAGCGAGGCCGACAGCGGTAAATGGACGCGCCTGCGGGAGATTGCGGAAGTGGTGGCTGCCAGGCAGGAGAAGATGCTCGTTTTCACCCAATTCCGCGAGGTAACCGCGCCGCTGGCCGCTTTCCTCGGCTCGGTGTTCCAGCGGCCGGGCCTGGTGCTGCATGGAGAGACCGAAGTCAAGAAGCGCAAGGATCTGGTACGCCGCTTCCAGGAAGACGAGAGCGTGGGGTTCTTCGTGTTGTCCCTGAAGGCGGGCGGGGCCGGGCTTAACCTGACCGCCGCATCGCACGTGGTGCATTTCGACCGCTGGTGGAATCCGGCGGTGGAGAATCAGGCCACGGACCGGGCGTTTCGCATCGGCCAGACCAAGAACGTGCTGGTCCACAAGTTCGTTTGTCGCGGTACTGTAGAAGAGAAAATCGATCAGTTGATTGAATCCAAGCGCCACCTCTCGCAGGAGTTACTGGAAGGTGGCGCGGGTGTCCTGCTGACAGAGATGAAGGACGACGAATTACTCAGACTGGTAGCGCTCGATATCAGTAAGGCGCTGAAGGAGGCGTAATCGATGGAGTACGACGGGTATGGGTGGGCGCCATATATTCCGGTGGCCGAACGCCGTCGCAAGGCGCTACGTGAGATGGAGAAGCGCAAGAAACAGGGGCACGCCGTTTCTCCCGTCGTCATCGAAGGCCGCATCATCGCCAAGACCTTTTGGGGCAAGGGCTGGTGCGACAACCTGGAGCGCTACAGCGATTATGAAAACCGCCTGCCACGCGGGCGGACCTATGTGCGCAATGGCAGCGTGGTGGATCTGCAGATTACGGCCGGAGAGATCCGCGCGCAGGTCTGCGGGTCCAGCTTGTATAGGGTCACGCTGAAAGTGACCCCGGTGGCGAAAGCGCGTTGGGATTCCATCCGCAAGGACTGCGCGGGTACGATCGATTCGCTCGTCGAGCTGCTGCAAGGGCGCTTGTCCAAGGGGGTGATGGAACGGATCTGCAGGCAGGGCCAGGGACTGTTTCCGTCGCCGGCCGAGATCCGGCTCTCCTGCAGTTGCCCGGACTGGGCGGACATGTGCAAGCACGTCGCGGCGGTGCTGTATGGCGTCGGCGCACGCTTCGACCATCAACCCGAATTGCTCTTCCGCTTGCGGGGGGTGGATGAGAAGGAGTTGATCGCGAGCGCGAGCATGGTGGCGCCGCTCTCGAAGCGGAGTCCATCGGCCGGAAAGGTTCTAGGAGGCGAAGACCTCTCGGCGATGTTCGGGCTGGACATTCCGCGGGACGTAAACATCGGTGAGGAGCCGCCCGTGGCGAAACCCGCAAAGAAAGCTGCGGCGATGCAAAAGCCCGCCAAGAAGAAGACGGCGGCAAAAACGAGCGCCAGGAAAGCCTCGGCCAAACCGAAGCTTCGCAAGCGATAGGACCACCGGCTCTACGTGCCCCGCGGTTCGCAGGGCAACGCCAGCCTTTCC